>NZ_CP136628.1:1886825-2189934 GCF_032918005.1 Bradyrhizobium sp. NDS-1
CTTCCGCGTCAGCAGATCGATCTGCTTCCACTGCGCGGTGATGGTTTGGTTCAGCGTCTCGATAGTATCGTCCTGATAGGCGAGCCGCGTCTCCAGCGTGTCGATGCGCTCGCCCAGACTCTTGATCTCATTCGTCACGGCCTTGCTCCATATCTTGTTCGAGCAAGCTCCGCTCGCGCAAACCGTGGCCGAGCGCGACGCGCTCGTCGAACACGAAGCATTCGCCACGCCAGCGGCTCTGCGCTTCCGGTACCTCCTCCAGATATTTGAGGATGCCGCCCTTGAGGTGATAGACCTCGGCAAAGCCGCGCGCGAGCAGATGTGCGCTCGCCTTCTCGCAGCGGATGCCGCCGGTGCAGAACATCGCGATCTTGCGGTGCTTTGCCGGATCGAGCGCGGCTGCGGCAAAATCCTTGAATTGACCAAAACTCCTGATGCCGGGGTCGACGGCGCCTTCGAAGGTGCCCATCGCCACCTCGAAGGCGTTGCGGGTGTCGAGCAGCAGCGTGTCGGGTGCGGAGATCAGCGCGTTCCATTCGCTCGCATCGACGTAGCTGCCGACCTGGCGGGTCGGATCGGCGGCCTCATCGCCGAGCGTAACGATCTCCTTCTTCAGCCGCACCTTGAGCCGTCCGAACGGCATCGCTTCGGCGGTCGAGAATTTCAATTCGAGATCGTCGAGCCTGCCGCCGAACATGTCGCCGTGCGCCAGCTCATGAGCGAGAGCGTCGATCGCCTCCGGCGCGCCGGCGAGAGTGCCGTTGATGCCCTCCTGCGCCAGCAGCACGCTGCCTTTCAGCGCCAGGCCGGCGCAGAACGCGCGCAGCGGCTCGCGCAGCTCGCGGTAATCCGGGAGGGCGGCGAATTGATAGAAGGCGGCGACCTTGGTGAGCGAATTCGGATCAGACATGGCGGCTCGTTTAGCAGGCGGCCGCCGCTCAGAAAACCCGCATGGCCACTGATCCCGGAAGGTCTATACGCCCAGCGGATGGCAGCCATTTCCTGGTATGCCAGCATTGCCCCGGCCGGCCGGAATGTGTCATGAAGACCCGGTTTTCCTAAGACGGTGCGGCGCGCGCATCCACGGCCAAGAGAGCAAGAATTCGATGAGAAACTTTCATTTCCCCGGCAGGTCAACGGTCCATGCCACCAACGCCATGGTGGCGACCTCCCACCCGCAGGCTTCGCTCGCGGCGATCGAGGTGCTGCGCGAGGGCGGCACGGCGGTGGATGCCGCGGTCGCCGGCTCGGCCCTGCTCGGCGTGATCGAGCCGCAATCGACCGGCATCGGCGGCGACTGTTTTGCGCTGGTCCAGCCGCGGGGTGAAGGCAAGATCATCGCCTATAACGGCTCCGGCCGTGCGCCGAAGGCGGCAAACGCCGACTGGTATCTCGAACGCAAGATCAACTCCGTGCCGCTGACCTCGGCGCATGCGGTGTCGATCCCCGGTGTGGTCGATGCCTTCGCGACCGTCTTGCGCGATCATGGCAAGTTCGGTTTCGACCGGCTGCTCCAGCCCGCTATCAAGGCGGCCGAGGAAGGCTATGTCGTCGCGCCCCGCATCGCCTTCGACTGGAAGAACCAGTTCGAAAAGCTGAAGGGTGGCACCAACACGGTGCGTTACTTGTTGCCGGACGGCAAGCCGCCGGTGGCCGGCGACGTCATCCGCCAGGCCGAGCTCGGCAGGACGCTGCGCGCGATCGCCAAAAACGGCCGCGATGCCTTCTACAAGGGCGAGGTCGCGGAAGACATGGTCGAGACCCTCAGGGGCATCGGCGGCCTGCACACGCTCGACGATTTCGCCGCGCACACCACCGAGACGACGTCGCCGATCGGCACCATGTACAAGGGCTACGACGTCTGGCAATGCCCGCCGAACGGACCCGGCCTCACCATGCTGCTGATGCTCAACATCCTGTCGCGGTTCGACCTGACGAAATACGCGCCGCTCAGCATCGAGCGATTCCATCTCGAGGCGGAAGCCGCGCGCATCGCCTACATGCATCGCGAGCTGCATGTCGCCGACCCCGAGCACATGCAGATCGAGGTCGCGAAGATCCTCGCCAAGGAGTTCTGCGACGAGCACATCGCCAAGATCCGCATGGACGGCATGCTCGACCTGCCGAACGTTGCGCCGCCGATGAATCCCTCGACCATCTACATCACCGTCGTGGACAAGGACCGCAACGTCTGCTCGTTCATCAACTCGATCGCGCATTCGTTCGGCTCGGCGATCGTCTCGAACAAGACCGGCGTCTTGTTCCAGAACCGCGCCGGCGGCTTCCGCATCCAGCCGGGCCACCCCAATTGCATCGCCGGTGGCAAGCGCCCGCTCCATACGATCATGCCGAGCCTGCTCACCAAGGGCGGCCGCTCCGTGATGCCGTTCGCGGTGATGGGCGGACAGTACCAGCCGGTCGGCCAGACCCGTGTCGTGACCAACATCCTCGACTATGGCTGCGACGTGCAGGAGGCGATCGACATGCCGCGCGGCCTGCACTACGAGGGCCAATATCAGCTCGAGGACAGCGTGCCGGCCGCGATCGTCGAAGGCCTGAAGAAGCTCGGTCACAAGACGACCAGCGTGGTCAGCCCGCTCGGCGGCGCCCAGGCGATCTGGATCGATTGGGACAAGGGCACGCTGACCGGCGGTTCCGATCCGCGCAAGGACGGCTGCGCGTTGGGGTACTGAGCGCGCGAGTTCCCCGCTCAAGATCAGGAAAAGTTGACGAAGGGCGATGCGGCAATTGCTGCATCGCCCTTTCTCGTTCGGAACGGAGCTCATCGCATCTGGTTGAGGGGCGATGAGCGGCGCTGGCCTGCGCTGCTTTGCATAGCGGCGGAGGCGTCGATGTCCGACAAACCAGGTTCCAAACAATCAGTATTCGATCGGCGCGCCTTCATGGCTGGCGCGGCCGGCAGTGCGCTCGTCCCGATTGCGGCGCGCGCGGCCGCGGAGGAGGCCATGGCCCCCGCCGCACGGGATCCATCGCTTCCCGTCGACGTCACGCTGCGGGTCAACGGCCAGGACAAGCGCCTGAGCATTGATGCACGCACCACAGTGCTCGACGCACTGCGCGAACATCTCAAGCTCACCGGCAGCAAGAAGGGCTGCGACCATGGCCAGTGCGGCGCCTGCACCGTGCTGATCGACGACAGGCGGGTGGTGTCGTGTCTCACGCTCGCACTCGCCGCGGAAGGGCAGGAGATCACGACCATCGAGGGCCTTGCCACCGACGACCGCCTGCATCCGATGCAGCAGGCCTTTGTGGACAACGATGCATTCCAGTGCGGCTACTGTACGCCAGGCCAGATCATGTCGGCCGTCGCCTGCGTCAAGGAGGGGCATGCGGGGAGCGAGGCCGACATCCGCGAATATATGAGCGGCAACATCTGCCGCTGCGCCGCCTATCCGAACATTGTCGCCGCCGTGAAGCAGGCGGCGCCCGAGATCATGAAGGGCTAGTCGCATGCGACCTTTCTCGTATCAAAGGGCAACAGACCCGACCGCGGCCGTGCAGGCGCTCAGCGCCGCCGCGGCAACGAACGATGCGCTGACCAAGGCCGCGGCGCAGCCGCTGGCGGGCGGCACCACGTTGATCGACTTGATGAAGCTCGATGTGATGCGGCCGGCCGCGATCGTCGACATCAATCCGCTTGCAGATGGCTGGGCGGCAATCGAGCCGGGCAGCGACGGCCTGCGGCTCGGTGCTCTCGCGAAGATGTCCGACGTGGCCGCGCATGACGGGGTCCAGCGCCACTACCCGGTGATTGCCAGCTCCCTCAAACTCGCCGCGAGTGCCCAGCTGCGCAACATGGCGACGCTCGGCGGAAATGTGATGCAGCGGACGCGTTGCAGCTATTTCCGCGACATCTCCTACGAGAATTGCAACAAGCGCAATCCCGGCTCCGGCTGTGCCGCCATGGACGGCGTCAACCGCATTCATGCGGTGCTCGGCGTGTCCGATCAGTGCATTGCGACCTATCCCGGCGACTTTGCCCAGGCGCTGATCGCGTTGGATGCCGTTGTCGAGATCACGGGCAGATCCGGCACGCGCAAGATGCCGTTCGCAGAGTTGCACAAGGCGCCCGGCCATACGCCCGACATCGAGACAACGCTTCGGCCGGGCGAGCTGATCTCGGCTTTCTCCATCTCCGGCCGCTGGCCGCGTTCGGTGTATCTGAAGGCGCGCGACCGGCAATCCTATGAGTTCGCGCTGTCGTCGGCTGCGGTCGCGCTCGACGTCCAGGACGGTACGGTCAGGGACGCGCGGATCGCCCTCGGCGGCGTCGCCACCGTGCCCTGGCGCGCGCGCGAGGCGGAGGCGGTGTTGAAGGGGCAGAAGTTCGACGACGGCCTGGCGCAGCGTGTTGCGGATGCCGCCTTCGCGGACGCCAAGGGCCGTCGGCACAACAGCTTCAAGATCGCGCTCGGCAAGCGCGTGGTGGCGCGCGCGCTCCAGCAGGCCGTAACGATGGAGATCTGATCATGACCGCTGCAGCTCCCGAGCCGAAGGTGAATATGGGCCAACCGGTGCCGCGCTATGATGCGACCGCAAAGGTCACGGGGCGCGCGACCTACGCCTCCGACATGCCGCTGGACAATCCGGCTTATGCATTCCTGGTCACCAGTGCGATCGCCAGAGGTCGCATCGACGGTTTCGATCTCGATGACGCCCGGCGTGTCCGCGGCGTGATCGACATCGTCACCCACGAGAATGCTCCGAAGCTGAAGGAGTCGAAGCTTTTCAGCAATGGCGGTTATGCGGGCACGACGATCCAGCCGCTGAGGTCGGCCGACATCGCCCATGACGGCCAGATCATCGCCGTCGTCGTCGCGGAAAGTTATGAGGCCGCGCGCGAGGCGGCCAACCGGGTCAAGGTCAGCTACACCGCCACGGCGCCGAGTGCCACGTTCGACTCGCCCGGGACAACCACGGCGGCTGCGAAGGGGCAGAGTGCCCAGTTCAAGGAAGACCCCGAGGTCGGCGATTTCGCCAAGGCGTTCGACGCGGCCGAGGTCAAGCTGACCGCCTCCTACGAGACGCCGACGCAGCATCACAACCCGATGGAGCTGTTCTCGACCAGCTGCTTCTGGATGGGTGGCAACCTCGTCATCTATGAGGGCAGCCAGTTCGTCTACGGCCTGAAGAACGGCGTTGCCGAGCAGCTCGGCATCGACGCCGACAGGGTGCGCGTGGTCAATCCCTATGTCGGCGGCGGCTTCGGCTCGCGCGGCTCGATGACGCCGCGCACTGCCATCATCGCCGCCATCGCAAGGCGCCTGAATCGTCCGATCAAGCTGGTCCCGACCCGCGACCAGGGTTTTACCATCACGACGTACCGCGCCGAGACGCGGCATGAGATCAAGCTCGGCGCGAGCCGGGACGGCAAACTGCTTGCCTTGAGGCATGAGGGGGCTGAAGTCTCCTCGCGTGCCGACGCCTATTGCGTCGGCGGCACCAAGACGACGGCGCGGCTTTATGCCTGTCCGAACGTCGCCAGCCTGGTGTCGATCGTGCGCGCCGATCGCAACACGCCCGGCTTCATGCGCTCGCCGCCTGAGGTGCCGTATCTGTTCGCGCTGGAAAGCGCGATGGACGAACTCGCGGTGAAACTGAATATGGATCCGGTCGAGCTTCGCCGCATCAATGACACCAATGTCGAGCCGATCGGCGGCAAGCCCTATACGTCGCGCTCGCTGATGGCCTGTTTCGACGAGGCAGCCAAGGCGTTCGGCTGGGCGCAGCGTTCGCCGCAACCGAAATCGATGTCGGACGGCGACTGGCTGATCGGCTATGGCTGTGCCGCCACCTGCTACCCGACCCAGATGGCCCCGGCGGCTGCCCGCGTGCGCCTCCAGCGTGACGGCCGTACCCGCGTCGAGATCGCCGGTCACGAGATCGGCACCGGCGCCTACACGGTGATCGCGCAGACCGCGGCCGAGCGGCTCGGCGTGCCGCTCGAGAAAGTCGCCGTCTTCCTGGGTGACAGCGATCTGCCGCCGGCACCGGTTGCGGGCGGATCGAACTCGACCGCGAGCACCTGCTCGGCGGTGATGATGGTGTGCGACCAGATTCGCCAGCGCCTGTTCAAGGCCGTGATGCCTGACAGTCTCACTGACAAGGCCAAAGAGACCGTTGGCATCAGCCAGGCGCCGACAGCCCAAGCCGCCAAGAGCGACCGTCCGGTCGATATCGAGAAGGCGTTCAATGCCCTCGGCGTCGGCGTGGTCGAGGAATATGGCGAGTGGAAGCCGGAAGGTGCGCCGCTCGATTCGTTCAAGGCCATGCACAGCGGGCAAGTCCGGTTGGTCGGTGGCCACCAGATGAAGGACCACATTGCCTATGCGTTCGGCGCGGAGTTCGTGGAGGTCCGCATCAACCGCTTTACGCACGAGATCCGCTGCCCCCGTCTGGTCGGCGCCTTCGCCGGCGGGCGCGTCATGAACCCGCGCACGGCGCGCAGCCAGTTGATGGGCGGCCTGATCTGGGGCATGTCTTCGGCGCTGCTGGAGGCCACGGAAATCGACGAGCGCAATGCGCGCTACGTCAACGACAATCTTGCCGACTACCTCGTGCCGGTGAATGCCGACGTCCCGGGCGTCGAAGTGATCATGCTCTCCGAGCAGGACGATCACATCAACCCGGTGGGCGTCAAAGGGCTCGGCGAGCTCGCCAATGTCGGCACCAATGCGGCCATCTGCAACGCGATCCATCACGCAACGGGCCAGCGCATCCGCAAGCTCCCGGTCCGGCTGGAAAATATCGAGGTCTGAGGGGTGGAAACCCTACCCGCGTTGCGCTAGACACCTTCCGCCCCAAACGGAAGGTGCCTCATGCAGCGTTTCCAGCGCGCGCTCCTCACCCTGATGTCGGCACTCGCGATCACGGTGATCGCAGGCGTGTCGCATTTCGTTTCCACCACGGCCTCGGCCCAGACCGCAGGAAAGACCATGACCACAGCTTCAGGCTTGCAGATCATCGACTCCACCGTCGGCACAGGTGCCTCGCCGCAGGCCGGTCAGATCTGCGTGATGCACTATACCGGCTGGCTCTATGAAAACGGCCAGAAGGGCAAGAAATTCGACAGCTCCGTCGATCGCAAGGAGCCTTTCGAATTTCCCATCGGCAAGGGCCGCGTCATCGCCGGCTGGGACGAGGGCGTCGCGTCCATGAAGGTCGGCGGCAAGCGCACGCTGATCATTCCGCCGCAGCTCGGCTACGGCGCCCGCGGCGCCGGCGGCGTGATTCCGCCGAACGCAACGCTGATGTTCGACGTGGAATTGCTCGCGGTGAAATAACCCTCACCGTCATTTCCGGAGCGATGCTGAGCATCGAGCCCGGAATCTATCTCGAGATTCCGGGCTCGGCTCTTCGGGCCGCCCCGGAATGACCACACAAACAAGAACAGACAAAAAAAGACCGGCCTTGCGGCCGGTCTCTTCTTTTCAGTCCTGCGCCGGTTACTCCGCCGCGCGCTTTGCGGCCGCCGCAGCGCGGTCCATCGCGTCCTTCGCGGCGTCCTTGGCATCGCCCATGGCCTGCTGGCCCTTGCCCTTCACTTCCTGGACCACGCCTTCGCCCTTCAAGCGCTCGGAACCGGTGGCTTCACCGATGCCCTGCTTGGCCTTGCCGATGGCCTCGTTGGCGTTGCCCTTGATCTTGTCTGTCGTGCTACCCATGAAACTCTCCTTCCAATCTGGTTCGCAATGACAACGTCCCGCGGCTATGAGGGTTCCGAATTTAGTATGGCTCGCAGGCGCAGCTTCGGGTTAGTTTGCCGCACACGGAACCAACAGAAGGCAAGCCTCCATGACCGGCCATGATCATTCGCATTCCCACCATGACCACGATCACGACGATCGCTGGAAACATGACGGCGTGCGCGTCATTCCCGGCAACCAGCTCGACACCAACGTGCCCTCGACGGCGGGCATGGACCGCGCGGCCGCGATCAATTTCGCGCGCGTCGGCGCGCAGAAATTGTGGGCTGGCACGGTCAGCATCAAGCCGGATGCCAAGACCGGTGCGCATCATCACGGGCACCTCGAAAGCGTCATCTATGTCGTGAAGGGCAAGGCGCGGATGCGCTGGGGCGAGAGCCTGCAATTCACCGCGGAGGCAGGCCCCGGCGATTTCATTTTCGTCCCGCCTTACGTGCCGCACCAGGAGATCAACGCCAGTCCCGACGAGGTGCTGGAATGCGTGCTGGTGCGCAGCGACGGCGAGGCGGTGGCCATCAACCTGGACATCGAGCCGGTCGAAAAGCCTGAAACGGTGCTGTGGATCGACCCGGTGCACCGGGATCCGAACGAGAAGAAGTAAGGCCGCCCCGAAAGGGCCGATTTCGGTGCGGGAGAACCTCGCAGCTCGGGTCGAAAAATAGTCGGAAGCAGTGTCGGACCGCCGCTGGCTCGTCCGTCCTTGGGCAGAACCCGCCCAAGGAGCTTGCGATGCCCAAGATGATCTTCGTCAACCTGCCGGTGACCGACCTCGAGCGCGCGACCGCCTTTTACGAGGCGATCGGCGCAGTCAAGAATCCTCAATTCTGCGACGGCACGGCGAGCTGCATGGTCTTTTCCGAGACCATCTTCGCCATGCTGCTGACCCACGACAAATTCCGTCAGTTCACGCCGAAGCCGATCGCAGATGCCAGGACCTCGAACCAGGTCCTGTTCTGCCTGTCCGCGGACAGCCGCAGCGAGGTCGACGATATCATCGGCAGGGCCGAGGCGGCGGGCGGCGTGGCCGATCCCAGTCCGAAGGACGAATACGGCTTCATGTACGGCCGCAGCTTCGAGGATCCGGATGGTCACATGTGGGGTGTGAAGTGGATGGATCTCGCGGCGGCCCCTCGGCAGCCCGAGATGGCGAACGTCTGATCCAAACCCGGAAGATCTGAAGAGGAGCATCCAAGATGTCCAAGCTCGTGCCCTGCATGTGGTTCAACGGCGATGCCGAGGACGCCGCAAAGTTCTACGTCTCGCTCGTTCCGAATTCGGCGATCACGCGCGTCCAGCGCAACGTTTCGGACGGTCCCTCCGGCAAGGAAGGCTCCGTGCTCGTCGTCGAGTTCACGGTGGCCGGCCAGCCGCTGGTCGCGCTCAACGGCGGGATGAAGATGGAATACACCCACGCCATCTCGCTGATGATTCACTGCGACGACCAGGCACAGGTCGATAGCGTTTGGAATGCGTTCCTGGCCCATGGCGGCAAGGAAGAGCAATGCGGCTGGCTCAGGGATCGCTGGGGAGTGGCCTGGCAGGTGGTGCCGACAGTGATGTTCGAATTCCTGTCGAGCCCCGACAAGGCTGCCGCCGCGCGCGCGATGCAGGCCATGATGAAGATGGTCAAGCTCGACATTGCTGCCGTGCGCCGCGCGTTCGAGGGGAAGTCAGCGGCGTGAGCCGCAAGCTCGTTCCCTACTCGCTGTCGTCCCGGATCGGCGCCAGGCTCGAGACAGCGCTACGCGTTGTCGGGAGCTCCGCTTGTCCGGGACGACGACGTCCTAATAGTTGATCCGCAGCCCCACGCCGCCGTGGATGGTATTGCCGACCGGCTGCGGACCGAGCGTGCCGTTGGCAAAGAGATCGACGATCCAGCCCTTCTGCACGCGGAAGCCGAGGCGGCCGCCATATTCGAACCAGCCCTGGTTGCCCATGGTCGGCACCACCGTCCCGGTGCCGGTCACGGTCGCGACGATGCCGCTGTGACTCGCAAACGACTGCACCCAGCCGCCATTGATGTTGGTCTCGATGTTGCTGCCGAAGAGGTGTGTCCACTGGCCGCCGATCTTGACGAGGCTGGTGCGGTCGGTGCCGGTCGCGATGCTGGCATCGAATGGATTGAAGGCCACGGTGCTGTCGCTGTAGCCCGACACGCGTTGCCAGAGTTGCCAGACCTCGATCGACGCCGCGACCTCGTCGCGTGGCGAGATGCGACTTATCCAGCCGGCGCGACCGTAGACGGCGTAGTTCGAGGCGTTGGTCGAACTGGTCACGCTCACCGGGCCGAGACTGGTGTCGTAGCTGCGCGTGTAGCGCGCCTTCTCCCACGGTGTCAGGATCGTGCCGATGTCGAAGAACGGGCGCGAGGAGCCCCAATCGGTGAAGTCGTAGCGCAGCGCGAAAGCGCCGATCGGTGCGCTGGTGATCTCGTAGCCGCGCCCATCGTAGTGCGTATAGGCGATGCCGGCGAGCAGCGAAAGATTGTTGGTCAGCGCCTTGCGGCCGTGGATGCCGGCGGAGAACGAGCCGGCCGAGCCGAACGCGCTGACGCAGTCGCCGCAATTGATCTGCTCGTTGACGCCGAGCAGCACCGTGCCGAGCACCCGGTTGGTGATCATCTGGTTGAAGCGCTGGCCCGCGAGGCCACCGAGCGAATTGCCGCTGGAACCGGCGCCGGTCGGCGTCGGGCTTGGCGAGGGGTACGGACTCGGCGATGGCGACGGATACGGGCTCGGCGACGGGGAGGGCGTAGGCGTGGGTGACGGATACGGCGAGGGAGAATAGGTCGGGGACGGATTGGGATTCGGTTCACCGCACCCGGATTCGCACTCCGCCGCCTGCGCAGCCGCCGGGCTGGCATTGAGTGGGACAAACGCAAACGCCGCAGTTGCGGTCAGCGCAGCGGCAAGGATGAGGCGCCTGACGTTGAATTTTGCCATCGTCAGCGCCCGCACAGCATGCCGTCGTCCTGGACGGCGGGCGTGATGGTCGGCGAGGCGCCGGCGTACTGGTTGACCGCGCACAATCCGGCGCTCGCCGCGCAGTTGGCGGCGAACGTCCAGGGCGGCGTATTCGCCTTGGTGATGCTCACCTTGCCCCCGGTCGAGGTGATGATCGCGGTGTCGCCAGGCTGAGTGAGTTGCACGCACTGGGAGCTCTTCGTGCAGACGCTGGCCGCGCCGTCCTGAAGCACGACGACGGAGCGCCCGCGCTGCGAGAGGATGTCGAGCGTGGTGCCGCGCACGCCGATGGTCGCAAGCGGCGTCGTGATCTTGTAGGCGGCCTTGTCGGAGTGTCCGGTGACGAAACGGAAAGCACCGGTGGTCATGCGGATCGCGACGTCGCGATAGCTGTGCTCGCCGTTGAAGACGGTGCGGTCGAGCTTGAGCGTGGCGCTGGGGCCGAGCGACAGGTTGGTGCTGTCGGCCATCACGAAGCGCGCCGCACTGTCGGCGCCGGTGCGCACGGTCTCGTCGCGCAGCATGCTGTCGCCGACGCTGATCGGCGTCGTGGTCGCGGCCACGCGCACCACTTCGTTCTGGATCACGACGGCTTCGCCGACGCGCGTCTGTGCCAGCGCGCTGGGCGACGCACATAGTGCGACTGACAACAGGGTGGGGAAAAACAAGAAACGCAAATTCATTTCGCAACCGATCGATGTGTCCCTGATCGTACCGGATCGCGCATGCTTGCGATGTGGCGGAATTATCACAAGCGGCGCGGGACGTGCGTTATGCTTAGTGACAGTTGCGGCAGAATGCGTTCAATGAAAATCGCGCTCTCTTTTTTTGTCCGCGGTGACGCAAATTTGCCACGTAAAACATCCCCACAGCAGCCGATCGAAACGTCCGCAGTTCCAAAGGTGTCGCGGAGCGCAGTCATTGCTGTCGCGATTTTCCTGATTGCCCATCTCGCGCTGCTGATCGGCCTGGCGGCGCCGGAGAAGTTCGTCTTCGACGAGGTGCACTACGTGCCGGCGGCGCGGCAGATGCTGGCACCGGCGATGTCGCAACCGATGCTGAATCCGATGCATCCGCCGCTGGGCAAGGAGCTGATCGCGGCCTCGATCGCGGCCTTCGGCGACAACGCGCTCGGCTGGCGCTATCCCGCGACATTGTTCGGCGCATTGGCGATCGTCGCGATCTATCTGTGCGGCCTCGCGCTGTTCTCCGCGCAAGGGCCCGCCATCGCGGCGGCGCTGATCGCCGGATTGAACCAGATGCTGTATGTGCAGGCGCGCATCGCCATGCTCGATGTCTTTGCGCTCGGCCTCAGTCTGCTTGCGACCGCAGCCTTCATGCATGGTTTTCGACGACAGCGGCCGCAGGCGCTGTTCGCGCTCGCCGGCGGCTTGTTCGGTCTCGCCGCAGCCTGCAAATGGAGCGGACTTTTTCCGCTCGGCGTCTGCGTCGTCATCGTTGCGGTGATCCGTCTGATGCAGGGCTGGCGCACGCTGTTCGCCGACGCGAAGCCGGACGACTGGTATCGGCCGGACATCTGGCCCGGCTTCAGGCTGCATCATGCCGCGCTGTTCTTCGCCGTCCTGCCGGGCGTGGCTTACCTCGCCGCTTTCGTTCCGCTCTACGGCCTGTCGCTGCCGGACCTGATCGAGGCCCAGCGCCGGATCTTCGCCGACAACACGACGACCGCGATTGCCGGCCACACCTATATGAGTTCGTGGCCGTCCTGGCCGCTGCTCGCCCGTCCCGTCTGGTTCCTGTTCGACAAGAGCCCGGAGGACGACGTCTCCGCGATTGTCTTTCTCGGCAATCCGCTGGTGTTGTGGCCGGCGCTGATCGCGCTCGCTGTGGTGCTGCGCGACTTCGTCGTGGCGCGGCGCTGGGATGCCTTCCTGATCGCAGCGTTCTATTTCGGGCCGTGGCTGGCCTGGGCGTTGCTGCCGCGCACGCTCGGCTTCATCTACTACTACCTGCCGGCCGCGACCGCGGCGTCGCTCGCGCTGGTCTATGTGCTGCGCCGGGAGGGGCTGCCGCGTTGGATTCTGTGGGCCTATGTCGGCGTCGCCGCGGCCGGCTTTGCGGTCATGCTGCCGGTTTCCGCGGCCTTTGTGGGCATCTCCATGCGGGCCTTCGGCCGGCTG
This sequence comes from Bradyrhizobium sp. NDS-1, assembly GCF_032918005.1. NCBI lineage: Bacteria > Pseudomonadati > Pseudomonadota > Alphaproteobacteria > Hyphomicrobiales > Nitrobacteraceae > Bradyrhizobium > Bradyrhizobium sp. NDS-1. The sequence goes on from NZ_CP136628.1 coordinate 1,899,657, forward strand.
ATGCTGTTCCAGAGCTGGATATGACAACGCCGCCTGCCAAGGCGGCAGGCGGCGCGGTTGCTCAATGCCTGGAACTTATTTCGACGCGGTCTTGGTGTCCATGTTCACGACCTGGACGCGGCGGTTGGCCGGGCCAGCGACGTTGGCGGCGTCCTTCAGCTTGGTCTCGCCGTAGCCGACGGTGACGAGATCGGTGCCGTTCAGGCCGTAGTTCTGCACCAAATACTTCTTGATGGTGTCGGCGCGCCGCTCGGAGAGTCCTTGATTGTACTCTTCGCCGCCGGTCGCGTCGGTATGGCCGGCGACCACGAAAGTCGAGCCCTTCAGCGCCGGATCGGACAGGGCCTTGCCGAGCGCCTGCACCGAGGCCATCGAGGTCTTGGCAATGTCGGCCGAGTTGTAGTCGAACTGGATCTCCAGGTCGATCTTCGGCTTGGTCGCCGCGAGCTCAGCGATCTGCTCGCGCTCGCCGGTCGAGAGCGACCGGGTCGAGCGGTTGCGTACGGTATTCAGGAAGGTCGCTTCCTTGGCCTGCACGGTCGTGTCGACCTGCGGACCGACGGACAGGCCGCGGGTTGCCGGCTTCGGCTTCAGGGCATCCAGGATCTTGTCGGTCGAGACGTTGTTGTCGCCGGCAATGGCCAGGCCCGCCGTCATCGACAGCGCGGCGGTGAGAGTCATCGTCTTCAGTCCAAAGAATTTATCAAAACGGATCATTGTCATATCCTCGTTGTTACGCCTGATGGCGATTTGATGCTGCGAGCCTAGGGCAGGTTCAAAGAGCTTGATGTGATCTTGGTCACATCCAAGGTTGGCGAGCCGAGGTCACCCTGATCTGCCGCGATCGCTGCTTCGAACCGGCTCCCTGGGTTCCGGCAAACCCGCGTGCACCGATCGTCGCAAAGGCGTCGCCACGAGGTCCGCGTGCGAACAAGAATTCGTCCAGATGCCCGCCTAGCACGCTTCAATCATTCAACAATTCGTCCGCAAGCGGGGAGCTGAGTTCCATCCAGTGCCGAGGCCGACCGACTACAACCAGTTCTATCGAGGCGGCCCGCCGGACCGGACAGTGCACCTGAACGCGATGCCCATCTATATCGGCGCAGCCATGATTGCGGTGGCGATCCTGCTGTCCACGCTGATCACGGGAATGACCTCCCGTTATGTCGGCCTGGAGGGACCGACCGAGGAAAACATCTGGCTGGTCGACCGCCTCACCGGCAACGTCTATCGCTGCCAGGCGGAGGGGCGCGGCAGGGCCGTGTGTGAGCCGGATGTTGCCACGGGCAGCGTCGGGGAGCGCCCAAAAGCCGCACGCTAATCGTGGGCTGGCACTGCAGTGCAGCAACGAAAATGTCTTCTCCCTGAAAACTTGTCGCTGAAGAATGGCTGTCGTGTTGGCCGGCATGGCGCCGGTTTTGTTCTACGGAGGAGACATTCGATGAAGATCTTGCTTTCGGCCGTTCTGCTTGCCGCGTTCGCTGCCTCGCCGGCTTCTGCGGCGAAGATGCAGCCCTGCACCGGCGAGGCGCTCGGCAAGTCGATAACGGGGATGGGAACTGTGGATTCGCCCGCCAAACAAGCGACGGCCAAGGAAATGGCTGCGGCCAACACCGAGCTGAGCAAAGGCAATGCGAAAGGCGCCTGCAAGCACTACATGAAGGCGCAGAAGATGAGCGCGAAATAGTTCGAGCGTCGACGACCGCGCTGTCAGCAGATGGCAGCGCGGTTTTCTTTTGCACCTTTTGTTTGCCCCAACGAATCCCGCTACATTGCGTTCTGCAATGTCACGCGCGCCCAAACCGCTTCCCCTCACCACGACACAGGCCCGGCAGATCTGGCTGCATGCCCAGCGGCTGGACGAGCGCGCGCCGTTCGGCGTGGGAGCGCAGGCTGTCGCGGACGCGGTAGCTCATCTCGGCTATGTGCAGATCGACACCATCAACGTCATCGAGCGCTGCCATCACCATATCCTGTTCAGCCGTATCCCGTCCTACCGCCGCGCCGATCTGCGCCACGCCCAGAGTGTCGACAAACGCGTGTTCGAATACTGGACGCACGCGCTCTCTTACGTTCCGGCTGAAGACTTCCGCTTCTTTCTGCCGGCGATGCGCGAACACCGCCGGGAGGGACACAGATGGTTCGCCTCGGTGAAGCCGGCCGACACGCGCAAGGTGATGCGCCTGGTGCGGGCCGGCCCGCTGACGATCCGCGACATCGAGGACGACGTGCTCACCGAGAAGGAGCATCTGTGGCAGAGCCGCAAGCCCTCGAAGCGGGCATTGCAACTCGCCTTCTATACCGGTGCCGTGACCATCAGCGAGCGGCGGGGCATGCTCAAGACCTACGAGCTGACGACGCGACATTTCGGATGGGACAAGCCGCCGAGGCCCGCCTCGGCAAGGGAGATCACGGCCTATGTGCTCGACCGCGCATTGCGGTCGCAAGGCGTGGTGAGCCTCGATTCGATCTGTCATCTCGATGCGCCGCGCAAGAAGGCGGTCGCAAGCCTGATCACCGCGCGTGTCCGCCGCGGTGAGTTGGTGCCTGTCGCGATCGAGGGCGCCGGCAAGCAGGAGCATTGGGCGGCGCCGGCCGCGCTCGAGGCGAACGGTACGGCGATCTCGCCTGATCTCGTCCACATTCTCTCGCCGTTCGATCCCCTGATCATCCAGCGCAAGCGCACCAATCTCATCTTCGGTTACAACCATCTGTTCGAGGCCTATGTGCCGAAGGCCAAACGCAAGCTCGGCTATTTTGCGCTGCCGGTGCTGGTCGGCGACGAGATCGTCGCCGCGCTCGACCTGAAGACGGACCGACAGGCCAGAAAGCTCTTGATGCAGAAATGGACCTGGGTCGGGCAGGGGAAGAAGACTGCAGGGCGCAAGGAGCTCAAGCACGTGATCGAGAACGAACTCGATCGCTTCGAGCGGTTTCAACTGGCGGAGTAGCTCGGGCATCGGTCTCGTAGGGTGGCCAAAGCGCTAAGGCACCTTTGCCCACCCTACGAGACCGCGCATTGTGGTCACCCGATCGATCCAAACGCCGAACGCAATCCCGACCGCGTAAGCCGCCAGATTCCACAGCGAGAAGATGCGCCCGAGCAGCAGCGCGCCGGCGGTGGTGAGCCGAAACGCATCGAGCCATGGTGTATGAATCAGCCGGGAGAATTCGACCACGATCGCAATCACCGCCGCGATGGCTGCGAGTTGGCTGCGCGACAGCCGCGGCAGCAAGACCCCGGCCAGCAGAAACACCATCGTGGCCCACAACAGCGAGCCGCCATACTTCACGACGAATGCAGGCAGGCCGAGCGGAAAGCCGTACCAGCGCAGGGACAGCCCGCATACGATCACCGCGACGGCAAGGGTGGCGCGGATCAGCGATGTCCGTAACAGCGCAACAGGTTTATCCGGCTGCGTCTCGTGCATTGCTCGCTCCATTGACTCTTCGCCCGCGATGCTCAAAACCGCCACCAGCCCTAAAAGAGCAACAACCCGGGGAAACCATGAGCCAGACCACCACCTATTCCGCCGGCGGTGCCAGCAACGTCAACAAGAGCGACATCGAGACGTCCACGATTCGCGCCATCTCCTGGCGCCTGATTCCGTTCCTGGTGCTGGCCTACTTCTTCTCCTATCTCGACCGCGTCAATCTCGGCTTCGCAGCGCTGACCATGAATGCGGACCTGAAGTTCACGCCGCTGATCTTCTCCTGGGGCGCCGGCATTTTCTTCATCGGCTATTTCATCTTCGAGGTGCCGAGCAATCTGGCGCTGGAGAAGTTCGGCGCCAGCCGCTGGATCGCCCGCATCATGGTGACCTGGGGCATCATCTCCGCCCTGATGGCGCTCGTCAGCGGCGTGACGAGCTTCTACGTCCTGCGCTTCCTGCTCGGCGTCGCCGAGGCCGGCTTCTTCCCCGGCATCATCCTCTATCTCACCTACTGGTATCCGGCCGAATACCGCGCCCGGTTCCTGGCGGCCTTCGCGATCGCCGTGCCGGTCTCGACCGTGATCGGCGCGCCGGTCTCGGGCCTGCTGCTCGGGCTCGACGGCATGATGGGCCTGAAGGGGTGGCAGTGGTTGTTCATCATCGAGGGCATCCCGTCCGTGCTGCTCGGCATCGTCACCTGGTTTTACCTCACCGACAAGCCGGAGAAGGCGGATTGGCTGTCTGGCGAGCAGAAGGCCTGGCTCAAGGCGAGGCTCGATTCGGAGATCGCGGCCAAGCAGGCGGTGAAGCATGTCTCGCTCGGCGAAGCGCTGTCCTCGCCCAAGGTGATCGCGCTCAGCCTGATCTATTTCGGCTTCGTCGGCGCGCTCTACGGCATGCAGTTCTGGCTGCCGCAGATCGTCAAGGCGTTCGGGCTGACCAATGCGCAGACCGGGTTCGTCACCGCGATCCCGTATCTGTTCGGCACCATCGCCATGGTCCTGTGGGCGCGGCACTCCGATGCCACGCGCGAGCGCGTGATGCATGTCGGAGCGCCCTTGCTGCTCACCGCCGTCGCGCTCGCCGTCTCCTCCTATCTCACCGACCCTACCCTGACGATGCTGGTGCTGACGGTTGCGGCGATCGGCGTGTTCTGCTGCTTCGGTGTGTTCTGGACCCTGCCGACCGCCTGGCTCTCCGGCACGGCGGCCGCCGGCGCCATCGCTCTGATCAACTCGATAGGCAATCTCGCCGGCTTCGGCGGACCGTACCTGATCGGCTGGGTCAAGGAAGCCACCGGCCAGACCTCGACCGGTCTGCTGGTGCTCGCCGTGCTGCCGCTGCTCGCCGGCATTCTGGTGTTCTTGGGCGGCCATGACACCAAGCACGAGTTTGCCGGGCAGGGGCGGTGAGGGGATGTAGGCAGGCAAAGGCGCACTCAACGCGCCGTGCCCACTGCATGTCCCGGGCGTGACCGGCGCTCGGGCCAGCTTCGCTTTGCCTACCCTACAATGACACCTGTAGGTGCTTCTCGACCCCCACACCGCCTCTTAACGATCACGTATTTCTGATGACTGACGAATATTGACTTTTATCAGTGATTAGTCGACATTCCTCTCATTCGAGATGCAGGAGTGTCCTTCGATGTTCGTCCGGTCTGTTTTGTCGAGCTATTCCAGGCTGTTGGCTGGCGTGTCGCTGGCTTTGATGGCGGCTTCGCTGGCCGGGTGTAATGACACCGTCGCCGAGAAGGCCGAGCCGCCGCGGCCGGTTCTGGTCGCGACCGCTCATTATGATGCAGAGACCCCGGAGCGCAGCTTCGTCGGTACCGTCAGGCCGCGGATCGAGAGCGACCTCGGCTTTCGCGTCGCCGGCAAAGTTGCAAAACGCCTTGTGGAAGTCGGCCAGACCGTCGAGATCGGCCAGCCGCTGGCCACCCTCGACGAGATCGATCTGAAGCTCCAGGCTGAGCAGGCGCTGGCCGAGCAGACCGCGGCAACCGGCGTGTTGGCCCAGGCCGCCGCCGCCGAGCAGCGCGCCAAGGACCTGAAGGCCAAGGGCTGGACCACGGACGCGCAGATGGATTCGAGCCGCGCCGCCGCGGACGAAGCCCGCGCGCGCCTGAACCGCGCTGAGCGCGCGCTCGAGCTGAGCAAGAATTCCCTTTCCTACGCGACGCTCAACGCCGACGCCCGTGGCGTCGTCACCGCAACGCTGATCGAGCCCGGCCAGGTGGTCGCCGCGGGCCAGGCTTCGATCCGCGTCGCCCGCTTTGCCGAAAAGGAAGCGGTCGTCGCGATCCCCGAGACGCTGGTTGGACGCGCCAAGTCGGGCGTCGCCAGCGTCACTCTTTGGTCCGAGCCGGGCAAGAAGTACACGGCCAAGCTGCGCGAGATCGCGCCGACGGCCGATCCGGCCACGCGCACCTATCTGGCGAAATTCTCGCTGCCCGAGGCCGACGACAAGGTCTCGCTCGGCATGACGGCGACCCTGACGCTGTCGGACGCCGCGACCGAGCGCGTGGCGCGGCTGCCGCTGTCGGCGCTGTTCAACGAAGGCGGCAAGCCGTCCTTCTACGTCGTCGACGACAACGGTGCGCTCACGCTGAAACCGGTGACGGTGAAGTCCTACGAGAGCGGCGACGTCGTCATCACCGGCGGTGTGGAAGAGGGCGCCAAGATCGTTGCCCTCGGCGTGCAGAAGCTCGATCCGGGCCAGCGGGTGCGGATCGTTTCGTCACTGTCCTTCTAAGTTTCTTACGAGTTACGTCGTGTGAGGAGAGTTTCGGCCTTTGTCCCTAAGCAGAGGCTGAAGCGGCGAAGCGATCCAGAATCTGCCCAGCCCCCTGGATTGCTTCGCTGCCTCGCGATGATGGTTTGAACAGAGCGGCTGTCCTTTTTAGGCAATTGGAACGTCCTTTCGGAGAGAGCGATGAAGCGCTTCAACCTTTCGGCCTGGGCCGTCAGCCACCCGACGCTGGTTCTCTTCCTTATGGTCATGCTCGGCGTCGCCGGCTACTTCTCCTATGAGAAGCTCGGCCGGGCCGAGGATCCGTTCTTCACGGTGAAGGTGGTCAACGTCTCCGTGCTGTGGCCGGGCGCGACCGCGCAGGAGATCCAGACCCAGGTCGCCGATCCCATCGAGAAGAAGATCCAGGAGCTGCCCTATTTCGAGAAGGTGCAGACCTATTCCAAGCCCGGCTTCACCGCGCTCCAGGTGACCTTTCGCGACAGCACCCCGCCGAAGGACGTGCCCTATCTCTTCTATCTGCTGCGCAAGAAGCTGGTCGACGTCCAGGGCCAGCTGCCGTCCGGCATCCTCGGCCCCGTCGTCAACGACGAGTTCTCCGACGTCGATTCCATCCTCTACATGATGACCGGCGACGGCGCCGACTACGCCCAGCTCAAGAAGATCTCCGAAGGCTTTCGCCAGCGCCTGCTGAAGGTGCCTGGTGTGACCAAGGTCGACGTCTACGGCAATCAGGACGAGCGCATCTTCGTCGAGTTCAGCCACGCCAAGCTCGCGACCCTCGGCATCACGCCGCAGGCGCTGTTCGATTCGCTCGCCAAGCAGAACAACGTGACGCCGGCCGGCACGGTCGAGACCTCCGCGCAGCGCGTGCCGCTGCGCGTCACCGGTGCGCTCGACGGCACCAAGGCCGTCGCCGAGACCCCGGTCGAGAGCAACGGCCGCGTGTTCCGCCTCGGCGACATCGCCACCGTCACCCATGGCTATGTCGATCCGCCGACCTTCGTCGTCCGCCAGGAAGGCAAGGCCGCGATCGGCATTGGTGTCGTCACCGCCAAGGGCGCCAACATCCTCGACCTCGGCAAGGAGGTCGAGAAGGCGACGGCCGACTTCATGAAGGCGGTCCCGCAGGGGATCGATGTCAAGCTGATCGCCGACCAGCCCAAGGTCGTCGAGCATGCCGTCGGCGAGTTCGTGCATTCCTTCATGGAAGCGCTCGTCATCGTGCTGTTCGTCTCGTTCCTGGCACTCGGCTGGCGCACCGGCATCGTGGTCGCGCTGTCGGTGCCCCTGGTGCTCGGCATCGTCTTCATCGTCATGAACATGATGTCGCTCGACCTGCACCGCATCACGCTGGGTGCGCTGATCATCGCACTCGGCCTGCTCGTCGACGACGCCATCATCGCGGTCGAGATGATGGTGGTGAAGATGGAGCAGGGCTGGGACCGCATGCGCGCGGCATCCTTTGCCTGGGAATCTACTGCGTTTCCGATGCTCACGGGAACGCTGGTCACGGCCGCTGGCTTCCTCCCCATCGGCTTTGCCAATTCCGCGGTCGGCGAATATGCCGGCAGCATCTTCTGGATCGTGGCGATCGCGCTGGTCGCCTCCTGGTTCGTGGCGGTGATCTTCACACCCTATATCGGCGTCAAGCTTCTGCCGGAGATGAAGGCGCACCACAATCACGATCCGCACGCGGTCTATGAGACCCGCATGTACCGCGGCTTGCGCGCCATCGTGCAATGGTGCGTCAACCACCGCATCACCGTGGTGGTTGCGACCGTCGGCGTCTTCATCGCCTCGGTCGTCGGCTTCGGTCAGGTCCAGCAGCAGTTCTTCCCGCTGTCGGAGCGGCCCGAGCTGTTCCTCCAGCTGCGCCTGCCCGAAGGCACCGCGTTCAACGTCACGGAAAAGGCGGTGAAGCAGGCCGAGACGCTGCTCAAGGACGACAAGGACATCGCGACCTATACCTCCTATGTCGGCCAGGGCTCGCCACGCTTCTGGCTCGGCCTCAATCCCCAGCTGCCGAACGAGGCCTTTGCCGAGATCGTCATCGTCGCCAAGGGCGTGGAGGCGCGCGAGCGGATCAAGGCCAAGATCGAGAGCGCGGCGGCCGAGGGCTTCCTGTCCCAGGCGCGCGTGCGCGTCGACCGCTTCAATTTCGGTCCGCCCGTTGGTTTCCCCGTCCAGTTCCGCGTGATCGGCCCCGACGCCAACAAGGTGCGCGAGATCGCTTATCAGGTCCGCGACGTCATGCGGCAGAACAAGAACGTCCAGGACGTCCAGCTCGACTGGAACGAGCAGTCGCCCTACCTCAAGCTCGTCGTCGACCAGGACCGCGCCCGCGCCATGGGCCTGACCCCGCAGGACGTCTCACAGGCGCTCGCGATGCTGATCTCGGGCGCGCAGGTCACGACCATCCGCGACGGCATCGAGAAGGTGGCCGTGGTCGCCCGCGCGGTCCCGTCCGAGCGTCTCGACCTCGGCGGCGTCGGCGATCTCACCATCACCTCGCGCAACGGCGTTGCCGTGCCGCTGCAGCAGATCGCCAAGATCGAATATGCCCACGAGGAGCCGATCATGTGGCGGCGTAACCGCGACATGGCGATCACCGTGCGCTCCGACGTCGTCGACGGCGTGCAGGCGCCCGACGTCACGGGCCAGATCACGCCGAAGCTGAAGCCGATCATGGACCACCTCGAGCCGGCCTACCGCATCGAGCCGGGCGGCGCGTTCGAGGAATCGGCCAAGGGCAACGCCTCGATCTTCGTCCTCTTCCCGCTGATGGTCATGGTGATGCTGACGCTGCTGATGATCCAGCTTCAGAGCTTCTCGCGCCTGATCCTGGTGTTCCTGACCGCACCGCTCGGCATCGTCGGCGCCTCCTTCGGCCTCAACGTCGCCAACGCCCCGTTCGGCTTCGTGGCGCTGCTCGGCCTGATCGCGCTCGCCGGCATGATCATGCGCAACACGGTCATCCTGGTCGACCAGATCGAGACCGACGTCTCCCAAGGCATGACCCGGCGCGAGGCGATCGTGGAGGCCACCGTCCGCCGCGCCCGCCCGGTGGTGCTGACGGCGCTCGCCGCGATCCTCGCCATGATCCCGCTGTCGCGCTCGGCGTTCTGGGGCCCGATGGCGATCACCATCATGGGCGGCCTGTTCGTCGCGACGTTCCTGACGCTGCTGTACCTGCCGGGCCTCTATGCACTTTGGTTCAGGAAGAGCCTGGACGAGGCGGGTACCCCCGAGCAGCCTGCCGCGCCGCAGCATGGGAGCAATGACCCGCATGCTATTCCGCTTGCTGAAGCGGCTGAATAAGTGAGATGAAGTACTGACAGACGAGTCCTGACAGATGGCCCTAATTTCGGAACATATCGAAAGCGACACCCGGGATCGTATTCTCGAGGTGGCGGAGCGGCTGTTCCGCCAGATCGGCTACCAGAAGACCACGGTGGGCGACATCGCCAAGGAGCTCAGGATGAGCCCCGCCAACGTGTATCGCTTCTTCGAATCGAAGAAAGCGATCCATCAGGCGGTGGCGCAGGGCTTGATGGGCGAGGTCGAGCTCGAGGTGCAACGGATCGTGGCGCGTCCCGGTCCGGTACTGGAGCGCTTCCGCGAGCTGCTGACCACCATCCATCGCATGAACACCGAGCGCTATGTCGGCGACAACAAGCTGCATGAGATGGTCGAGATCGCCATGGAGGAGGACTGGGACGTCTGCGTCAGCCACATGGAATGCATTGCCAGAATGATCGGCCAGGTGATCGCGCAAGGCGTGGCCTCCGGGGAATTCGAGGCGCCGGACCTGGAACTGGCTGCGCTCTGCTCGTGCACCGCGATGATGCGGTTCTTCCACCCCCAGATGATCGCCCAGTGTGCCACCAAGCCGGGCCCCAACATCAACCAGATGATCGATTTCGTCATCGCGGGTCTGTCGCCGCGCCACTGACGGACGGCCGGTTTCCCCGTATAAGATGTCCGGCACGCCCTCGAAGGGCGAAATGACGGGCAGTAGCGGATCAACAAACTCCGTCATCGCGAGCGCAGCGAAGCAAACCAGACCGTCTCCGCCGAGGGATTCTGGATTGCTTCGCTGCGCTCGCAATGACGAAAAGGAAGCAGCGCGTGACCGAAAAAGACCTCTATTTCTACGAGCCCTCCAAGGGCCACGGCCTCAAGCACGATCCCTTCAATGCCATCATCGCGCCGCGTCCGATCGGCTGGATCTCCTCTCGCGACACCAGGGGCCACGTCAATCTGGCGCCCTACAGCTTCTTCAATGCGTTCTGCTACGTGCCGCCGATCATCGGCTTCTCTTCCACCAACTGGAAGGACACGGTGGAGAACATCCAGCAGACCGGTGAGTTCGTCTGGAATCTCGCCACGATGGAGCTCGCCAAGCACATGAACGCGACCGCCGCGCATGTCGCTCCCGAGGTCGATGAGTTCGAGGTCGCGGGCCTCACCGCGGTGCCCGGCAGGCTCGTCAACGTGCCGCGCGTGGCCGAGAGCCCGGTCGCCTTCGAGTGCAAGGTGTCCGACATCGTCCGTCTCAAGGGCGCAGACGGCAAGGAAGCCGACGCCTGGCTGACGCTGGGCGAGGTGGTCGCCGTCCACATCGACAAGGCCATGATCAAGGATGGCGTCTACCAGACCGCCGCCGCCCACCCGATCGTCCGCGCCGGCCGCCGCGGCGATTATTTCGAGATCAAGCCGGAAAACATGTTCGAGATGGTGCGGCCGGATTAAGGCCGCCGCTTCGCTCTCGCCGCCGTCATTCCGGGGCTCGCGCTTCGCGTACTCCGGAATGACGTGGAGAGATCTCGCCTGCTCCCCTCCCGGAACTGCCCGCGCACCCTGGCCGTTATGGTCCGGGGGCCGCCCGGCCGCGTCAATTTTGCAGGCGAAGTGTTCGCCTCCGCGCGCCAGTTTCCGCTAAAATGCCCGACAACCGCGCCGATGCACGAGGTCAGCCATGAGCTTCCGCCGCGACACCCTGACAAAGCCGATCTTCTCCTGGGCACGCGGCGTGCTGCCGGCGATGTCCGACACCGAACGCGAGGCGCTGGAGGCGGGCGACGTCTGGTGGGACGCCGACCTCTTCACCGGCAACCCTGACTGGTCGAAGCTTCTGAAGATCCCGCAGGCGACGCTGACCAGCGAGGAGCAGGCCTTCCTGAACGGCCCAGTCGACGAGCTCTGCGCCATGCTCGACGAGTGGAAGATCTTCTGGGAATGGCGCGACCTGCCGCCGGACGTCTGGCACTTCGTCAAGCGCGAGAAATTCTTCGGCATGATCATCCCGAAGGAATTCGGCGGCCTCGGTTTCTCGCCCTATGCGCATTCGGAAGTCGTGCGCAAGATCTCGACGCGCTCGATCGCGGCGGCGGTCACGGTGATGGTGCCGAACTCGCTCGGGCCCGGCGAACTGCTGATGCGCTTCGGCACGAAGGAGCAGCAGGCGCGCTGGCTACCGCGGCTCGCCGACGGCCGTGACATTCCCTGCTTCGGCCTCACCAGCCCCGAAGCCGGCTCTGACGCGGCCTCGATGATCGACACCGGCATCATCTGCAAGGGCGAGTTCGAGGGCCGCGAAGTCCTCGGCCTCAGGCTCAACTGGCACAAGCGTTACATCACGCTCGGCCCGGTCGCGACGCTCCTGGGTCTCGCCTTCAAGGCCTCTGATCCCGATCATCTCGTCGGTGATCAGGAAGAGCTCGGCATCACTGTGGCCCTGATCCCGACCAATTTGCCCGGCGTCGAGATCGGCCAGCGCCATCTGCCGTCGATGCAGGTGTTCCAGAACGGCCCGAACCGAGGGCGCGACGTCTTCATTCCGCTCGACTACGTCATCGGCGGCAAGGAGCGGCTGGGGCAGGGCTGGAAGATGCTGATGACGGCGCTGGCCGCCGGCCGCGGCATCTCGCTGCCGTCGCTCTCTGCTGCGGGTGCCGCCTATGCGGCGCGCACCACCGGCGCCTATGCCCGCATCCGCGAGCAGTTCGGCATCTCCATCTCTAAGTTCGAAGGCGTCGAGGAGCCGCTCGCGCGCATCGTCGCGACAGCCTATCAGCTCGATGCAGCACGTCGGCTGACCTGCGCGGCGCTCAATGCCGGCGTTCATCCCGCCGTCATCTCCGGCATCATGAAGCTGCATGCGACCGAGCGGATGCGGACCGCGATCGACGATGCCATGGACATCCATGGCGGCAAGGCCGTGATCGACGGCCCGCAAAACTATCTCGGCAATCTGCACCGCGCCGTGCCGGTCGGCATCACGGTGGAAGGCGCCAACATCCTGACCCGCAACCTCATCGTGTTCGGCCAGGGCGCCATCCGTGCGCATCCCTATCTGCTCGACGAAATGAATGCGCTCGCCGACACCGATCGCGACCGCGGGCTCACCGCGTTCGACAAAGCGTTCTGGAAGCATGTCGGCCACAGCTTCCGGACCCTGTTCCGCGCGTTCGGCCGGAGCTGGACCTTTGGCGCGTTCGCGCTGGCGCCCGATGCTGGCGATGCCACCCCATTCTATCGCCAGCTCTCGCGCTATTCCGCCGCCTTCGCGCTCTGCGCCGACATGGCGCTGCTGACGCTCGGCGGCGCGCTCAAGCGCAAGGAGATGCTGTCGGCGCGCTTTGGCGACATCCTGTCTGAACTTTATCTGCTCTCGGCTGCGCTGAAGCGCTGGCAGGACGAGGGCCGGCAGAAGGAGGACTTTGCCGCGCTGGAATGGTGCATGGCGACGGGCTTCAAGACCATCGAGAACCGGTTCGCCGAGATCCTCGCCAATCTACCGAACCGCTTCGTCGCCGCCTTCCTCAAGCTCGTGGTCCAGCCGTTCGGCGCCCGCGTCCTCGGCCCCTCCGACCGCGTCGTGCACCAATGCGCCGGCATCGTGCTGGAGCCCTCGGCGGCGCGTGAGCGGTTGACGCCCGATTTGGCCCATGTCGATGACGACGGCGGCTTTGCCCGGCTGGAGCGCGCCTTCAAGTTGGTCGCTGGCACGGACGCCATCGCCAAGCGCATGCGCGCGGCGCATGTTCGCAACTGGGAGGAAGCTGTCGCCAAAGGCGTGATCACGCAGGCCGAGGGCGAGCAAATCTCTGCCGCCCGCAAAGCCGTCAACGAAGTGATCGAGGTCGACGATTTCGCCCCGGAGGCCCTGTCGCCGATTTACAGGAAAGCCGGCGACGTGCATCAGTTCTTCCAGGAACTCGGTGAACAGAGGGCGGCGAGCTGATGGCACGACCGGTTTTCATCGTCGACGGCAGTCGCACGCCGTTCCTGAAGGCGCGCTCGGGGCCGGGGCCGTTCACGCCGGTCGATCTCGCCGTGCAATGCGGCCGGCCGCTGCTGGCGCGCCAGCCGTTCTCTCCAACTGATTTCGACCAGGTCATCCTCGGCTGCGTCAATGTGATCGCCGATGAGATGAACCCGGCCCGTGTCGCCACGCTCCGCCTCGGCATGGGCGAGGACATGGTCGCCTTCACCGTGCAGATCAATTGCGGCTCCGGCATGCAGTCGATCGACACCGCCTATCGCTACATCCGCGAGGGCCATGCCGACATGGTCCTCGCTGGAGGCACCGAGGCGCTGAGCCACGCGCCGCTGGTCTGGCCCAATTCGGGCGTGCGCTGGTTCGCCGGCCTCGCCACGGCCAAGGGCATGGCCGCGAAGCTCGCTGCCGCGTTCAAGCTGCGGCCGCGCTATCTCAAGCCGATCATCGGCCTCGAACGCGGGCTGACCGATCCGATCACCGATCTGAACATGGGCCAGACTGCCGAGGTCGTCGGCCATCTCTTCGGCATCACCCGCGCACAGTCCGATGCCTATGCCGCCGAAAGCCACCGCAGGCTGGCGCATGCGCAAGGCGCGGGCTTCCTCAAGGGCGAGGTCGAGACCGTGTTCGCGCGCGACGGAAAATTCTTTGATCACGACGACGGCGTGCGCCCGGACTCCACGGCCGAGACGCTGGCAAAGCTGAAGCCGGTGTTCGAGCGCCCCTGGGGCCAGGTCACCGCCGGCAATTCCTCGCAGATCACCGATGGCGCCTCCTGGGTGATCCTCGCCTCCGACGCCGCGGTCGCAAAGCACAAGCTGACGCCGAAAGCCGCGATCGTCGACAGCAACTGGGCCGCGCTCGATCCCGGCATTATGGGACTCGGCCCGGTGATGTCGGCAACGCCGCTGCTCCGGCGCAACGGCCTGACCCTTCACGACGTCGAGACCTGGGAGCTGAACGAGGCCTTTGCCACGCAAGTGCTCGGCTGCCTCGCCGCCTGGAACGACGACAAATTCTGCCGCGAGATCCTCGGTCTCGACGGCGCGGCCGGTGAGATCGATCGTGGCAAGCTCAACGTCGATGGCGGCGCGATCTCGCTCGGCCATCCCGTCGGCACCTCCGGCAACCGCATCGTGCTGCATCTCGTCAACGCGATGAAGCGGCTGGGAACGCGTCGCGGTGTTGCGACCGAGTGCATCGGTGGCGGGCTAGGTGGGGCCATGCTGATCGAGGCGGTGTGACCATGGATTCCAAGATCATGACCGCGCTCGCGGATCGCGTGCTGACGCTCGGGCCCACGCCCGCGCCCGACAGCCCGTACAGGCACTTCAAGCTGACGCGCGATGCCGACGGGGTCGCCTGGCTCTTGTTCGATCGCACCGATGCCAGCGCCAACACGCTCTCCTCCGAGGTGATGGAGGAATTCGACGCCGTGCTCGCGGCAATCGAAACTGAGCGTCCCGCCGGTCTCGTGATCCGCTCCGCAAAACCGTCCGGCTTCATCGCGGGCGCCGACGTCAACGAATTCCGTGGCGCGTCCGATCCCGACATGGTGGAAACGCGCATCCGCGCCGCGCATGCGGTGATCGACCATCTGGAAGCCTTGAGGTTGCCGACGGTCGCGGTCATCCACGGCTTCTGCCTCGGCGGCGGGCTCGAGGTCGCGCTGGCCTGCCAATCGCGGATCGCCATCGACGGCGCGCGCTTCGGCTTCCCGGAGGTGATGCTGGGTCTGCATCCCGGCCTCGGCGGCACTGCGCGCTTCACCGCGCTGGTCAATCCGGTCCAGTCGATGTCCCTGATGCTGACCGGGCGCACCATCGACGCGCGCCGCGCCAGATCCCTCGACCTCGTCGACACCGTGACGCAGGAGCGCCACGTTCGTAACGCGGTGAAGGATGCGCTGTTTGGCCGACTGAAGCGGGCGCGGCCAGGCTTGCTGACGCGCGCGGCGAATGTCGGCCTCGTCCGCGGGCTGCTTGCCAAGCGTATGCGCTCGGAGGCGGCGAAGGCCGCATCCCGCGAGCATTATCCGGCGCCTTACGCGCTGATCGACCTATGGGAGACCCATGGCGGCAGCAAGGCCGCGATGCTGAAGGCGGAGCAGGCTTCCTTCGCCAGGTTGATGGTGACCCCGACCGCCCAGAACCTGATCCGCGTCTTCTTCCTGCGCGAGCAGATGAAGAAGGCCGCAGGCAGCGGCAACTCCATCAAACACGTCCATGTCATCGGCGCCGGCGCCATGGGCGGCGACATTGCAGCTTGGGTTGCAGGGCAGGGGCTGCGCGTCTCGCTCGCCGACATGAAGGCGGAGCCGATTGCGGGCGCGGTGAAGCGCGCCAATGAGCTCTACGGCAAGATCATCCGCAATCCGACCGACGTGCGCGACGCGCTGGATCGCCTCATCCCCGACATGAACGGGGAGGGCGTGCGCAGCGCCGATCTCATCATCGAGGCGGTGCCGGAGAAGCTCGAGCTCAAGCAGAAGGTCTATGCCAGCATAGAGCCTCGGATGAAGCCGGGCGCGATCCTCGCGACCAACACGTCGAGCATTCCGCTCCAGGATCTGCGAACCACGCTGGCGCGACCGGAGCGGCTGGTCGGCCTGCATTTCTTCAATCCGGTGTCGCGGTTGCAATTGGTCGAGGTCGTCAGCCATGACGGCGATGACCCGCAGGTGCTGAAGCAGGCGCTCGCCTTCGTCGGTGCGATCGACCGGCTGCCACTGCCTGTGAAGAGCTCTCCGGGCTTTCTCGTCAACCGCGCGCTGACGCCGTACATGCTGGAGGCGATGGTGATGCTGGACGAGAAGATCGACCAGCGCCTGATTGACGCGGCGGCCGAGCAGTTCGGCATGCCGATGGGGCCGATCGAACTCGCCGATCAGGTCGGGCTCGACATCTGCCTCGACGTCGGTGACATGCTGCGCACCAAGTTCGGCGATCTCCTGCCGCCGACGCCGGCCTGGTTGCGCGAGAAAGTCGCCAAGGGCGAGCTCGGCCGCAAGACCGGCAAGGGCTTCTACACCTGGAAGGACGGCAAGGCGGAGAAGGCGCCGCTCCCCGAGACCGGCCCGCGCGTCACCGATCAGATGATCGACCGCCTGGTGCTACCGATGTCCAATGTCTGCGTCGCTGCGCTGCGCGAGGGCATCGTCGATGATGCCGATGCCGTCGATGGCGCCATGATCTTCGGCACCGGTTATGCACCATTCCGCGGTGGTCCGCTGAACTACGCGCGTACGCGTGGCCCGGAAAATGTCGTATCGACCTTGCGCGGGCTGGCCGAGCGATTCGGCGCGCGCTTTGCGCCCGATCCGGGCTGGGACAATTTCAGGTGAAACCGGCATGAACGAACATGCGAATACCGGGCCGGGCGGCGATCTGTGCATCCGCACGCTGGCGATGCCTGCCGATACCAACGCCAATGGCGACATCTTCGGCGGCTGGCTGCTGAGCCAGATGGATGTCGGCGGCGGCGTGTTTGCGTCAAAGGCCGCGAAGTCGCGTACCGTGACGGTTGCGATCGAGGCGATGAATTTTCGCAAGGCGGTCTATGTCGGCGATCTCGTGTCGGTCTACGCCAATCTCGTCCGCGTCGGCCGTACCTCGCTCACCGTGCATCTGGAAGCCTGGGCGCTTCGCCGCGGCGAAGAGCATCCGTTCCTCGTCACCGACGGCAACTTCACCTACGTCTCGATCGACGAGCACGGGCGCCCGCAAGCGGTTCGTCCGACCGGCACGACGATAGCGACGTAGTCGCGCGCGACGCTCTGCCTCGTCTCGCGAACGCGTGCAGCGCCGTCAAACGCGGCGCGACTGAGTCATCCTCGTCGCGGCTTCGCCAAGAACCAGTCATAAAACGGATGAGGTCCCGGCGTACTCAGTTGCATGTCGATTCGGGGTGGAAACGGCCTCAAATGCCTGGGGAACCTTTGGGCAGGAGCACCGTTATTTGCCCGCACTGAGGAATCCACGGACCATGCCGGACAGCTACATCATCGAAGTCGATTCGCAGACCGCAGGTATCGTCGTTCGTTCTTCCGGAGGCTATTGCTTCTTCGCCTCCTCCCAGCGCTTCAACCGCCTCGAAGGACAGCTCTTCCGCAATGCGCGCGAAGCCGAGCGCGCTGCGCGCAAGCTGGTGAACGGTGATGTGAAGGAGGCGGCGTAAGCGCCGCACTCGTCAGTCCGGGGCGCGCGAAGCGCGGTCGGAATTTTTTGCCGCCCGGGAATGCTGTCGACCCTTCTCACCTTGTGGGAGTGGCGCGAAGCGCCGGATGAGGGGTTGCCTCAGCACACTCTATTGTGAGAGGTCTCGCAGAGAGAACCGCTCACCCGTCTCGCCGCTCGCGGCGAGCCACCCTCTCCCACAGGGGGAGAGGGCAAGCGTCGTTGCTCACAATTTCGTTGCGGCGCGCGACAAGAGCTTCCACTCGTCGCCCTGCTTCTGCCAGTTCATCAGGATGTGAAGGTTGGTCGATACTTTTTTCCCGTCGGCCGCCATCTCCTGCTCGCCCAACCAGTGGAAGCGGACGATCGCGGCGGGGCCGACCACCTTGATGGTCGGGTCCTTGTACTCGATCGACAGGAATTTCGACTTGCCGTCGGTGGCGTTGGCGATGAAGGTCGCCTTGTCCTCGACCTTGCCGCTGGAATGGCTGTAGCTGAGATCGTCCCAGCATAGCGCGCCGAGCGCCTTCGGATCGGCCGCGATCTGGGCGAGGCGGAAGGCCTCGACTTTCTTCGCCACGGCCTCCTCGTCGGCCGAGGCCGCCAGCACCGGTGTTGCGAGCGCAAGCGCGGAGACGGCAAGGGTCGAGAGAGCCAGATCGCGTCGGTTGATCGTCATCGTTTCCTCCTTTTTGATCTTGCGGCGAGTGTTGCAGCCGCGCGCGACTTTGTCGAGTGGTGCAGATGTCGTCATCTGCATGCGTCGTTGCGCGGTTGAAGCCATATTGATACGTCTCGCGCATCAATGCGCCGCGGATTTGGGAAAGTACGGAAATGATCGAAGCCAAAACGGAAGCGATGGGCAGGGCCTTGCTGTTCGACATCGATGGTACGCTGGCCGACACCGACCCTCTGCACTTGAAGGCCTTCAACCAGGTGCTCGGCCCTCACGGCCATGTGTTCGATCACGCGCGCTTCTCCAGGGAGCTGCAAGGTTTCGCCAATGTCGCGATCGGCGAGCGCTTTCTGCCCCACGAGGCGCCGGAGCGGCGCGCCCTGATCCTCGATGAGAAGGAAGAGGTCTTCCGTACGCTCGTGGCCGGGCAGATCACTCCGCTTCCGGGCCTGATGGCATTGCTCGACCGGGCCGACAGCGCCGGCATTCCCATGGTGGCCGTGACCAATGCGCCGCGTCTCAACGCCGAGCTGCTGCTCTCCGGCCTCGGCATCACGCATCGCTTCAAGGCCCTCGTGATCGGCGCGGAGCTGCCGCACGGCAAGCCGCATCCGCTGCCCTATCAGGAAGGGCTGCGCTTCGTCGGTGCGAGCGCAGAGGCCTCGATCGCATTCGAAGATTCCCGCACCGGCGTGCAATCGGCCACGGCGGCCGGAATTCCAACCGTCGGCATCCGGACCAGCCTCAGTCATGCTGACCTGGTGGGCGCCGGCGCGGTCACGTCCGCCAGCGCCTTCGACGATCCGGCGCTGCTGACACGCCTCGCGAGCGCCATGGCGTGGTGAGGAGCCGCGTCCGTTAACCGTGATCGGCGCGCGCATTGACCGCAGCTGCAAACCGCCGCACCATGCATCATTCTGAATTCGAGGCCGTTGCCGTGACCGGATTGACCCATCGCCAAGCCGAAATCCTCAACATCGCGCGCGCTTCCGGCCGTGTCATGGTCGAGGAACTCGCGCGCCGGTTCGAGGTCTCGGCACAGACCATTCGCAAGGATCTCAACGATCTCTGCGAGCGGAGATCGCTGACGCGTATCCATGGCGGTGCCATCATCGCCTCCGGCGTGGAGAACCTCGCCTATGAGGCGCGGCGCTTCGTCGCCGCCGACGAGAAGAAGGCGATCGGGGCTGCGGCGGCCTCGCTGATCCCGAACGGCTGCTCGCTCTTCATCAACATCGGCACCACGACGGAGGAGGTTGCGAGCGCGCTGACCTCGCATGAGGACCTGCTCGTCATCACCAACAACCTCAATGTCGCGATGCTGCTGTACCGCCATCCCCGCATCGAGGTGGTGGTCGCCGGCGGCACGGTGCGGCGCGCCGACGGCGCCGTGGTCGGCTCGACCGCGACGCAACTGATCGGACAGTTCAAGGTCGACTACGCCATCATCGGCGCGTCCGCGATCGACGAGGAGGGCGCGCTGCTCGACTTCGACTATCGCGAGGTGCAGGTTGCGCAGGCCATCATCGCCAATGCCCGCAGCGTCATGCTGGTCGCCGATTCCACCAAGCTGCGCCGCAGCGCGCCGGTGCGGATCGCCCATATCACGCAGATCCAGACCTTCGTCACCGACCAGGAGCTGCCCGAGCGCCTCGCCACCATCTGTCACAGCAAGGGCATCGAGGTGATGGCGGCAATGCCGAAGGAGGCGGGGGAAATCGATGATGCGCAGGCCGAAGCGCATGATACGGTGCCCGAGGCGGCGCCCGTGGTCAGGCTGAGGTAGGACTAGACATCGTCCCACGGGTTGAGCAGCGGGACGCCGAACGCCGCAAAATCGTTCACATTGCGCGTGGCGAGCGTGAGGTGGTGCGCGAGTGCAGTCGCCGCAAAGAAGCCGTCCATGACAGACAGCGCGACGCCGCTTCTCCGGCTCTGCGCCATGAGGTCGCCCCAGCGCTCGGCCACGGCGTAGTCGATGGGCAAGACACGTTCTGCAAATCGCGCTGGGAGATCGTGGGCAAGCCAGGCGGCCAGCGCCGTGCGGCGCCGGCCATCCTCCAGCAACGCGACGCCGCGGCGAAGCTCGGCGATCGACGCAACGCTGATGAAGGCACGATCCTCGTCGATCGTATCCAGCCAAGCCAAGACTTTCGGCGAAGGCGCGGGACGCCGAATCTCTGACAGCACATTGGTGTCGAGCAGCAGGTTCACGGCATCTCGTCGCGGGGCGCGTCGTGCACTCGTTCAAGTTCGAGATCGACGCCGCGAAGCGGCGACGCCAGCAGGAATTCGGCCAGCGTGCCTTTGCGTGCAGTCTTGCGAGCCCATTCCTCGGCTGAGACGACAACCGCGTTGGGCTTGCCATGTCGTGTGATGACCTGGGGGCCGGCTTGAGCGCGATCAATCACCTCGGACAACCGCGCCTTGGCGTTGGCCAGCGTCCAGGTGTCATCGGCCAGAAGTCCGTGAGGTGCAGTGTGGCGATCGGTCATGCGCGCGGAACCAGAATGACTAAAATGACTATAATTCTTCGGCACTGACCAATCAAGAGCACTGTTGCATCCCCAGTTGCCAAATCGGTCGCACATTATTGTCGCTTCTTGCTCATCAAAATAGTTCTGCTTTCACTTCCCTCCGCCTCTCTTTCATCTTGCTTTCGTTTTTCGGTATGATCTAATCAAAAACGAAAGTAGCCGCTCGAAGGAACGGGCGGTCGTCAGGGGATGCGTCTGTTGGAGCGTATTTTCGACCTCGCCATCATCGGAGGCGGTGTTAACGGCTGCGGCATCGCGCGCGACGCGGTGGGCCGCGGCAACACGGTTTTCCTGTGTGAGATGAACGATCTGGCGAGCGGGACGTCGTCCTGGTCGACCAAGCTGGTGCATGGCGGCCTGCGCTATCTCGAATATTACGAGTTTCGCCTGGTTCGCGAGGCACTGATCGAGCGCGAGATCCTCTGGGGCATCGCGCCTCACATCATCCGTCCCCTGCGTTTCGTTTTGCCGCATCATGCCGGCCTGCGTCCCGCCTGGCTGCTGCGCCTGGGCCTTTTCCTCTACGACCACATCGGCGGCCGTCATCTGCTGCCCGCCACGCGCTCGGTCGATCTTGGGCGTGATGAGGTCGGCAAGCCGCTGATCCCGAATCGCTACAGCCGCGCGTTCGAATATTCCGACTGCTTCGTCGATGACGCCCGCCTTGTCGTGCTCAACGCACGCGATGCCGCCGACAAGGGCGCCGAGATCCGTACCCGCACCCGCGCCAGCGAGATCCGCCAGTCCGACGGCCTCTGGACTGTCGGCATGGTCAACACGCTGACCGGCGAGCGCTCACAGATCCAGGCCCGCGCGCTGGTCAATGCCGGCGGCCCCTGGGTCGAGGACGTGCTCGGCCGCGGCGCCGGCGTCAACGCGAAGGCCAAGGTGCGCCTGGTACAGGGCTCGCACATCGTGGTCAGGAAGCTCTATGACCACGACCGCGCCTACATGTTCCAGAACGCAGACGGCCGCATCATCTTCGTGATCCCGTACCAGGACGATTTCACGCTGATCGGCACCACCGACCGCGACTATGACGGCGATCCCGCCAAGGTGAAGGCGACGGCTGAGGAGATCCAGTATCTCTGCACGGCGGCGAGCGAATATCTGGCCAAGCCGGTGACGCCGGACGACGTCGTCTGGACCTATTCCGGTGTCCGCCCGCTCTATGACGACGGCGCCAGCGAAGCCAAGGCCGCTACGCGCGACTACGTGTTCGAGCTCGACACGCCCGGCGGTGTGCCGCTGCTCTCGATCTATGGCGGCAAGATCACGACCTATCGCCGCCTCGCCGAAGAAGCGCTGGAGCGGCTCGCGCCTTATCTCCGTAGCGCAAAGGCGCGGGAGGGCTGGACCGGAAAATGGCCGCTGCCCGGCGGCGACATGAATGTGTCCGACATCGACGGGCTGATCGCCGAGCTCCAGCGTGGCTATCCCTTCCTCAGTCACGAACATGCGCGCCGTCTCGCCCGCGCCTATGGCACAAAGGCCGTCAAGCTGCTCGGCGACGCGAAATCGGCGGCCGATCTCGGCCAGTCCTTTGGTGCGACGTTGACCGAGCGTGAGGTCCGCTACCTCATGGCCAATGAATGGGCCGTGACCGCCGAAGACGTCGTCTGGCGCCGTTCCAAGCTCGGCCTGCGACTATCTGCCGATGAGATCGGAACGCTTGACGACTGGATCAGGATCCACGCCGTGCCGCAAACTCCCCTGATGGAAGCGGGAGGACGCTCATGACCGTGACGCTTGATCATGTGACCCGGACAGTCGAGGGTATTCCACATATCCGCGACGTCTCGCTGACGCTCGAGAGCGGGACCCTCAACGTGCTGCTCGGCCCGACACTGTCGGGCAAGACCTCGATCATGCGGCTGCTCGCCGGGCTCGACAAGCCGACCACGGGCAAGGTGATCGTGAACGGCAAGGACGTCACGGGCGCCGACGTGCGCCGGCGTTCGGTCGCGATGGTCTATCAGCAGTTCATCAATTACCCCTCGCTCACGGTCTACGAGAACATCGCCTCGCCCCTGCGCGTGCAAGGCAAGCCGCGCGACGAGATCGAGGCGCGGGTGGCGGAGGCCGCAAAGCTGCTGCGGCTCGAGCCGTTCCTGAAGCGCACGCCGCTCCAGCTCTCCGGCGGCCAGCAGCAGCGCACCGCGATCGCGCGCGCGCTGGTCAAGGGCGCCGATCTCGTGCTGCTCGACGAGCCGCTCGCCAACCTCGATTACAAGCTGCGCGAGGAGCTGCGCGCCGAGCTGCCGCGCATCTTCGAGGCTTCCGGCGCGATCTTCGTCTACGCCACGACCGAGCCGACCGAGGCGCTGCTGCTCGGCGGCAATACGGTGTGCATGTGGGAAGGTCAGGCGCTTCAGATCGGCGAGACCACCAACGTCTACCGCCGCCCGCAGACCTTGCGCGTCGCCCAGGTGTTCTCGGATCCGCCGCTCAATCTTGTCGGCATCGAGAAGAAGAACGGCTCCGTGCAATATGCCGGCGGCACCGCTTCGCCGGCCTCGGGGCTCTATTCGTCGCTGGCCGACGGCGCCTATCGCGTCGGCTTCCGCGCCCATCAGCTCGCGCTTGCCAATGGCGAGGCCGACCGCCACGCCTTCCATGCCACGGTGACGGTGACCGAAATCACCGGTTCGGAGAGTTTCGTGCATCTGACCCGCGACGGATCGAACTGGGTGGCGGTGCTGCACGGCGTGCACGAGTTCGAGCCGGGCCAGACGCTCGACGCCGTGCTCGATCCCAACGACGTTTTTGTCTTCGATGCGGCTGACCGTCTGGTCGCCGCACCCGGATCCTGAGGAGGCATGCGCCATGGCCCGCATTGACCTCGTCGATCTCGCCCATTCCTACGGCGGCAATGATGCGCCGCAGGAGAGCTTTGCGTTGAAGCCGGTCACCATGACCTGGCGGCAGGGCGGCGCCTATGCGCTGCTCGGCCCCTCCGGCTGCGGCAAGACTACGCTGCTCAACGTCATCTCCGGCATCATCACGCCGTCTCGGGGGAAAATCCTGTTCGACGGCAAGGACATCACACCGCTGTCAACCCAGAAGCGCAACATCGCCCAGGTGTTCCAGTTTCCGGTGATCTACGACACCATGACGGTGGGTGAGAATCTGGCGTTTCCGCTGAAGAACCGCGGCGTGCCGAAGCCCGAGATCGACAAGCGCGTCGCCGAGATCGGCCGCCTGCTCGATCTCGAACCCTATCTGAACCGCAAGGCGACGCGCCTCACGGCCGATGCGAAGCAGAAGATCTCGCTCGGCCGCGGCCTCGTCCGCTCCGACGTCGCCGCCGTGCTGTTCGACGAGCCGCTGACGGTGATCGATCCCGAGTTGAAATGGCAGCTCCGCTCCAAGTTGAAAGCGTTGCATCGCGAGCTCGACCTCACGATGATCTACGTCACCCACGACCAGACCGAGGCGCTGACCTTCGCCGACACCGTGGTCGTCATGCATGACGGCCGCGTCGTGCAGAGCGGCACGCCGGCGGAGCTGTTCGACAAGCCGGCGCACACCTTCGTCGGCTATTTCATCGGCTCGCCCGGCATGAACATCCTGCCGGCCGAGGTGAGAGGACGCGAGGCCAATGTCGGCGGCCATGTCATCGCGCTCAACCGCGCTTACGACAATCTGCCTGCCGATGCCAAGATCGAGATCGGCGTCCGTCCCGAATTCGTCGAGGTCGTCGCGCCTGCGCCCGGTCTGCTCACCGCAAGGATCGAGCGCCTCGACGATCTCGGCCGCATCCGTTTTGCGCGAGCGCGCTTCGGCGACGCCAAGCTTGCGGCGCGCGCGCCCGCGGGGTTCACCAGCTCGGACGGCATGGCCGGACTGAAATTCGACCCGTCGCATGTCCACGTCTACGCCGACAGCCTTCTGGTGGAGGGAGCCGTCTGATGGACAAGACCGTCAATCAAAAAGCCTGGTTTCTGGTGCTGCCGGTGTTTCTGGTCGTCGCCTTCTCGGCGGTGCTGCCGCTGATGACGGTGGTGAACTATTCGATGCAGGACACCTTCGGCAACAACCAGTTCTTCTGGAACGGGGTCGGCTGGTTCAAGGAATTGCTCGATCCCTCGACCGATCTCGGCGGCCGCTTCCTCGCCTCGCTCGGGCGCAATCTGTTCTTCTCGATGGTGATCCTCGCGATCGAGGTGCCGCTCGGCATCGTCGTCGCGTTGTCGATGCCGCGCCAGGGCTGGACGGTGGCGGCCTGCCTCGTCATCCTCGCTCTGCCGTTGCTGATTCCGTGGAACGTGGTCGGCACGATCTGGCAGATCTTCGGGCGTCCCGATATCGGCCTGCTCGGCTATGTCCTGAACGCCATCGGCATCGACTACAATTACGTCTCCAACGAGATCGATGCCTGGGTCACCGTCATCGTGATGGACGTCTGGCACTGGACCAGCCTCGTCGCGCTGCTGTGCTATGCCGGCCTGAAGTCGATCCCGGAAGCCTATTACCAGGCCGCCCAGATCGACGGCGCCTCGCGCTGGGCCGTGTTCAAGGCGATCCAGCTGCCGAAGATGAACCGCGTGCTCCTGATCGCGGTGCTGCTGCGCTTCATGGACAGCTTCATGATCTACACCGAGCCGTTCGTGGTGACCGGCGGCGGGCCGGGCAATTCCACGACGTTCGTGTCGATCGAGCTGGTCAAGATCGCGCTCGGCCAGTTCGACCTCGGCAAGGCGGCGGCGCTGTCGCTGGTCTACAACCTCATCATCCTGATCGTCTGCTGGATCTTCTACACCGTCATGACCAATGCGGGCGCCGAGCGGAAGCCCCAGGAAGGAGCCGTGTGATGCACTCGATCCCCGGCCGCCGCCTCATCATGGGGCTGTTCCTGATCTTCCTGATGCTGCCGATCTACTGGCTCGTCAACATGAGCTTCAAGACCAATGCCGAGATCGTCTCGACGATGACGCTGTGGCCGCACACGCCGACGCTCCAGCACTACAAGCGCATCTTCACGGACGAGAGCTGGTATTCCGGCTACATCAACTCGCTGACTTACGTCGTCCTCAACACCATCATCTCGATCTCGGTGGCGCTGCCGGCGGCCTACGCATTCTCGCGCTACCGCTTCCTCGGCGACAAGCACCTGTTCTTCTGGCTCTTGTCGAACCGCATGGCACCGGCCGCGGTCTATGCCCTGCCGTTCTTCAACCTCTATTCGGCGATCGGCCTGTTCGATACGCCCTGGGCGGTTGCGCTCGCGCACTGCATCTTCAACGTGCCGCTGGCGGTGTGGATCCTGGAAGGCTTCGTCTCCGGCGTGCCGCGCGAGATCGACGAGACAGCCTTCCTCGACGGCTATTCCTTTCCGCGCTTCTTCATCAAGATCCTGGTGCCGTTGATCGCGAGCGGCATCGGCGTGGCCGCCTTCTTCTGCTTCATGTTCTCCTGGGTCGAGCTTCTGCTCGCGCGCACGCTGACCTCCGTGCATGCAAAGCCGATCGCAGCGATCATGACGCGCACTGTGTCGGCGGCCGGCATGGATTGGGGCCTGCTCGCCGCCGCCGGTGTGCTCACCATCATTCCAGGGGCGCTCGTGATCTGGTTTGTCCGCAATTACATTGCGAGCGGTTTTGCGCTCGGCCGGGTGTAGGAGGTTTTGATGGAGTCCATCGCATGGATGGCCTGGACGCTGCCGACCGCGATCTTCTTTGCGGCGCTCGCCTGCACGCTGGCGGTGATGACATGGCTTGCCGCGGTCTACCCCGAGGCCGAGCGCGTCGGTGTGTTGCGCATTCCGACCACGCGCGGTGATCGCCTGTTCATCTCGCTGATCACGGCGGCGGTCATCCACCTCGCCTGGATTGGCCTCGTCGGCACTGACGCGATCGCCACGGTGCCGATCGGCGAGGAGGGATTCGAGATTTCGAGCCTGTGGCTCGCAAGTGGAATTTCGCTGGCTGCGGCCGTGCTCATTTTTCGCACGGTCTGAAGTTTGCGAAGGGACGGCCAGATCCGGGACCAACCCGGGCCTGTATAAAAGTTTGTCGCTGCAACGGAGGAACAATATGCGACAGTTTAGGAGAAGGAAAGGTCCATTGACCAAGAATAGTTTTCTGACCATGTCCAGCGCCGCTGCGATCGTTGCAGTGTCGCTCGCTCTCTCGGCGCCGGTTCGCGCCGCCGACGAGGCCGCGATCCAGAAGTGGATCGCGGAATTCACGCCCTCGACGCTGTCGAAGGAAGACCAGAAGAAGGAGCTGGAGTGGTTCGCCAAAGCCGCCGAGCCGTTCAAGGGCATGGAGATCAACGTCGTCTCCGAGACCATCACGACCCACGAATACGAGGCGCAGACGCTGGCGAAAGCGTTCTCCGAGCTCACGGGCATCAAGCTCAAGCACGACCTCATCCAGGAAGGTGACGTCGTCGAGAAGCTGCAGACCCAGATGCAGTCCGGCAAGAACGTCTATGACGGCTGGATCAACGATTCCGACCTGATCGGCACGCACTTCCGCTACGGCCAGACCATCGCGCTGTCGGACTACATGACCGGCGAGGGCAAGGACGTCACCAATCCGATGCTCGACGTCAACGACTTCATCGGCAAGTCGTTCGGCACGGGTCCGGACGGCAAGCTCTACCAGCTGCCCGACCAGCAGTTCGCCAACCTCTACTGGTTCCGTTACGACTGGTTCACCAACGCGGACTACAAGGCCAAGTTCAAGGCGAAGTATGGCTACGAGCTCGGCGTGCCCGTGAACTGGTCCGCCTATGAGGACATCGCCGAGTTCTTCACCAACGACATCAAGGAGATCAACGGCGTCAAGGTCTATGGCCATATGGACTATGGCAAGAAGGACCCCTCGCTCGGATGGCGTTTCACCGACGCGTGGCTGTCGATGGCCGGCAACGGTGACAAGGGCATTCCGAACGGTCTGCCGGTCGACGAATGGGGCATCCGCATGGAAGGCTGCCGTCCGGTCGGCTCCTCGGTCGAGCGTGGTGGCGACACCAACGGACCGGCGGCGGTCTACTCGATCACCAAGTATCTCGAGTGGATGAAGAAGTATGCGCCGCCGCAGGCGCAGGGCATGACCTTCTCCGAGTCCGGTCCCGTGCCGGCCCAGGGTAACATCGCCCAGCAGATGTTCTGGTACACCGCCTTCACCGCCGACATGGTGAAGCCCGGCATCGCCGTGATGAACGCGGACGGTACGCCGAAATGGCGTATGGCTCCGTCGCCGCACGGCTCGTACTGGAAGGAAGGCATGAAGCTCGGCTATCAGGACGCGGGCTCGCTCACGCTCCTGAAGTCCACTCCGCCGGATCGCCGCAAGGCCGCCTGGCTCTATCTCCAGTTCATCGTCTCGAAGTCGGTGTCGCTGAAGAAGAGCCATGTCGGTCTCACCTTCGTCCGTGAATCCGACATCTGGGACAAGTCGTTTACGGAACGTGCGCCGAAGCTCGGCGGCCTGGTCGAGTTCTACCGCTCGCCGGCGCGCGTGCAGTGGACCCCGACCGGCAACAACGTGCCCGACTATCCGAAGCTCGCGCAGCTGTGGTGGCAGAACATCGGCGATGCGTCGTCCGGTGCGAAGACGCCGCAACAGGCGATGGATGCTCTCGCCGCGGCCCAGGACTCCGTCATGGAGCGCCTGGAGAAGTCCGGCGTGCAGGGCGCCTGCGGTCCGAAGCTCCACAAGAAGGAGAAGCCGGAGTACTGGTTCGCGAAGGCCGAGAAGGACGGCACCATCGCGCCCCAGCGCAAGCTCGCCAACGAGAAGCCGAAGGGCGAGACGGTCGACTACGACACCCTGATCAAGTCGTGGCCGGCCACCCCGCCCAAGCGCGCGGAAGCGAAGTAAGCGGCGCGCGACGTCACCAAATGCGAAGGGCCGGGAGCGATCCCGGCCTTTTTGTTTTTGGTGAGTTCGCTGCGCTGTCTCCACACCGTCATTGCGAGCGAAGCGAGCAATCCAGAGCCTTCCCGCCGCGGCAGTCTGGATTGCTTCGTCGCAAGAGCTCCTCGCAATGACGCGGAGAGAGTTGATTTTACTCCGCCGGTTCGGCCGCCAGCGTCGGGTAATCCGTATACCCCTTCGCGCCGCCGCCGTAGAACGTGGTCTTGTCCCAGTCGTTCAGCGCTGCGCCCTGCTTCAGTCGCTCGACGAGGTCGGGATTGGAGATGAAGGGCTTGCCGAAGGCGATGAGGTCGGCTGCGTTCGCGTCCAGCACCTTGGTGGCGAGATCGAAATCGTAACCGTTGTTGGCGATGTAGGCGCCGGTGAAGCGCTTGCGCAATGACGCATAGTCGAACGGCGCGACGTCGCGGGGGCCGCCGGTGGCGCCTTCGACGACGTGGAGATAGACCAGCTTGAGCGCGCCGAGACCGTCGACGATGTGGTCGTACAGGGCCTGCGGGTTGGAATCCGAGATGTCGTTGGCCGGCGTCACCGGCGAGATGCGGATGCCGGTACGATTCGCTCCGGCTTCGGCCACGACGGCCTTGGAGACCTCCAGCATCAGCCGCGCGCGGTTCTCGATCGAGCCGCCATAGGCGTCCGTGCGCTTGTTGGTGCCGTTCTTGGCGAACTGCTCCAGCAGGTAGCCGTTGGCACCGTGGATCTCGACGCCGTCGAAGCCGGCCTCGAGCGCATTCCTCGTCGCGCGCTTGAAGTCGTCGATGATTCCCGGAATCTCGGAAAGCTCGAGCGCGCGGGGTTCGGAAACATCGGCAAAGCCGCCATTCACGAACGTCTTGCCCTTGGCGCGGATCGCGCTCGGCGCCACCGGGGCGGCGCCATTCGCCTGGAGGTCGACATGCGAGATACGGCCGACATGCCAGAGCTGGATGAAGATCTTGCCGCCGCGCTCATGCACGCGGTCGGTGACTTTGCGCCAGCCGGCGGCCTGCTCCTTGCTGTAGATGCCGGGCGTGTCCTGGTAGCCTTGCCCTTGCTGCGAGACCTGGCTCGCTTCGGTGATCAGAAGCCCTGCGGAGGCGCGCTGACCGTAATAGTCGGCTGCGAGGGCGCCGGGGACGAACGTGCCGGGAACGGCGCGGTTGCGCGTCAGCGGCGCCATCACGAAGCGGTTCGCAAGCGTGATCGGACCGAGCTTATAGGTCTCAAACAATTTGGTTGGACGGCTCATTGGCAATGTTTCCAGCAGTGAGGGGTCTGGAACAGTTGTGCATTGCGATATCCAACGCAAGGGAGGAGCCATACGGAAAGCGCAGGCGACCTACGCGGCAAATCCCGCGTAGCATAATTCATGTGCAATTCCGGCCGCGACAGTCGATTTCAGCTGTCGCGACCGTGCGATTTCGCAAGTCAGTTCGCGCCCATGAAATCGCGCTTGCCGATCTCGACGCCGTTGTGGCGCAAAATGCCGTGGGCGGTCGCGCAGTGGAAATAGAAGTTCGGCAGCGAGAACGCGCTCAGGAATTGCTGGCCCTTCATGGTGATGGATTTGTCCGGTCCGGCCGGGAAGGTGACGTCTTTGGTGTCGGCACCCTCGAACTGCTCCGGCTTGAACGACTTCACGTAGTCGATGGTCTTTGCCAGTCGCTGCTTCAACTCCGCAAAGCTGGTTTCGGTGTCGGGGGTCGCGGGCACCTCGCTATGCGTCAGTCGCGCGCAGCCCTTGGCGGCGAAGTCGCTGACGAGCTGGACCTGCTTGGACAGCGGCAGCATGTCCGGGAAAAGGCGCGAGCCGAGCAGGACGCTGGGGTCGATCTTCCTGGCCGCGCAATGCGCCTCGGCCTTGGTGAGCAGGCCGGTGACGCTGTTCAGCATTTGCAGATAGGCCGGGACGGCCGCGTCGTAGAAGGACATGTGATGCTCGCTTGTGAATGGGAAATCTCAGGAGAAAACCTGAGCCACTCACATGGGAGCCTCATGGAAAAATACAATCGCAGACAGCGGCTTGTGCGATGCGAAAATTCTTTCGCACCGTCGCCTGGGGCTGCGCCTGCGCCGTGCCGCCCCGCATGCGCGCCAGCAACTCCGCAGTCGGCCAGGAATCGGCGGGCAGGCCGAACTTGATCTGCATCGCCTTCACTGCAGTGCGGCTCAGTTGCCCCATTACGCCATCGACCTTGCCGACATTGAAGCCGGCGCGGACGAGGTGCTGCTGCAACTCCTTCAGCTCGTTGAGCGGCAGTTGCGCAACCGGCACGGCGGGCTGCCGCATCGGCGGGGCGCCGGCGATGCGGCTGGCGAGATAGGCTGCGGTGGTCGAATAGATCAGTGAGTTATTCCACTCGGTATAGGCCGCGAAATTCGCATAGGCGAGAAAGGCTGGCCCGGTACGACCCATCGGCAATAGCAGTGAGGCGGGCAGGTCGTCGTTCGGCAGCGGCCGGCCATCGGGATAGGTGACGCCGAGTTGCGCGAATTTTGCGCGCGGCAGTTTGATCGTCAGGTCGGCTTGGTCCCACGGAAAGTTCGTGGGCGCGCGCACTTCCTGCAGCCACGGCTCGCCACGCCGCCACTTCAGTCCGTTGGCGATGTAGTTCGCGGTCGAGCCGATCACGTCGGGCGCGCTGCGCAACAAGTTGGGATGGCCGTCGCCGTCATAGTCCACTGCATAGTTGAAATAATGCGTGGGCAAAAACTGCGTCTGCCCGAGCTCGCCCGCCCAGGAGCCGATCATCTCGGATGGTGAGAGATCGCCGCGGTCGATGATCTTGAGAGCCGCGATGGTTTCCTTCTGAAACATCTCGGAGCGGCGGCAGTCGTAGGCCAACGACACCAACGAGGGCAGCGTATGCAGCGTGCCGAGCTCGGCGCCAAAGCTGCTCTCCAATCCCCAGAACGCAGCGATGACCGCCGGCGGCACGCCATATTCTTTCTCGGCGCGGGCGAACGCCGCCGCATGCATCTTGATGCGCGCCTGAGCGTTCCTGGCCGCGCCCTCCGACGCTCGGTTGCGCGAGAATTCGGTGAACACCTGGCCGAACACGCGCTGGCCGCGGTCGCGGTTGACGATGCTCTGGTCGTAGGTGAGGTATGGCGCGGCCTCGGCGAGCGCGCGCTGCGACACCCCGGCCGCGATCGCCTGCTGCTTCAGGTCGGCCAGGAAGCGATCGAAGCTCGCGCCGTTGTGGCATGAAGCCGCGCGCGGCGAAGGGGCAGCGGCCTTCGGCGCTGCGGGCCTTGCGGGAGGCGGGAGCATTTGAGCGGAGGCGGTGGCTGTGCACGCGACAAGCGCGACGGCCGCGATCAGAAATCGGGTCTGGACCATAGGTGTTCCGGTGAGGGGGTCGAGCGTGGATTCGTCCGAAGTCTAGGTGAAGTGATGGCCTCGGGCCATCACTTCCTCGTCGCCCGCCTAGCCGAACAGCCGCATCAGCAGCGCTTTCCCGACCGGGAGCGCCCTGACGCCCCGGAAGGCGCGAACATATTCGCCCGCATAGAACGCCCTGATCGCGTGCACGCGCGTATCCATGCCTTCCTCGAATCGCACGGCGAACCCGTCGGTGGTTCGCCGCACCACGATGGCCGCGATTGGGCGGCCATAGATCCGGCATTCGATCGTGCTGCCCGGCGCCGGCGGATCGGGATCGATCAGGCGAGCGCCCGTGATGGAGATGTCGGCGAGCCGCGCGAGATGCGACCTGCCGTCCTGGCGCACCAGGACCGGTTCATTGCGGTTGAACCGTTCCGCCTTGCGCTTGCGCGGTTGCTCGATGCAGACGAAGCAGACCACGGTGAGGATGAGCGCGTTGTAGAGACTCCAGGCCAGCGCCAGTCCGCCATAGGCGATGTTCTCGCCGCGCTGCTGCAGGACGAAAGCATACGCGATGGACGCGAGCGTGATGAAGAGTGCGCAGCCATAGATCCGCAGCAGCGGCCATTCGACGAAGCGCCGGTCGCGGTCGCCGCCTTTGGCGGTGACCTTGAACTTGTGTCCCTTCGGTTTCAGCAGGCCGGCGGCAACGGCCTTGAGCACGGCGGGCGCGGCGATGAGCTGTGAGACATCCGTCATCATCGCCAGCGAGCGGCCGCGCGACAGCCAGGCCATGCTGAGGCCGTTCCAGACATAGAACGGCAGGAAGACGCGCAAGAGCTCGTTGAGGTCGGCCCGCACCGCCTGGATGCCGAAAAGCAGGAACAGCCAGGGCACCACCAGGCCCGCCACCTTCGAGGTGTAGACCGCGGACCAGCTCATGAAGGCGTCGACCAGCGAGAGCCGGTCGATGAAGGACAGCTTCGAACTCCGCGAGAGCGGTCCGCTGCGGCCGCGCACGATCTGCATCAGGCCGAGGCACCAGCGGGCGCGCTGGGTGATGTATTCCTTCAGCCCTTCCGGCGCGAGCCCGATCGTCAGCCGCTCGTTGAGATAGATCGTGTTGAGGCCGTATTCCTTCAGGCGAAGGGTGACGAGGTAGTCTTCCGTCACCGAATCGGTCGGAAATCCGCCGATCTGCATCAGCCCGGCATAGCGGATGAGGGAGGAGGTCCCGCAGCAGAACGCAACGCCCCAGGCATCCTTGGCCGGCAGCAGGATGTCGAAGAAGAAGCGCTGCTCGTCGGGCCACACGTCGGTCGCAGCGAGATTGGTCTGGATCGGGTCGGAATTGATGAAATGCTGCGGCGTCTGCACCACGCCGACCGAAGCATCGTCCATGAGCGAGGCGGTTCGTGCGAGGAAGTCGGGCCGCGGCACGAAGTCCGCATCGAGAATGGCGACGAATTCCGGCCGCTCCGGCAGCGCGCCGACATGCTTGAGGGCGTGATTGATGTTGCCGGCCTTGGCGTGGTGGTTGTCGGGCCGCGTCAAATAATGGCAGCCGAGCTCGCCCGAAAGCCGACGCAGCCAGGGCCGCCTGCCGTCGTCGAGCACCCAGACGCGATAATGGCCGTACGCCATACCGGTCGCGCCGATGATGGTGCGCTCGAGGATCCCTCGTTCCTCGTTGTAGGTGCAGATGAAGACGTCGATCAGCGGTGCGCGAGGATCGCCGGCGCTGCTGTGAATCTTCGCGGTGCCGGTGCGGTCGCGCGTGCGGCTCAGGAACAGCAACGACAACGCGACCGCGACCAACGAGGCCGCTTCCAGCAGCATGAAGGGGTAGCCGATCAGGGCATCGACGGTCAGGTGCGGCGGCGGGAGCGTCGAGGTGACGCGCCAATGGAGATAACGCAGCAGCAAGGTCACCGACACGATGGCCAGGAGCGAGCGCGCCATCGTGCTGTCGCGCCTCAGCAGCGGCACGATCGCCATGAAGGCGCCGAGCGCGATCAGCCCGGGCGTCAGCGCCATCATCACGGTGCGGTCTCGTGCCGGGCAAACACGACGCGGCCTGTGCGTCCGACGGTGCAGGCGCCGGCCGCCGCATCGTGCGATGCCACGGTCACGCGATAGGGCTCCTTGCTCAGCGCATCCGGATTGATGGCGAGATTGGCCGGCGCACCGGCCGCGCCGGTCAGGTTGGCCACCGTGCCGGAGATCGGTTCACCGCCGTCATTCGGCTCGAACGTCGCGCGATCGCCGAGCTGCAGGCGGTTGTAGACGCTCTCGGTGACGTTGGCGGTGATGACGGCGCCGCTGCAATCGAGCACCTTGAGCAGGGGCTGCCCGGCCTGCACGTCCTCGCCGGGTGAGGTCATCATCTCCCAGACGCGTCCCGTGACGGGTGTCGTGATGTTGGCTTCGGACAGATCGGCGAAGCGGACCTCCTCGACGATGATCTCGTTGGCGAGCCAGGCGATCTCGGTGTCAGTGCGCGACAGATCGGCTTCGAGGTCGCCGGCACGCTGACGCATCTCCTCCTCGCGCTGCACCGAGCTTGGCCGGTCGTTGTAGCTGTCGCCGAGGAACGAGCCGTTCTGTGCGGCGGTGAGTTCGACTTTGGCGGCATCCAGCCGCTTGCGCGCGCCGAGTTCGGTTTGCTGCGACACGGAGAGCTCGCGCGTCAGCCGCGCCAGCTCGACGGTCGAGACATTGCCGGTTTTGGCCAGTGAGGATGCGCGCTCGACGGCGGCGCTGGCTTCGTCCCGCCGCGCCGCCGCCGCCTCGATCGAGGTCTGGATCTCGGCAATGCGAGCCTCGAGCTGAAGCACGCGTCCGTCGCGGAATTGGGCTGCCTGCCGCGCCAGGTCCTTTTGCGCGGCCTGCGCCGAGGCGAGCTTGACAGCAAGGCTGGGCCGGTCGTTCTCCAGGCGCGACTTCTGTCGCCGGAGATCGTCGAGCCGGGTGCGATCGCCGCGCGAGTTGACGACACGCAGGACGACGGTTCCGGCCTCTAACCGGGCCTGGTCAGTCACGCGCTGCGCGGCAGAGACGCGGCCACCGATGGGTGCGCGCAAGGTGACGAGGCGGGAATTCAGCACGGCCTCGACGCTCGAATATTCCCAGATCGCGCGCAGCGGTAGCCAGCCAAAAACGGCGAGGATGGCAAGTCCGATGGCGATCTTGGCGCCGCGCCGCAGGTGCGGCCACCGGCGCCCTGGCTCCGGCTCCGTCTGCGCATCGGACGTTTGCTCGGGCTCGTCATGCGCGAATAGTTGCGTGTGCAGCGCCTCCTGCAAGCCCTTGGCGTCAGCTTTGCTCTCGGTAGGGGAGGGGGTGGGGTCGACCGGAGCGGCACCTGAGCGGTCCATCATGATGGTCACCTTGCTGACGAGATGCCAACGGAACCGGTCAATGCGCAAGAACCCTGCGACGTGCCCGGTTACCGCGGATTAAGTCGACGCCGCGCTTTCCAGGTTACTAACCGTCCACGTGTGTTTTGGTGTAAATCCCCGTCAAGGTTTAGCGACAGCGGAAAGGCTGCCGCACTGCCGTGGATCTGCGGCTCGGCGACGCACGAACCTTGCGGTCGCCGGCGGCATCCATATTTTCGCTGGAGCCGGCCGAAGGTTCGCCCGCGGCCGCCCCAGGAGACGGCCATGAACTATTTCCGCACCGCAATGCTGCTCGCAGGCCTCACTGCCCTGTTCATGGGCGTCGGCTATCTGATCGGTGGCGCCTCCGGCGCCGTGATCGCGCTGGTCATTGCCGCCGCGACCAATCTATTCACCTACTGGAATTCCGACCGCATGGTGCTCTCGATGTACGGCGCCCATGAGGTCGACCGCAGAAGCGCGCCGGAACTGGTCGGGCTCGTCGCCGAGCTTGCGGGCCGCGCGGGCTTGCCGATGCCGCGGGTGTTCCTGATGGACGAGGCGCAGCCCAACGCGTTCGCGACCGGCCGCAATCCTGAGAACGCCGCGGTTGCCGTCACGACCGGCCTGATGAACCAGCTCAGCCGCGAGGAGCTCGCCGGCGTGATCGCGCACGAGCTTGCGCATATCAAGAATCACGACACGCTGCTGATGACCATCACCGCGACCATCGCGGGCGCCATCTCCATGCTCGCTCAGTTCGGCATGTTCTTCGGCGGCAATCGCGAAAACAACAACGGCCTGGGCATCGTCGGCTCGATCCTGATGATGATTCTCGCGCCGCTGGGCGCCATGCTGGTGCAGATGGCGATCAGCCGTACCCGTGAATACGCGGCGGACAATCTCGGTGCCCGCATCGCGGGACAACCGATGTGGCTGGCTTCCGCGCTGGTGAAGATCGAGGGCGCAGCGCATCAGGTGCCGAACTATGACGCCGAGCGCAATCCCGCGACCGCGCACATGTTCATCATCAATCCGCTGTCGGGCCACGGTGTGGACAATCTGTTCGCCACCCATCCCTCGACCCAGAACCGCATCGCGGCGCTCCAGCAGCTGGCGGCCGAGCTCGGCGCGCGGGCGGCGCCGTCGGTCGGGGCCAACGAGAATTATCCGCCCCGAGGCCCGTGGGGCCGCTCATCTTCACGCGGCCCTTGGGGCTGATGCGAAAACCGGCTGGAATTTTGCATCCCGCTTTGTGACCTGGCGCACACTGGATCGTTCGAGCCGGTGTTAACACCCCGGCAAGACCAATTCTTCGAAAGGGGATGCGTGGCCGGCCCAATGCCGGCCGCCGTCGAAGATGACCAGAACTGCCGTACCATTGCTGATCGTCCTGTGTGTCCTTGCCGGCCTGTCCACGCACATGGTCGTCAATTGCGGTGACGAGGACGATCCCGACATCTGCTCGGCGGTGATCGGCTTCTCGCCGCTCCGCGGCTCGCTGATCGCCTTTGCCTATGAGGGGCGCGGACGGATCGCGCTGCGTCATGGCGACTTCAAGCGGGCGATTGCCGATTTCGACGAGGCCATTCACCTCAATCCCAACCGCGCCTCGCTCTATCGCGAGCGCGCGCTCGCGCGTCGTCAGAACGGCGATCTCGAGCTCGCCATCGCCGACTATGACGAGGCGATCGCGCATGATCCCAAGCGCGCTGCGCCCTACCACCAGCGTGGTCTTGCGCTCGCCGCCACCGGCGATCTCGATCGCGCCATCCTGAGTTACAACACGGCGGTCCGCCTCGATCCGTCGGATGCCCTGGCCCGCCTCGACCGCGGCCTGGCATTCCTCGCCCGCGGCCAGGCCGACGATGCGCGCGCCGATTTCGAGGCGGCGCTGGCGCTACCTGCAGGCAAAGACGGCCGCGCGCGCGAGGCTGCGCGCGAAAAGCTCGCCGAGCTCGCGAGCGCCGAGCCGACCCGGATCGCCGCGCCGGGAAGGTGAGGGGAGCAGCGTTCACCGCCCACAGCGCCTTGCTCTGGTCGGAGAGGGGTGGCTCGCCCTGGAGCGGCGAGAGGGGCGATGGATGCGGCCGGTAAGACTGTCGCGGCCGCGGGCGTTTGAACCAATGCCCCAGAATTGATTTGGATCAACGCTGATTGCGCCCAGACTGCACCCTGTGTCGTGCAACCTTGGAGGTTCCAATGCGGAAATGGGCTTTCATGATTCTGACGGTGAGTATCGCCCTGACAGCGGGGCACGCCCGGGCCCAAACATACGACCCGGCTTTTCCGGTTTGCCTGTACGTCGTTTCGTTCGGAATGACCCCGTACTATCGATGCAGCTACATGACGATGGACCAATGCAGGGCGTCGGCGAACGGTCAGATGTGCGTCCTCAATCCCTATTACGCAGGTCCGGCCAGAGGAGGCAAACGGGGTCAGCATCGTCAAACCTACGCACCACCTCGGCCGCCGGTGCACTACCGGGCCTCACCGTACAATCAACACTATGAACCGTATTATGGAGCGTCGCAGGGCTACGCGCCGGGCGAGAAGGAACGATTTCTCCAAAGTGTGAGAAGCTTTATGTGACGGATCGACGGTGTGTAGCGCACGTGTGCCAGCCCGCGGGCCGGGGGGCAGCTTCGTACGTCGTGGGCGACCCTATCGCGGCGGACCTGCGGAAGCACGCCGCCCAAATGGCGAGTCGTAAACGAACGACGCTGCAGCGGAGGCCCGCGAGCCGACCAGACGGGAGATGACAAGAAAAGCCGACGCGTGCTCCCGGGATGACAAGCAGCGCCGGGAGCGCGGAAGAGCAACGGCTACTTCGTCTTTTTCGCTTTGGCTTTCTTCGCGGCCTTCTTCTCCGGCTTCTCCTTCGCCTTCTTCTCCACCTTCACCGCAACGGGCGTGCTGGCGGCAATCCGCATCGACCGCGCGTAGCTGTCGGCGACGTTGTCGGCGGACATCTGGAGGCGCTTGGCGGCGGCGGTGGCCTGCTCCATGGTGGCCTTGGCCATCATCTTGAAGCGGTCGGCGGTTTCCTTGCCCTTGGCCTTGACCGCAAGGCCGTTGAAGCGATCCCGCCGCTCCTTGGCGCGGGTCATCAGGCCCGTATGCAGCTGTCTGGCCAGTTGCCGGATCACGACATCCAGGTCGGCGTCCGCCATGTTCTCTTATCCCCTTCGAAAAACGGTATCGATGCGGGCGGGACTATGCAGATCAGGCCCCGCCTTGGCAATTCCCGCCGGGGCGTCATCCGCAGCTTCCCGCGGGCCAAAACAAAAAAGCCGCGCATGCCGCGCGGCTTTTGAACGTTTCGGGAGGCGCCTCACTTCAGCGAGGCCACCG
This sequence comes from Bradyrhizobium sp. NDS-1, assembly GCF_032918005.1. NCBI lineage: Bacteria > Pseudomonadati > Pseudomonadota > Alphaproteobacteria > Hyphomicrobiales > Nitrobacteraceae > Bradyrhizobium > Bradyrhizobium sp. NDS-1. Next base: position 1,938,448 of record NZ_CP136628.1, read on the forward strand.
GTCCGTTTGCCGCCGCGGGCTCGGGGTCGAAGCCGAACACGCCGACCAGATATTTGTAATAATCCGGCATCTTCTCCTTGAGCGCCTCGCGCGACTTCGGGTCGTGGAATTCGCTTTTTCCGGCCAGGAAGATGCTGGCGGTCACGGCAAAGAACTCCATCGGATTCTTCATCGCATAGGAGTCCTTGGGGAGAAGATCCTTGGACTTGGCAAGCGCGTAATAGGCGATCACGCCCTTGTTGGCATAGCCGTCCGGCAACAGCCGGGCGTGATAGGCGTGCAGCAACTCGTGCAGCAGCACGGCTTCCTTCTCATACCGCATCATGTCCGGGCGCAGCATGATCACGCCGAGCCCGGAATCGACCGCGAGGTCGACGGCGTTCGGGTTGGTCCAGCGCTGCTTGTTCGGGTCCCACACCGTGAGCGTTCGTGGCGCGGAGCGGTGAATCTCTGGCGTGACCCGGCCGTAGCACGCGGTCGCGGCGCCTTCGTCGAGACAGGCCAGCTCGCTCGCGACGATCGGCACGGTATGGAAGAAACGCAGCACGCGCGGCGAAAGGCCAGCGCCTTCGACGAGATCGATCTGCTGCTTCAGATTGTCGGTGAGCTTGTCGACGTCCTTGCGGTCGGAATTCTCCGACAGGTCGAACATGTAGCCGCGGTAGCTCTGGAAGCCCGGCGGCAGCGGCTGCGCTGCGCCGGCATCGAGCGAGCCAGCATGGGATGGACTGGCGAAGAGCGCGCCGACGATGGTCGCGGTCAGCAGCAACGCAATGCGCATGATGAACCCCCTGATGTCACTTCGCCCGGAAGAATAGGTCACCGGTGTTTGCGAAAAGTGAGTGGGGCAAGACTAAGGCACCGATGTTGAGGCGTGCTTAATCCTTGGTTACAGATCGCAGCAGTGGATTAGGGCAGGGTTAACCAAGCATGGATTGGCGGGGCGCTTCGGCGTAACATCGTTCCGGGCAACAAGCCCCTCATCACGAGCCGGAAGGGAGGATGCCATGTATGCCGCCATCCGTCAGGCCAAGGCGAAAAGCGGGAGTGCGGAAGAGCTGGCGCGCAGGATCAAGGACGGCGCCGTTCCGATCATCAGCGACGTCGACGGCTTCCGCGCCTATTACGTCGTCTATGCCGGCGACGACACGGTCACCGCGATCTCGATCTTCGACAAGTTCGAGCAGGCCGAGGAAGCCAACAAGCGCGCGATCGCCTGGATCGAAAAGGATCTCGGCCCGCTGCTGGCCGGGCATGCGAGCGCCGCCGCGGGCCCCGTGATCGTGCATACGCTGGCGTGAGGTGCTGGCTGTCGCCACGCATTCAACTGTGATCGCCCGGCTTGACCGGGCGATCCAGTACTCCGTGGCGGCAGTGATGGGGCCGATAGGCCGCGGCGTACTGGATGCCCCGCTTTTGCGGAGCATGACAGCGGAATGAGCGGTATGTGCCTTCCGTCAAACCTCACAATTCCCGCGCATTCGAGAACGCGAAGCTCGACACCCGCCGCGTCGTCTCGTCCAGGATAAGCGTGCGCGTAATCGGCGGCTCGGCGCGCTGGGCGCAGTTTTCGCGCTCGCACAGGCGGCAATTGACGCCGATCGGCGTGCCCTCGGTTTTCTCGAGGTCCATGCCGGCGGCATAGGTCAGCCGCGCGGCGTGACGGATCTCGCAGCCGAGGCCGATGGCGAAGCGCGGTTGCGGCAGCGGGTGCGGCGCGACGGGACGGCGCACCATCTGCGCGATCGAGAAATAACGCGTGCCGTCGGACAGCTCGATCACCTGCTTGAGCAGGCGATCCGGCGTGTCGAAGGTCGAGTGCACGTTCCACAGCGGACAGGTGCCGCCGAACTTCGAGAACGGGAAGGTGCCGGACGAGAAGCGCTTGGAGACGTTGCCGGCATTGTCGACGCGCAAGAGGAAGAACGGAATGCCGCGCGCGTTCGGCCGCTGCAGGGTGGTGAGGCGGTGGCAGACCTGCTCGAAGCCGGAATTGAAGCGCTGCGCCAGCACGTGGATGTCGTAATTCAGGGCTTCGGCCGCGGCCAAGAATGCCGGATAGGGCATCATCACGGCGGCGGCAAAGTAGTTGCCGAGCGTGATGCGGAACAGGCGGCGCGGCGCGTCGTCGAGCGGGCCGGCGCGGCCGATGATGGTCTCCAGGGCTTGCGCGCATTCCCCTAAGCCAAGCTGGAAGGCGAGCTGGAAGGCGCGGCCGGGCGGATCGACCAGCTCGGAGATCAGCAACTGGCGGCGATGACGATCGAACCGCCGGAGCGTCTCGCGCATCACGTCGACAGGCATGACGCGGGTCTGGATCGAATGCTTTTCACGCAGCCGCGCCGCGAGCGCTGCATAGAGTCCCTCGGCCGGCACGTTCAACTCGTCGCGAAGATTCTCCGCGGCCTGTTCGAGTTCCGGGAAGTAGTTGCGGTTGGCCTCGATCAGCTCGCGCACGCGCTCGACCGGATTGGCCTCATAGCGGGTGCCGACATCGCGGTCGGCCATCTGGGCGGCGGCCAGCGTCTCGCCCTGGCGGGCCTCGGCGTAAGCGGCGTAGAGCCGCTGCAGGGCATGGGTGACGCCGGGGCAGAGCTCGGCGAGGTCGCGCAGCTCCTGCTTGGGAACGTCGATCTGGCGGAACAGCGGATCGGAGAAGATCTCGTTGAGCTCGGCGAAGAAACGGTCCTCGTCAGCGGTGGCCAGATCGCGCAAATCGAGGTCGTAGGTCTCGGCCAGCCGCAGCAGGATCTGCGCCGTCACCGGGCGCTGGTTGCGCTCGATCAGGTTGACATAGCTCGGCGAGATCCCGAGTCCCTCGGCGATCTGGGTTTGCGACAGCCCCAATTGCTGCCGGATCCTCCGGAACCGCGGGCCGACGAAGAGTTTCTTGCCGGAATTGGCGGGCATTCTCAGATCTCCCGGGACCGCAAAAAGGGCAGTTTTGCTGACCTATATGTTACAAGATTTACAAAATAACATCTATTACATGTTCTGATGTTACATGACATCACCAATAAAAAACAAGCCATCTATACGAAGTTTCTGTTTTCGCGTTTAGCTCCTGACACGCATCTCGCAATGCACTGTCAAGAATGTCGATGGCAAGCCAGCCATCGTCAGCGAAAGGATCAGGCACATGAACTACCAGCCGCGCGGCATCAGCACCCTTCAGGGCCCGGGTTCGTATCAGGACGAAGTCAAGGCGGCCCGGGCGCTCCTCGAGACCCAGCCGACCTGGAACGGCGTGTCGGCCGAGGCCGTCGCACGCATGCGCCTGCAGAACCGCTTTAAGACCGGTCTCGACGTTGCCCGCTACACCGCGGCGCTGATGCGGGCCGACATGGCCGCCTATGACAACGATCCGACCAAGTACACCCAGTCGCTGGGCTGCTGGCACGGCTTCATCGCCCAGCAGAAGCTGATCTCGGTCAAGAAGCACTTCGGCGGCAGAACCGATCGCACCTATCTGTACCTCTCGGGCTGGATGATCGCGGCGCTGCGCTCCGAGTTCGGCCCGCTGCCCGACCAGTCCATGCACGAGAAGACCTCGGTGCCGGCACTGATCGAGGAGCTCTACACGTTCCTGCGTCAGGCGGATTCGCGTGAGCTCAACGACATCTTCCGTCTTCTCGACAAGGCGCGCAAGGAAGGCGACCAGACCCGCGAGAAGGAGCTGATTGCGAAGATCGACAACTTCCAGACCCACGTCGTGCCTGTCATCGCCGACATCGACGCCGGCTTCGGCAATGCCGAGGCGACCTATCTGCTCGCCAAGAAGATGATCGAAGCGGGCGCCTGCGCGCTCCAGATCGAGAATCAGGTCTCGGACGAGAAGCAGTGCGGCCACCAGGACGGCAAAGTCACCGTGCCGCATGACGTCTTCCTCGCCAAGATCCGTGCCTGCCGCCACGCCTTCCTGGAGCTCGGCGTCGAAGACGGCATCGTCGTGACCCGCACTGATTCGCTCGGCGCCGGCCTGACGCAGCAGATCGCCGTCAGCCACAAGCCCGGCGATATCGGCGACCAGTACAACAGCTTCCTGGATTGCGAGGAAGTGACGGCGGAGAACGCCCGCAACGGCGACGTCATCATCAATCGCAACGGCAAGATGATGCGTCCGAAGCGGCTGCCTTCGAACCTCTATCAGTTCCGCCCCGGCACCGGCGAAGACCGCTGCGTGCTGGACTGCATCACCTCGCTGCAGAACGGCGCCGACCTGCTCTGGATCGAGACCGAGAAGCCGCATATCGAGCAGATCGCCAAGATGGTCGATCGGATCCGCAAGGTCGTCCCGAACGCGAAGCTGGCCTACAACAATTCGCCGTCGTTCAACTGGACCCTCAACTTCCGTTGGCAGGTCTACGACGCGATGAAGGAAGCAGGCAAGGACGTCAGCAAGTACAACCGTGCCGAGCTGATGAAGGCGGAGTACGACGATACGCCGCTGGCCAAGGAAGCCGACGAGCGCATCCGCACCTTCCAGGCGGATTCGGCCAAGCGTGCCGGCATCTTCCACCATCTGATCACGTTGCCGACCTATCACACGGCAGCGCTCTCGACCGACAACCTCGCCCGTGAGTATTTCGGCGAGCAGGGCATGCTGGGCTACGTCAAGAACGTCCAGCGCGCCGAGATCCGTCAGGGCATCGCCTGCGTGAAGCACCAGAACATGGCCGGTTCCGACATCGGTGACGACCACAAGGAGTACTTCGCCGGCGAGGCTGCCCTGAAGGCGGGCGGCGCCCACAACACGATGAACCAGTTCGGCTAACGCAGCACGCACCGAAACAGGAGACTGACAATGACCAAAGGCAGCAATTTCTGGGTGATCGGCGGCGAGTTCGGCTCGATGAACTTCCACAAGCTGGTGGAAGGCTCGGCCCAGGTGCAGGGTCCGTTCAAGACCCGCAAGGAGGCCGAGGACGCCTGGCGCACGGTCTCGGAAGAGAACCGCCATAAGGCCGGCGTCCGTTTCTCGATCGTGGAAGAGCCGTCGCGGGTCTCGGCCTGACGGCTGCCTGAAGATCTAAGAAGACGTCCAAGGACGGAGGGTCCCATCCGGCGCAAGCCGGGTGGGATCGTCTGTTTTTGGCACAGGTGAATGGCCTGTGGGCGCCGTAAGCCTCTGGAATTGTGGGCCCTTTGCGGGCGTATTGGTTGCTGATAGGTTAACGGAGGAAAGTCGAGGACGAGGCCGACAATGTCAGAGCCCGAGACCAGCGGGATCCATCCCGGCCAGCCGCGCCCGGTGCGGCTGCGCGATGCGCTGCTGCGAGCGCGGATCGAGGCCGCCGACCGGACCGGCGTGGTGGTCGATCTCAGGGACGCCGAGGTCGCGCGACTCGAGATCCTCAACGACGCCCTCGATCCGCTGTTCGCGCAGGTGCCTGACAAGATCGACCTGTTCGACCGCGGCATCAGCCAGGGCGATACGCCGAGACTGTGGATCGACGTCGTCGCGCACATCGTGATGGGGCGCGACAAGAGGATGTACCGCTTCGTCCAGGACACCCGCTTCGGCCGCATCGTGCTCGCCGAATCACACGACACCATCGTGATCGTCGAGGCCGTCACCGACTACGTCGCGCGCCGCATGGTCGAGCGCGAGCATGCGATGGTGGTCCCGCCCGAACCGAAACCCGAGGTCGCGCCCCCGCGGCGACGCTCGCGCGTGTGGCCGTTCGTGTTCGGCTTCATTCTCGGCGCTGCCGCGTTGTTTGGCGTCGCCGTGGTGGCCGCCTTGCGGAGCTGGTGAGGCTCTCTCCATCGTCATTCCGGGGCGCGCGAAGCGCGAACCCGAAATCCATTCATCAGCACGTAGTGCGGCTCGATGGATTCCGGGTTCATGCTTCGCATGCCCCGGAATGACAGCGGGGCTAAATCAACCTCACATGCTTGATCTGCCCAATCTGCAATCCCGCTCTCAGGCTCCGCACCGTCTGCTCGCACCGCCAGCCGGCATTGTCCTTCTCGATCGTGAACAGATTATACGCCGCCGCGGGGTAGCGCCCATGCGCGAGCGCGGAGGCTGAGGGCACGCCAAGCGCGGGAATCTTGCCGTTCGGCCCCTCGAACCACATCGTCGAATGAATGTGGTCGTGCCCGTGCAGGATCAGCTCGACGCCGTGGCGCTTGAGCAGGGCCAGCAGCGCGGCCGAATCTGTCATCCGTTTCTGCCGCGCACCGGACTTCAGCGGATGGTGCACCAGCAGCACGCGGAAGACGTCCTCGGTCGCGAGCCGTTCGAGCACTGCTGCGAGCGAGGCGAGCTGATCGCGGCCGAGCGTGCCCGTCGCCATCAGCGGCATGGTCGGGACCGCCGTCGACAGGCTGATCAGCGCGAGCGGCCCGCGCCGGCGCACGGACGGAAAGCCGATCTTGCCGTCATCGTCCGCAAGATAGGGGGCAAACGTCTCGCCGAAGCGATGCGAGGTGGCGCGAACATAGGCGTCGTGATTGCCGGGAATTGTGGTGACGCGGTCGGGCGGGCCGACGCCCTCGAGCCAGGCGCGGGCAGGAGCGAACTCGGCTTCCAGCGCCAGGTTGACGAGATCGCCGGTCACCGCGATGTGGTCGGGCACCTGCGCCTTCATGTCGGCCACCAGCGCGTCGAGCACCTCGCGGCGCTGGTACTTGTGGCGGTTGCGCGTCCAGTTGACATAGCCGAGCACGCGCTTGCCCGCGAGCTCGATCAGCTGCGGCTTCGGCAAGGGCGGCAGATGCGGATCGGACAGATGGGCGAGCGTGAAAGGGGCCATGGCGCGCGATTGCCTCGCTATTGCTCCACTGTAATGGCAAGGTCGCAGGCAACGTGCAAGCGGGGCCCGGGACAACGGCCTCGAGGAAGCCTGATGGAAGATCGTCTGAACAGCGTTCGCAGGAAGTTCGAGCCGTTGCTGCGGCGAATCTTCCACGCCTATTTCCTGGTCGTCCGCGCCATGACGCTCGGAGTCCGCGCCGTGGTGCTGGATCATGAGAATCGGGTGTTCCTGGTCAAGCACAGCTACGTCAGCGGCTGGTACCTGCCCGGCGGCGGCGTCGATTTCGGCGAGACCATGGAAGAGGCGCTGCGCCGCGAGCTCAAGGAGGAGGGCGACATTGATCTGGTCGGAGATGCCGTGCTGCACGGCATCTTCCTCAACAGCCACGTCTCCCGCCGCGACCACGTCGCGGTTTACGTGGTCAGGCAGTTCAGCCAGGACCGCCTGCCCGAGCCCAATCGCGAGATCGTCGAGTGCGGATTTTTCGCAGTCACGGCGCTGCCGGAGGGGACCACGCCCGGGACGCGGCTGCGGATCGCGGAAGTCGTGGGCGGACAAGCTCCGATTGCGACGTGGCGCTGACGGCGGCTTGTGCTAGTAACCGGATCCTACGGATTCCGCGGACCCCGGATGAAGATTGCCAAACTCGCCTTCGGCCTGATCTGCCTTGCGATCCTTGCCAGCAACATCGTCACGATGTCGCGCTGGAGCGAGGCGCGCGGCGTCTATGACGACATCTGCTATCTCCGGCAGGCGCATCTATTCCAGCGCCTCGGCATCGGTGGGCTCAACACCAACGCCGCGTTTGATTACGATGATTATGCCAAAGGCAAGTGGAAGGAAATTTCGTACGCCGAGTGGCAGGATCCGACGCGCTGGCCGTGCCACAATCCGATGCCGGGCGGCAAGATCGTGATTCAATATCCGCCCGGCACGGGATTCCTGCTGGCGCTGTTTCCGGAAGGCAATCAGGTGGTGCCGCTCTACATTGCCGCGAGCCTGATCGTCTGCGGCCTCGCGCTATCGGGCATCTTCTTGGCGCGCACGCTGCCTTCGATAGTGGGCGCGGGCCTGTTCGGCGCTCTGGCAATCTATCTCATGATCAACCCGGCGAAGGCGAGCTATTCGATCGCGCCGACCATGGCGGTGTGTGCCGTCGCGGGATTTCTGACCGCGCTGTGGCTGACGAGGCAGAAGCGCAGTCTGCTGCTGCTCGCGCTGATCGGCCTTCTGCTGGGAGCCTCCGTCAGTTTCAGGCTGCCGAACGCGCTGCTGCTGGCTGGTTATTGCCTGTTCCTGGCCGTTGCGTTCCTGCGATCGCGGACGGTCGCGGATTTCATGCAGGGGCTCGGCTTCGGTGTTGGTGCCCTCGTCGGTATGACGCCGACATTGCTTGCCCAGGCCGTCAACGCCGGCAGCCCCCTGGCCACCACCTATGGCAGCGTCGACGCGGTCGCGCCGGCCTTCGATCTTGCCGTCCTCGGCCAGTATCTACGCGACACGCAGTCCGCGCTGATCGTGCTGGCGATCGGCTCTACGGCCTGGTTCTTGCGGGTGGGCGAGGGGAGCGTGCGGCAGGTCGCGCTCGTCGTCGCCGGTAATCTCGTCGTCAACCTCGTCTTCTTCCTGAGCCATCCGATCTTCACACCCTATTACATCGTGCCGATCGCGATGCTGTCGCTGTGGAGCGTCTCGTTCGCCTGGCTGATGCAGCCCGAGCAGGCGCGGCAGGCCGCGCTGCTCGCGCGCGAGCCGGCAAGCCTCGGGGTGCCCTCGCGATGACCTCAACGCAACTTCGCATCGCGGTGCTGGTGCCATGCTACAATGAGGAAGCGGCGGTCGCGACCGTCGTTGCCGACTTCCGCAAGGCGCTCCCTTCGGCCGAGATCTATGTCTACGACAACAATTCGCGCGACCGTACCGCGGCAGCCGCGCGCGAAGCTGGCGCAATCGTGCGCAGCGAGCGGCGGCAGGGCAAGGGCCACGTCGTGCGCCGCATGTTCGCCGACGTCGAGGCCGACGTCTATGTGCTGGTCGACGGCGATGCCACCTACGATGCGCCGAGCGCGCCGCGCATGATCGACAGGCTGCTCGATGATCAGCTCGACATGGTGGTCGGCCTTCGCGTCGATCAGGACCAGGCCGCCTACCGGCTCGGCCACCGTACCGGCAACCGTATGCTGACCGGCTTCCTGGCGTCGACCTTCGGTCACACGTTCAAGGACATCCTGTCCGGCTACCGCGTGTTCTCGCGCCGCTTCGTCAAATCCTTCCCGGTCCTCTCCGACGGCTTCGAGATCGAGACGGAGCTTGCGGTCTACGCGCTGGAATTGTCGCTGCCGGTCGCCGAGATCGAGACTCCCTATTACGCGCGCCCGGAAGGCTCGTTCTCCAAGCTCAACACCTGGCGCGACGGGTTTCGTATCTTCGGCACCATGCTGAAGCTCTACCGTTCGGAGCGGCCGTTGCGCTTCTTCACGGTGATCGGAATCCTGCTGGCGCTGGCCTCGGTGACCCTCGCGATCCCGATCGTGATCACCTTCATCGAGACCGGTCTCGTGCCGCGCCTGCCCACCGCGGTGCTGTCGATGGGCTTGGCGATCATGGCCCTGCTCTCGGTGTCGTCGGGACTCGTGCTCGACACGGTGACGCGAGGACGGCGGGAAGTGAAGATGCTGGCCTATCTGTCCCAACCGACCTTGAAAAGGAGCTGAGCGCCGTCGCTGCCCAATGGACCGCGCTGCGTTGAGGTGCTATCCCGCGAATTGACATGACCGATCTCTCACTGACCATCCTTCCCGAGGCCGCCGGCGACGCCCAGTCGATCGAGCGGCTGCATGAACGCACCTTCGGTCCCGGCCGCTTCGTGCTCAGCGCCTACCGGATTCGCGAGCACGTCGACCATCTGCTCGAATTGTCCTTCACGGCCCGCATCGGCACGCTGCTGGTCGGCTCCGTCAGGCAACTGCCCATCCTGATCGGCGACACGCCCGCGCTGCTGCTCGGGCCGCTCACGGTCGAGCCGCCGTTCCGCGGCCGCGGTGTCGGCCGTCTGTTGATGGAGCGCGCGCTCAAGGACGCGAAGGCGAAGGGCCACCGTCTCGTGCTGCTGGTCGGCGACGAACCCTATTACAGCCGTGTCGGCTTCAAGCCGGTCCCCAAGGGCCGCGTCACCATGCCGGGCCCCGTCGACGCCGCGCGTATCCTGGTGTTCGAGCTCGTCGACGGCGCCTTCGAGGGCGTGTCGGGCCCGGTCGGCCCCGACTGGAGCAAGGCGCGGGCGTAATAGCGCGACGACGTTGGCATGATGAGGGCGTGAGCGCCGCCTCGTACTTCGTCATCGCGAGCGGCTTGTCCGCCATAGCTCGAAGAGCGACGGCGGAAGCGAAGCAATCCAGAATCTTTCCACACGACAGTCTGGATTGCTTCGTCGCAAGGGCTCCTCGCAATGACGGTGTAGGTCGGGGCCCGCGGGCCCCGGCCTTGATCCACGCTCAGAACTTGAAGTTCGCGAACGCCCGCACGCCAATGCCGGGCATCAGCACCTCGTCCTTGGTGTAGGACACCGAGTTGCGGATGTTCTCGTTGAGCAGGTTGTTGCCGAGAAGGCCGACCAGCATCTCGCGCGCGCCGAATGGATTGGGGTTGAGCTTGGTCCTGTAGCTGACCTCGGCCTTCAATAGATTGTAGCCTGCCGTCGGCGTCTCCGCGATCACGGCGACGTTGTTCTGGGCGAAGGCATGCAACAGGTTGACGCGCATCAGCCAGTTGTCGTCGCGCCAGAACAGGCCGCCGCCCATTCTGAGCGGGGGAATCCGCGGCACGTTGGTGCCGTCAGAGAAGGTGGCGCGGACGAAGTCGATCTGGTTCTCGATGCCCCAGATGCCGCCCTGGAACGCGCCGACGTCGAGCTGCGACTGGAATTCGCCGCCGCGGAAGGTTGCGTTCCGCTGCGTATAGACCGCCTGGTTCAACTCGCCATCCGGCGCGCCGCAGGATGCGAAATCGTCATCGCACCGCACGCCGGTGAGGCGACGATAGATGAAATTGTCGAAATGCGTGTAGTAGACGGTTGCCTCGAAGCGGAACGGGCCCGTCGCACGGCGCACGCCGACTTCGACAGATTTTGCGGTCTCGATGGTGAGGTTCGGGTTGCCGATGTCGAAGGTTGCCGTCGCGTCGTGGCCGCCGCGGGAAAACAGCTCGGCCGCCTTCGGCGCGCGTTCGACATATTGCGCGGTGATGCTGCCGACCATGCCGCCGGGCAGATCCTGCAGCAGGCCGATGCTGCCGCTCTTGGGCGTGAAAGACGGGTTACGCCCGATCGCTGCCTGGGGCGTGCCGTCGGGCAGATAGTCCGCCGGGAAATTAGGCGTCGTGCCGTGCAGCTCGACATGTTCGATGCGGCCGGCGATCTGCGCCCGGGTCGCCTCCGTGAATTTGAACTCGTTGAAGGCGTAACCGGCAACACGGTTGCTGTTGCTGGGATCCAGCAAGCCGTTGAAAAGCGCACCGGGATCGTTGGGGCTCGACGCGCTCAGTTCCTGATGGCCGACCTGGAAGCCCAGCGCCGTCGTCACCTCGGCGAAGCGCGCGTTGAACGGCATCAGCTGCACCTCGGTGCGGATCTCCTGCTCCCTGTTGGTGAAAGTCTGCTGAATACCGTCGCTGGTGAGATCGGCCGGATCGCCAAGCCCGATCTCGTGATGCCTGTAGTCGGTCGCGCCGGCCCAGAACCGGACAGCATCGATGGCTGCAGCGTCCGGGCGGTACTCGCCCTTGACGTTGATCTTGGTCTGGTGCGCGTCGATCCGCGTGTTGTGGTCGGAAGCCTCGATACCGGGGATGTGGTAGAGCGAGTCGTTCTGCGTGATCGACGCGCCGATATAGCCGCCCTGGAAGAAATAGGAGCCGCCGATCGAGGCACCGTACGAGCGCGTCGCCGAGTTGGGCTGGCGACCGTTCACCGGCCGCGTCTGGTCGAACAGATACGGATAGCCCGGGATGTGATAGTCGGAAGTCGTCCGGCCATAGGCGTCGGCATGGAACGCGAAATTGCCGCCGCCGGTATCGAGGAGCACGCCGCTTTCAACGCCGCGATCGACCGAGCTGACCGCGGTCCGCGTCTCGGCCGTCACGCAAGGCGCCGAGGCGGCGCCGGCGAGCGGCGCCTTGACCGGCAGGCCATAGCTCTGGAACGGGGCGCCGCAGTTCGGCAGCGCATCCGGAATGCGATTGTTGGTGGCGCTGACGACGCCGCCGATCGAGGTCGAACCGTAGCGCAGAGCGGCGGGGCCGCGCACCACTTCGATCTGGTTGGTCGCGAGCGGATCGATTGGAACGAAATGATCCTCGCCGAGATCGGAGACGCCGCCGGCATTGGTGCCGTTCTCGATGATCCCAACGCGGTTGACGTCGAGGCCGCGGATGATCGGCCGGCTGGAGGCGCCGGGCGCAAAGCTCGAGCCGGTGATGCCGGGCTTGGAGAACAGGAGATCGCCGAGCTGACCGCCGCCCTCGCGGCGGATCTCCTCGTTCGGCACCACGGTGACCGTCGCGAACTGGTTGGTCACAATAGGCAGCACGCCCGGTTGGGGCGCGGCGGATGCCGGCGTCGCCGGCGTTGCTTCCGCCGCCGTTTGCGCGGGGTTGCGCACCCGCGCGGTCCGCGTGCCGCGGCCTGGGTTGCGGGACGTCACCGCCGCTCTGCGCACGATCGGGCTCGGCGCCGTCACGGTGACGGCGGGGATCTCGGTCGACGATTGGTCTTGCGCAGGCGTTTGTGCGAAAACGGGTGTGGCGGCAGCACCGAGCAGGAGCAGGCTTGCTCCGCCAAGACGCTGCGCGCGCCGCGATTTGAATGACATGATCCTGATTCCAGCCAGGCCGTCCGCATAGTGTTCGATGATGGGAGGCGGCCCGCCGTCGCAGCGCGACGGAATTCGACTTCAACTTCTCCCAGGCATTCGCCGATGCGCGGCGAGGCTGGGCGTGATCAGACGTTGGAGGTCAGGACGCGGGAGGGGCGCGGGGCTGGAATGCCGTGCCGGCCGATTTCAGATGGATGAATTCGGCATCTGTGGTGCGGTGGAGCAGTTCGATCGCCTGCGGCAGCAGCAGCACGGGCGGCGTTGCCGATATGATCGTGCCCGCCATCGCAATGATGGCGCAGATCGCGCAATTGTCCTCGGCCGGATGCTCGCGGTCGGGGCTCGAGGGCGACTGCTTGTGAACCGCTGTGCGGTCGATCGCAGCGACGTCCTTGGCACTGTCCTTGGCGCCGTCGGTCTGCTGCAGCGAGGATTGAGCAAGGGGAGCGGCCTGGGCGAACCAATGGCTGTGGCCGAATGTCAGCGCGAACTGCACCAGCATCGCGAACAACGCGAGCCGGGTGCCGTGCCTGATATTCGACCGGAACCACTTCATCTGAAAACGCCACCCCCACACCGGGGCGCCAATCTCAGGACGCCGCGATGTTATAATGTAACATCGCCTGACCAGTCGTTGGATGTCAACGGCCGGTCGGGGCTGCCGCTGCGGCGGCCCGCTGGATGTGTCCTCCGGGCAACTAAATCGGGATGGGGCTGGGTTGAGTCTGCAACCGCGGGGTGGTTCAGCTCTCCGGCGTGCGTGCGGGGGAGGTCGGGGCGAAGCGCCCCGTTGCAATCAAGACTGATGGCATCGCGCCTCAGCGCCCTTCGCGCACCCAGGTTGCGGCAAACGCGCCGAGCAACAGCAAAAGGCCGATCACGCCGGCGAAGATCGGCAGCACGCCGACGCCTTTCACCACGCTGGCATCGCGCATTCGCACGCCCATCCAGCCGTCGCCATGGAACATGCCCACCGAGCGCACCGGCAGGATGCGCGGCAGCTCAACGCTTGAACCGCTGGCCACGCGGACGGCGTCGCCGCCGGTCGCCTGGGTCAGCGGCTTCAACGTCTCGGTGGTGGAGGTGACTTCCGAAAATTCCCTCGGGTTGGTCGGACCGACGTTGATCAGCGCCTTCAGCGTGCCGTCGGTGGCCTGCCACAGGCCGAGCTCGCTCGCGGGAAGACTGGCGCGCCACTCGCCGGGATCGGCAGGTGCGAGCGTCAGATCGTGCGTCGCGCCCGATGGCGAGGTGACCTTCACCGGCGGGACGCTGTCAGCCATGGTCTGGCGCACCACGACGAGGTCCTTGGCCTGTACCTGCAGACGCAGCGCCTCCTCGTCGAGATCGGGCTGCTTCATCAGCCAGTGTGACATCCGCCGGAGCAGATCGAGATGCGGGCCGCCGCCCTCATAGCCGCGCGCCCACAGCCAGATGTGGTCGGACAGCAGCAGTGCGACGCGGCCCTCGCCAAAGCGCGACAGGAAAAGGAGCGGCTTGCCGTCGGCCCCCGTCATCACCGGCGGGTTGACGGAATTGCGGGTGTCGACCGTCCTGAAGAAGCGGCTCCAGCGCGGCGGCTCGCTTCCGGAGCCCTCCAGGGCGCGGGTCACGGGGTGGCGTTTGCCGATGTCGGACAGATGCGCATAGAACGGCTTTTCCGTCACGCCGACAGGTTCGGCCGGCAGCACCGAATCCAGCGGCGTGCGCCAGATGCTGGTGTTGGAGGCGTAGTCGGGACCGGCCGAGACCAGCACGGCGCCGCCGCCGCGCACATAGCGCGCGATGTTGTCGAAATAGGCGATCGGCAGCACGCCCTGACGGGCGTAGCGGTCGAAGATGATCAACTGGAATTCGTTGATCTTCTGCTGGAACAGCTCCCGGGTCGGAAACGCGATCAGCGACAATTCGTTGATCGGCGTGCCGTCCTGCTTCTCCGGCGGACGCAGAATGGTGAAATGCACGAGGTCGACGCTGGCGTCGGACTTGAGCAGATTGCGCCAGGTGCGCTCGCCCGAATGCGGCTCGCCCGAGACCAGCAGCACCCGCAGCTTGTCGCGCACGCCGTCGATGGCGACGACGGCGCGGTTGTTCACCGGAGTCAATTCGCGTTCGAGCGGCGAGGCTTCGATTTCGACGATGTTCGGCCCGGCATGCTTGATGTCGACGTCCACGCTCGCGGCCTGGCCGCTCGACAGCGTGCGCTCGTTGATGACTTCGCCATCCCTGCGGACCGTGACCCGGGCGCGCTCGCCGGTGACGCCCTGGTCGTCGAGGCGGTAGCTGATGGTCTGGGTCTGTCCGACGATGCCGAAGCGCGGCGCCGCCGTGATCGCGATGCGGCGATCGCGCTCGTCCTTCTGCCCGGTGATCAGCGCGTGCACCGGCGCCTGGAAGCCGAGCGCGGCGGCGTTCGCCGGAACGTCGTGGACGCGGCCGTCGGTGATCAGGAAGGCGCCGGCGACGCGGTCGACCGGCACGTCCGACAAGGTCGAGGCGAGGGCGCCGAACAGCTTGGTACCGTCGGTCTCGCCGTCGGCCTGTCCGGCGTCGACGACGCGGACTTCGAGGCCCTTGATCTTCTTCAGGCTGTCGACCAGCGCCTCCTGCGCCTGCGCGGCCTCACGATTGCGGTTGCCGAAATTCTGGCTCGGGCTCTTGTCGACGACGACGGCGGCAACCGAGGTGAGGGGATCGCGGTCCTCGCGGGTGAAGGAGGGGTTGGAGAGCGCCAGCAGGAACAGCGCCAGCGCGGCGACGCGCACGGCGGCGCCGCGTGCGCGCGCGAACAGCAGCACGAGCGCGACGACGACGATCGCGGCGAGCGCGATCCAGAGGACGATCGTGGGGACAAGCGGCGTGAACGCAATGCCGTAATTCATGGCGTCACTCTCTCGGCATCGTCATGGCCGGGCTTGTCCCGGCCATCCACGCCTTGCCACACGGCACGAGGAACATGGATGCCCGGGACAAGCCCGAGCATGACGGCTTCATGTTGGCGAGCATCCAATCGCAACACCCGCATCATTGCCCCAGCCGTTCGATCAGCGCCGGTGCGTGCACCTGGTCGGCCTTGTAGTTGCCGGTCAGCGTGTACATCACGATGTTGGCGCCGGCGCGGTAGGCGAATTCGCGCTGGCGGGTGTCGCCGCCGGTCACCGGCAGCATGGCCTGGCCGTCGGGCCGCACAGCCCAGGCGCCGGCAAGGTCGTTCGAGGTGATGATGATCGGCGAGACGCCGTCGCCGCCGCGCGCCGGCCGCTGCGCGCTGTCCTCGTCCTCGTCGCGCGGCAGGGTCTCGACCCAGGTCTGGCCGGTGACGAAGCGGCCGGGAAAGTCGCGCAGCAGATAGAAGGTCTTGGTCAGCACGTGCTCGCGCGGCACCGGCTCGAGCTCGGGAACGTCGAGCGACGACAGGATCTCGCGCAGCGTCCGCATGGCCGGGGTCTGGGCCGCGCCGTTCGCGCCGGGCGGTGCTTCGATCGCGTCGCGCGTGTCGAACAGCACGGTGCCGCCCTGCTTCATGTAGGCGTCGATCTTGTTGATGGCGGCCTGCGGCGGCTTCGGCGCGCCGGGCACGATCGGCCAGTAGATCAGCGGGAAGAAGGCGAGTTCGTCGCGCGCGGGATCGATTCCGACGGGATCCCCGGCCTCGAGCGCGGTGCGCTGGGCCAGGAACAGCGTCAACCCGTTCATCCCCGCTTTGACGATGGAATCGACGTCGGCATTGCCCGTGACGACATAGGCGAGGCGGGTCTGCGATACCGCCTTCATCGCGAACTCGTCGGACGCGCCATCGGCGCGCGCCGGCGCGGGCGCGAGCGCCGGAAGGCCCGCGAGCACGAGCCCGAGCACGATCATCGCAGGCGCGGCGCGGCGGCGCAGCAGCGCGGCGATCCCGCCGCCGAGCACCGCGACGATGATGGCGTCGATCAGAAACAGTGCGAGCGCCGTCGACAGCAGCCAGCCGCGCAAGTCGCGCGGCTCGGCATTGGTGTAGGTGGCGTGCCGGGCGCGCAGGCTCGCGGTGTTGAGGGCCGCGATGCGGTCGGCGCTGGCAAGCGTGTTCACGGCGAGCGGTCCTTCGGCCGGGCCGTAGAAGCCCGGCGGATGATCGGGGGTGGCGCGGTCGCGATAGTCCGCGGGCAATGGCTTTGCGGTTGCCGGGGGCGGGCCGAAGGCGCCAAACCCGTCGAGAATGTGCAGCGGCGCCACCGTTTCAGTGGTCGCTTCGCTGGCAACCCCGGCGCCGGGCTTGGACGTGTAGCCGGACATGTCGACGACCCGCCGCAGCATTTCGACGAAGGTGCCCGACATCGGCAAATCCGACCAGCGCATGTCGGCGCTGACGTGGAACAGGCTGACCAGTCCCTTGCCGCGATGCTCGCCGGTCACCAGCGGCGTGCCGTCTTCCAGCGAGGCCCAGCTCTTGGTGGCGAGCACGGCGTCGGGCTCGGCCAGCACCTGGCGGCTTACGGTGATGTCCTTGGGGACGACGACGCCGGCAAACGGACCGTCGGCGGCGAACGAGGCCAGATGCTGCGGCTTCTCCCAGGTCAGGCTGCCGCCGAGCGTGCGGCCGCCCTTGCGCAGCTTGACCGGCACGAGATCGTCCTCGGCCTGAGCCAGCCGGGGCCCTGCGAACCGCACCAGCACGCCGCCCTGGTCGATCCAGGCATTGAGGCGCTCGCGCAGCTCGGGGGCGATGGTGCCGACATCGGCAAGGATGATCATCGGCAGCTTCTGGTCCAGAAATTGTGTAATGCCCTGCTGCGGCGAACCCTTGTCGGCGAGCCTGACGTCGGCGAATGGCGCCAGCGCGCGGGCGAGGTAGAAGGTCGGCGCCAGCAGCGGCTGAGCGGTCTCGCTTGTCGTGCCCGAGACGACGCCGATGGCGCGGCGGCGCCAGCGCTTGTCGAGCAGCTGCACCGCGCCGGCGGAGCGCTCGCCCGATATCTCGAGCCGCGTGATGTCGTTGCGCAGCTCGACCGGCAGGTCGAACGAAGCGTCGGTCTCCTTGTCCTGCGGGCCGAACGTATAACGCGCTTCGCCGATCGGCGAGGCCTTCTGGTCCAGCGCGCGCACGGTGCCGACGGCGATGCCGCTGTCGGTACGCAGCACCTTCACCGTCATCCTGGCGGCGGCATTCTCGGCCGCAACGAGCGCCAGCGGCGAGGAGGTGCCGCCTTCGAACACGGTCAGGCTGCGATCGCCGATGGTCTTGCCGAGGCCCTGCACGAAATCCCCGCCGCGGCCGGTGTCGATGCCATCGGAGAGCCATGCGATCTCGCAATCGCCAGTGGCTTTCAGGAAGCGGTCGATTGCAGTCAGCGTCTCGACGCGGTCGATCGAATAGGGCTTTGGCGCGAGCTGGCGCAGCGCGACGCGCGCGGCGCCCGCCGGCATCAGGGTGATGTCGCGGTTCGGCTCGGACAGCGGCACCAGCGCGATGGCGCGGCGGTCGGTGTCGGCGTTGGCGACCAGCTCGTCGGCGGCCCTGATCCTGACATCCCAGTGCGATGCGGCGCTCCAGCCGTCGTCGAACATGATCATCAGCGGCGCCTTGCTGGCGGCGAGGCCTGATTGCGGATTCCAGATCGGACCGGCGGCCGCGAAGATGACGAGCGCCGCAGCCAGGAGGCGCAATGCGGTCAGCCACCATGGCGTCCGCGAGGGCGTCTCTTCCCTCGGCGCAATGTCGAACAACAGGCGGGTCGGCGGAAACTCGATGCGGCGCGGTCGCGGCGGCATCACGCGCAGCAGCCACCACAGCACCGGAAGGCTGATCAGCCCGATCAGGAGCAGCGGTTGGGTGAATGCGAGCGGTAGTCCCATCATGCGGCCGGCCCCGCCTTGATGGTCGTGGTGCGGGCGCCCGACTTGCTCACCTGCATGCCGGCATGCAGGAACAGAAGCAGCTCGGCGGCAGAGCGATCGGTGGCGTGCGTCGTGAACAGCCAGTCGAGCTTGCTGGTCTCGGCGCGGATCTGATCGCGGTGCAGGGCGAGGCGCGCGGTGTAATCCTGCGCCCAGCTCTCGGCGCGGCCGGCGGTGATCACGCCGAACCCCTCGGGCTCGACGAACTCGACGCGGCCGGAATAGGGGAACGATTCTTCGGCGGGATCGACGATCTGCACCAGCGTGCCATGCGCGCCCGAGCCGGAGAGCCCTGCGAGCGTGGCCCTGATCTCGGAGATCGGCGACCAGAAATCCGACAGCACGATCGTCTCGGCAAGCGCCGCGGGCACGAAGGACGGCGGCAGGCTGAGACGATCGGCATCGTCATGCAGCATCGTCTGCGCCATCTTGTCGATGACGCTGCGGCTCGCCGTCGGCGCCATCAGCCCGGGAATCCCGACGCGCTCGCCGCCCGCGACGAGCAGCTCTGCCAGTGCGAAGGCGACGATCAGCGTGCGCTCGAGCTTGGACTCCCGCGCGGTCTTCGAGGCGAACGCCATCGAGGGCGAACGGTCCGGCCAGATCCAGACCGTGTGCGAGGCCTCCCATTCGAGCTCGCGGACGTACAGGAGATCGTCACGCGCCGAGCGGCGCCAGTCGACGTTCTGCGCCGGCTCGCCGGAGACGAAGCGGCGATATTGCCAGAAATTCTCGCCGGAACCGGCGCGGCGCCGACCATGCAGGCCGTGGATGACGTTGGCGGCGATACGGCGGGCTTCGAGCACGAGACGCGGCAAGGAAGCTGCGAGCGTGCGGCTTTCGCCGTCGGCACGTCGGATCGCAATGACCTCCTTCGCCGCGTGCCCGTTCTCCGCTGCCATCAACCGATCCGTGTCTTCAATTGCCGGATCACGTCCGGAATCGTGCGGCCTTCGGCGCGCGCCTGGAACGTCAGCGCCATGCGGTGCTTCAGCACGGGCTCGGCGAGGTCGAGCACGTCGTCGACCGAGGGCGCGAGGCGTCCGTCGATCAGCGCACGCGCGCGCACCGCCAGCATCAGCGATTGGCTGGCGCGCGGGCCGGGACCCCAGGCGATGAACTTGCCGGCTTCGCCGGCGTCCGGACCGGGACGGGCCGAGCGCACCAGCGACAGGATCGCCTCCACCACGGAATCGCCGACCGGCAGGCGCCGGATCAGCCGCTGCGCGGCGATCAGCGCATCCGCACTCATCGCTCCCCTCGCGAGCGTTTCCTCTGCGCCGGTGGTCTCGAACAGGATGCGGCGCTCGGCGTCGCGATCGGGATAGTCGACGTCGATCTCCATCAGGAAGCGGTCGAGCTGCGCTTCCGGCAGCGGATAGGTGCCTTCCTGCTCCAGCGGGTTCTGCGTCGCGAGCACGTGGAAGGGCTTCGGCAGATCGTGGCGCGCGCCGGCGACGGTGATGTGCTGCTCCTGCATCGCCTGCAGCAGCGCCGACTGCGTCCGCGGGCTGGCGCGGTTGATCTCGTCGGCCATCAGGAGCTGCGCGAACACCGGGCCTGAAATGAAGCGGAAAGCGCGCTTGCCCGCGGTGCTCTCGTCGAGCACCTCGGCGCCGAGAATGTCCGACGGCATCAGGTCCGGCGTGAACTGGATGCGCTTGGCATCGAGACCGAGCGTGACGCCGAGCGTCTCGACCAGCTTGGTCTTGGCAAGGCCGGGGACGCCGATCAGCAGTGCATGGCCGCCGGAGAGGATGGTGACCAGCGTGTTCTCGATCACGCGATCCTGGCCGAAGATGACGGACGCGATCGCCTCTTTCGCTGCGCGAATCTGGCCCGACACCTGCTCGGCCGAACGGACGATCCCGTCCTCGAGTTTCTCGACACTCTCCGCCATCCGTTCGCTCCTTCGGCCCGCCATGCGGCTTGCGTCATGATGTCATCGCATCACGCCAATTCATCACGTCAGGTGATCACCGCCAGGTCATCACGCTAGGTCATCACGCCAGATCATGGGCCCTATGCTAGACTTGCAGGAAGGCCATGTATTCGTTGAATTAACCTATCCCCACCTTATCGGCTTCGGGTTATGTACGGCATCACGAAGTGGCGACCGCCACACCGCACTAATCCGGGGTGGAACCGAGCGCCGATGTACAACGTAGACCTGCACCAATCGTGCCAAAGGACAAAGTCAGGGCAAACCATGGCGAACCAAGGGCAGAGCGCCGATTGTGGTCTCGAGGGGCTGACGGCCGCGGCCCAAACTGCTGCCAAGGCCGAAGGCGCCAAAAAGGGCCTGCCTCCGGTACATCTGTGGAATCCGCCGTTTTGCGGCGATCTCGACATCCGAATCGCCTCCGACGGTACTTGGTTCTACATGGGGACGCCGATCGGGCGCCCCGCGCTGGTCCGGCTGTTTTCGACCATCCTGAAGCGCGAGGGCGACAAGCATTTCCTGGTCACGCCGGTCGAGAAGGTCGGCATCCGCGTCGATGATGCGCCATTCATGGCGGTCGAGATGCTGAAGGACGGGGAGGGAACGCATCGCGTGCTCAGCTTCCGCACCAATGTCGACGACTGGGTCCCTTGCGATGCCGCGCACCGGCTGCGCTTCGAGCAGGCCGGGGACGGCGGGCTGACGCCGTACTTGCATGTCCGCGCCGATCTCTGGGCCAAGGTCACGCGGGCGCTCTATTACGATCTGGTTGACATGGGCGAGGAGCGGATGGTCGATGGCCAGCCGATGTTCGGCGTCGAATCATCAGGCGAATTCTTCGCCATGGCCGATGCGGAGCAGGTGAGGGCCGCGCTTTGAACAAGCCTATCCCCAAGAACGATCCGGCCGTGATCGGCGCGGCGGATTTCTTCGCGCGTTCCCGGGCCAAGCTTGGTTTCGACGTGCCGCCCGGTCTGTTCGATCCCAACATCATCCCCGCCTCGGGCGATCCCGGCACCGACAAGATGCTCGAGATCATCGCGCGCGAGCAGCCGGTGCGCCCCGCAGCGGTCCTGATCGCGGTGGTCGATCATCCCGAGCCGACCATCCTCCTGACGCAGCGCTCGGCCCATCTGAACGACCATGCCGGCCAGATCGCCTTTCCGGGCGGCAAGATCGACGCGACCGATTCCTCGCCGCTGGACGCGGCGCTGCGCGAAGCCGAGGAGGAAGTCGGGTTGTCCCGAGACTTCGTCGAGCCGCTCGGCTATCTCGATCTGTACGGGACGGGGTTCGGCTTCCGCATCCTGCCGACCGTCGCGAAAGTCCGGCCGGGCTTCGAGCTCACCATCAACCATTCCGAGGTTGATGACGCGTTCGAGGTGCCGCTATCCTTCCTGATGAACCCGGTGAACCATCAGGTGCACAGCAAGGAATTCCGCGGCATGGAGCGATCCTATTACGCGATGCCCTTCGCGGAGCGCTACATCTGGGGGGCGACCGCCGGGATGCTGCGCGTGCTCTATGAACGGATCTATTCATCATGATGCGGACGGTTCTGACCGAGATCGGAATCTTCCTCATCCCCTTTGCCGTCTATGCGCTGTTCCTGGCCGCGACGCGATCCGGCCTGTTCGCGCGCTCGTCCTGGCCGCTCACCGTCGTGGCGCGCCTCGCGCTCGTTGCCATCGTGCTCGTCATTGCGGGCTTGATCGGCCTTGCGCACTTCTCCGGCGCGTCGCCCGATTCGACCTACGTTCCCGCTCATATCGAGGACGGCAGGCTGGTGCCGGGCACGGAAAAATAGGGGCCGGCTGATGAGCGCGGAGCCTTTACTCGCCCATGCGCCCTGGCTGACCGCAGGCGGGACCGCGCGCGTCCTGCAACTGCTCAACGCCGACGGCGAGGAGGCGCGGGTGGTCGGCGGCGCGGTGCGCAACGCGCTGCTCGGTCTCGAGCCCGGCGACATCGACATCGCGACCACGGCGCGGCCGGAGGAGGTGATGCGGCGCGCCAAGGCAGCCGGCATCAAGAGCGTGCCGACCGGCATCGATCACGGCACCGTCACGCTGGTCATCGACAGCCATCCCTATGAAGTCACGACGCTGCGCGAGGATACCGAGACTTTCGGCCGCAAGGCCAAGGTCGCGTTCGGCCGCGACTGGGTGAAGGATGCCGAGCGGCGCGACTTCACCATGAACGGCTTGTCGGTCGATGCGGCAGGAATCGTCTACGATCATGTCGGCGGCATCGCGGATGCGAAAGCGCGCCGCGTGCGCTTCATCGGCGATCCCGATCAGCGCATCGCCGAGGATTACTTGCGCATCCTGCGCTTCTTCCGCATCCACGCCGCCTTCGGCGCGGGCGAGCCCGACCGCGAGGGCTATCTCGCCTGTATCCGGGGACGCGCGGGCCTCGCCAGCCTCTCGGCCGAGCGGATGCGGATGGAGATGCTGAAGCTGCTGGTGGCAGCAGGCGCATCCGCAGCCGCGCTGGCCATGGCCGAGGGCGGATTGCTGCAAACGCTGACCGGCGGCGTCGTCTATACCGGGCCGCTGGCGACGATGATTGCGATCGAACGCGAGTTCGGCCTCACCGCGAGCACCACGCGCCGCCTCGCCGCGCTGACCGTCGCGGTGACCGAAGATGCCAAGCGCGTCGCCGCGCGCCTGCGGCTGTCCAATGCCGAGACCAAGGCGCTGGATTCGATGGGCCATCGCTGGTGGCGCTTCGCGACCAAGGACGAGGCCAATGCGCGGCGGCTGCTCTATCGGCTCGG
Source organism: Bradyrhizobium sp. NDS-1 (assembly GCF_032918005.1). Taxonomy (NCBI): domain Bacteria; kingdom Pseudomonadati; phylum Pseudomonadota; class Alphaproteobacteria; order Hyphomicrobiales; family Nitrobacteraceae; genus Bradyrhizobium; species Bradyrhizobium sp. NDS-1. The sequence goes on from NZ_CP136628.1 coordinate 1,961,680, forward strand.
CCCCGAGCGCTATCACGATCGCGTGTTGCTGGGATGGGCGCGGGCCGGCGGCGACGTCACGTCAACGCGCTGGCGCGCGCTCGCCGAGCTGCCGCAGCGCTGGACTGCGCCGAAATTTCCGCTGAAGGCCGCCGACTTCATCGCGCGCGGAATGGCGGAAGGACCCCGGCTCGGGCATGTGCTGACGCTCGCGGAGGACGCTTGGCTTGCGGCGGATTTTCCCCTAGATGATGCCGCACTCGCTGCCATCGCCGATCAAGCTGCGGCCCGCGTCAGCCGCGACGAGAGAACGTGACCATCGTCTCAGCCTTCGCCGACATCTCGATCTTTCAGCTCCTGCTGGTCGCGTTGATGGCGTTGTTTGCTTCGATCATCGGTGGTCTCGCCGGCTACGGCACCGGCGCCCTGATGCCGCTGGTGCTGGTACCCCTGGTCGGCGCCGAGCCGGTGGTGCCGATCATCGCGATCTCCGCGATGCTCACCAATTCGAGCCGTGCACTCGCCTATATCCGCTATGCCGACCGACGCCGCGCGCTGATCGTGCTGGCCTGCGCGGCGCTGACGACCGCACTCGGCGCCTACGGCTATACGCGCCTCACCAACGCCGGCGCGGCTCTGGTGATTGGTTCGATGCTGATCCTCAGCGTGCCGCTGCGCCGCGTGCTCCGCCGCCGTCAGGTGCGGATCGGCGACGGCGGTCTTGCCGCCGGCTCGGTCGGCTACGGCGTGCTGGTCGGCGGCACCTCGGGCTCCGGCGTGATCCTGCTCTCGCTGCTGATGGCCGCCGGCCTCGAAGGCGCCGCCGTGATTGCGACCGATGCGATGATCTCGCTCGGCACCGGCCTCATCAAGATCTCGGTGTTCGGTCTCGCCGGCGCCGTCACCGCGCAAGTGCTCGCCTTCGCGCTGCTGATCGGCGCGATCGCGATCCCCGGCGCGTTCCTCGCCAAGGCCTTCGTCGAGCGGATGCCGGTGCATATCCACACTGCGATCCTCGATGCCGCGGTGATCACCGGCGGGCTGGTGATGATCTCGGCGGCGGCGAGGCAGCTGATCGCGTAGACGACGCGGCTCAGCGCACAGTCGCATCCGGCGTCGCGTTTAACGGCGCTCCCCCGATTGATATCGGACCGCTCGGGGCCGCTGCGCGCGGTGGCTTCTTTTGCTTCGGGGCGACGCGCGCTGTCGCTGCTGGCGAAACGGGAGGCACTGAAGCCGATGGCATCGCGACACCGGGCGCGGTCAGCGGAGCCGGCGCGACCGATGACTGCGGGGCCGGGCTCTTCAGTGCGTCAATTTTCGAACTGAGGTTGGCAAGCTGACTTACGATCGCCTTCAGCTGCTCTTGCTGGTCGGCGATGGCCCTGTCGACCGCTGCCAGGTCGTCGGCCGTTTTCTGTTGCGCGGCGAGCAAGTCGGTCATGATCGCCTTGTCACCGGATCTGCTGTCGGCATCCCCATCCTCGCGTCCGGCGGACTGACTGAGCAATCCCGGATTCAGCCAGACGTAACCGGCCCCTGCGCCTGCCAGCGCCAAGACAACGGCCACGAAGAGAGCAAACGGCCATCGGCGACGAGGCGCGGGCACAAAAGGCGGCGGGTCCACAACTGGCCAACTCGGAGGCGATTCGATGCTCATCCGAACGTCCTAGTCAGCCTTTTCGTCCAACGCAATTGGTGCGGCAGCGATCGGCAGCCGTGAGCAATGAACGCCCGCACCTGGCACCCGATAACGGCTTGACCGCAACGGCTACTCTCGCCTGCCCGGAGGCATTTCGAGGACGTGCTTGAGCAGCGTCGGATGGCCGAGAACGGCTTGCAATTCCGAGCGGTCGAGCCAGGAAGCGGCATCCTCCAGGCTTTCGCATTGCTCGACCTTGGCGGTTGCGGTCGCAAGAGGCACGTCGACGGGAGCAAATCTGCGCGGGCTGGCAGGCGAGAGCGAGCCCAGATGCTCGACCAGCAATTCAGGGTCCCGGCCGAGCTGGTGTAGAGCCCCGGCCATTTCAGTGCGCTTTGATGCGGCAAGCTCGTTCGCGCGCAGCACTACGGCAGGCGGGCTGTTGGTTTCCGGCGTGGCAAAGACCCCGGGCGTGCTCAGCCGCAAAGACGTCATGATCCCCAACGGGATCGAAAGCAGCAGTCCCAGCACCACCGGCGACATCCAGAGCAGCAGGGGCAAGGAGACTGCATAGGCGCATATCGACAGGGCGAGGCCGAACAGTGTCGGTCCGGCGAGCTTTCGATGGACTTCGCCGCGGGCAGGCTGTCCATCGCCTCGGCGCTGCACTTGCCAGCCCGCGTCACGGCCGGCGAGAATTTCCACGACGGCCTTGGTCTGAAGGATCATCATGCAGGGGGCTAGCAATGCCGCCACGAACGTCTCGCAAACGACACCCACCAGAGCACGAAAGCTTCCTGCAAATCCGGCTCGCTCATCGCGATTGCTGATCATAACCAGATAGGCCAGCAGCTTCGGCAGGATCAGAAGCCCCATTGTCGCGGCAAAGACCCAGGCCGCAAGCACCGGATCCTGTTGCGGCCATGTCGGAAACAAACTGAAGCCCTTCGGAAAGTATTCGGGCCGGATGAAGTGCGCCTGCAGCGAGATGAGCAGACCGAGCAACAGGAACACAAGCCAGAGCGGCGCCGTCACGTAGGAGCCGATGCCGGTGAGCAGATGCAGCCTCGAGACCCAGTGTAGCCCGCGTGCCGGCAGGACCGCGAGATGCTGCAGGTTTCCCTGGCACCAGCGACGGTCTCTCCCCGCAAAGTCCAGCAATGACGGCGGGACCTCTTCGAAGCTGCCGTGAATCGCCGGGACCATATAGATCCCCCAGCCGGCGCGGCGCATCAACGCGGCCTCGACAAAATCATGGCTGAGGATGTGTCCTCCGAAGGGTTTGCGACCGCGCAGTTCCGGCAGTCCGGCCTCCGCAGCGAAGGCCTGTATCCGGATGATGGCGTTGTGGCCCCAATAGTTGCTGTCGCCGCCGTGCCACCAGGCATTGCCCGCCGTGATGAGCGGACCGTACATGCGTCCCGAAAATTGCTGCAGCCTGCTGAACAGCGTGCGCGCGTTGACGATGACGGGCTGCGTCTGGATCAGCGCGCAAGTGGGGTTGTGTTCCATCGCGTGGACGATACGAACGATCGTGTCAGCCTCCATGAGGCTGTCAGCGTCAAGGACGATCATGTGATCATAGGCCGCGCCGAACCTGGTGACCCAGTCCGCGATGTTTCCGGACTTCCGCGCGGTGTTGTCGGAGCGATGCCGGTAGTACAGCCGATCTCCGCCGCAGGCGCGGCGCAGCTGGATGAAGGCCATCTCTTCGCTGATCCAGATGTCCGGGTCAGTCGTATCGCTCAGCAAGAACCAGTCGAACTGTGGGCCATATCCGGTCGCTTCGACGGATTCATACATTGCGCGCAGCCGGGCCATCACATGATGGGGGTCCTCGTTATAGGTCGGCAGCAGCATCGCGGTGCGCGTGGTGATGGGAGGCAGCGGGCCTGTCGTGTCGATCGGCAGGCTGACCTGCCCGCGCGTCAACAGCACGAAAAATCCGGCAAGCGCGGACATGAACGAGAACGCGACCCAGGCGAGCAGCACGAAGAACAGACCCAGCAGCAGCGCCTCGAGAAAGGTGACACCGCCAATTTTCACCACGTCGTACATGCCGTAGCCGCCTGCAAGCGTCAGCAAGGCGGTACCGGCAAAGATGAAGAGACGGCGAACCGTCAGGCTGGCCCTCGCCGGCGCTTGCGACTGCCCGACGCCGGTTGCGTTGTCCAGCCGGCACGGCAGCATCGTCAGCGGGCTTTCCTGCGGCAGAAACGGGCGGGCGGAGGCGCTTGGCAGCGCCGCCTGCGAGTGCTTCAGGGCGTCCATCGATAGATCCAGACTTCAGAGACCGGCGCATCGTTTTGCGCGAGGAAAGCGCGCAATTCGATCGACGCCTGCCCCTTGACCGCGCATTGGAAGCTCAAACGCCATCCGCCGGTCGCGGGATTAGGTTGCGTGACGATGTTGCTGATTTCAGCTTTTTCAGCGGTCACCATGCCTTTGATGGTCTTGGGATCGATGCTTTTGAGGCGGTCGCCCATCAGCTCCAGGACGAACAGCTTGCTGTCATCGCCACGGCTGCCGATTCCCGTTCGCGTGAACCGCGCAAGTGCGTCGGCTTTCGGCGCGTCCGGTCCCCAGTGCAGTCGATAGGTAAAGATGTGCTCGCTCTTTGCCGCCAGGGGCTGCTTCGGCTGCCAGAGCGCGGCGATATTGTCGTGGACCTCTTCCTTGGTCGGGATCTCGATCAATTTCACCGCCCCTTCGCCCCAATCGCCGATCGGCTCGAACCAGAGGCTTGGACGCGTCTCGAAACTGGATTCCAGATCCTGATAAGCGAGATAATTCCTCTCCCGCTGCATGAGGCCGAAGCCGCCAGGATTGACATCGGCAAAACTGCTGACCTGCAAATCGCGCGGATTGTTGAGCGGTCGCCAGAGCTGCTCGCCTCTGCCGTTGAAGATCGAAAGTCCATCCGAGTCGTGAACCGCGGGGCGGAAATCATCGAAGTCCTTCCGATCGTTCGGACCGAAGAAGAACATGCTGGTCATCGGCGCGAGCCCCGCGTGCTCGACGTCGACCCGCGGATAGAGGGCCATCTCGACGTCGAATACCGTGGTTTGGCCCGGCCGTATGGTGAAGCGGTAGCTGGCCGCCGCGCTCTTGCTGTCGAGCAGCGCATGGACCACCATCGAGGAGGCGTTCGGCGCCGGCTTCTCCAGCCAGAACGCCTTGAACACCGGAAACTCTTCGCCTTTGCTCTCGCCTGTATCGATCGCAAGCCCCCGCGCGGACAGGCCATAGGTCTGTCCTTTCGCAACGGCCCGGAAGTAGCTTGCGCCAAGGAATACGCAAAGTTCGTCGTAATAATCGGGTTTGTTGATCGGGGTATGGATACGGAAGCCGCCGAACCCGAGGTCCGCATCCGGCCATTGCCCGAGCCCTTCGCCGAACGAAAAGTCAGCGCGCCGATACAACACCGGCGTGACGCTTCTGTTCGCCACCTCAAAGATGTCGACCCTGTTCTTGTAGAAGAAGCCGCGGTGGAAGAACTGCACCTGGAACGGCAATTTTTCGTCACGCCACAGCGCCTTTTCGGGGGCGAACCGAATGGATCGGTATCGGTCGTAATCGAGATTCTTCAGTGGATCCGGAAGCTTCTCGTCCGGAGCCACAAATGGCTTGGTCGCAAGCGCCCGCGCCAGCTCGCGCACGGTGGATGGGCCGAAGGGCGCGGCGGCGCTGGTCTGAGCGTCTGCAGCCCGTGGCAGGATGGCTGCAGCTGAAACAGCAGCTGATGCGCGAAGAAGGTCTCGGCGGTTCACGCGCGTCTCCTGATTTTGGAACGGATGGAAACGGCCGATGTTCCCGGGAGTTCCATTGGACATTCCAGGAGCTCAGCATCGCGCGTTATGGGCGCCGCAACGTCCGGATAACTGCCTGCGTCAGCGTGGGCACTCGGCGCCGCTATCGATCCAGGCCTGCACCAGTTCGCCCGCCGCCTGCTGGCTGCCCGGAGCCGGCTTGCGGCCTTCGCCGGGATTCCACCCCCACGCGACGAGATCATCCTTGGCGATGTGTTCCTGCAGCGCGGCGAGGTCACGACCGCCATTGAGCTGGACGTCCTTCAACTGGCGGCAGATCTCGCCCAACGACTTGCCTTCCCACGCCATGGACAGTGGCGCGAAGCCCCATCGCGGATGACCGGGAATGCTTCGATAGGTGGCCGCTTCGTGAAGCGAGAAGTTCTTCCCGCCATGGCATCCGGAGCAATTGACCTCGAAATGCCCGGTCTCGGCACGCCATATCGGCGGTACATGCTCGTGGCTATCGTCACCCTGCAACGGATGATCGCCGGCCGGGTGGCAATTCATGCAACGCGGATTGGTGAGCACCTTGCCGATTTCTTCGAACAGCGCGCGCGAGCGATCCGCTTGATTTGAAATGGAGGAAAAAGCGGCGGCATTCCGAAGTGTTGTGGAAGCAGATGAGGGGTCTGCACCGCTCGGGCCAGAGCCAGTCATCGCTACGACGAAAGCGATCATCGCAAGGCTTCCGGCCCGAACCGCGAATTGAGGTGCGCGGATCATGACATCCTAATCGACGCCTTTGGGTTTGGTTCCCGCGCCGCCAGGATGAGGACCCGGCCGCGCCTATTCCTCGTCTTCCTCGTCTTCCTCGTCTTCTTCATCCTCTTCATCCTCGTCCAACTCTTCCAGTTGTTCGAGCACGGCGAGCGGTAGGGTCTCGCGAAACAAATCGCCTTCCACGCCCATCCAGAGACAGAGGACTTCGTCGCCCTTCACTTCGGCGACGGTGAGCGGCTGCCCGCCGGATTTCAGCATGACGATATCGCCGGCTTTCAGTTCCATGGATGGTCCTTTCAGGTTGATTGACTTGAGAAGCTAGCAAGCCGGCATGACACGCCGATCACGGGATGGGGACCCGCGAATGTGCCCGGCTGGCGTCAACTTCCGAAGCGTCTATGGCAGAGGTTCGAGTGGGGATCGCTCGATGGTCACCGAGGGCTGTTCCGTCCTGGGTGCGGCGATGATGGCATCATGCGCCCGTTTTGCCCGACGGGTCAAATGATTTCGTAAAATCGGCAATTCGCTTTCGGCGTGACGTAAGCCGTTGTTATTGCAGCAGCCGTCTACTGTGCATGGGGTTGTTTTTCGATATTTTGGTTTGGTCAGGGCCGGTCCGGCACCAGCTCGGTCAGCGAGCGGATGATGCGGTCGGGTCTGACCGTCGAGCCTTCGGGCAGGCCGTCGCCATGCACGTCGATCCAGATCGAATAGATGCCGAGGCGCTGCGGCGTCACGACTTCCCATTCGAGATTGTCGCCGATCATCCAGGTGTCCGCGGGCGTGACCCCAAGCGCTTCCATCGCGTGCAGATAAGCGCGCTCCTCGGGCTTGCCGAAACCGTGCTCGCCCTCGATCTGGATGTGGTCGAAGCGGTGCGCCAGCTCGAAGCGCTCGACCTTGGCGCGCTGGGTGTCGGCGGCACCGTTGGTCACCAGCGCCAGCTTGATGCCGAGCGCCTTCAATTCGTCGATCGCTTCATGCGCGCCGGGGAAGACGAACATCTCCTCCTCGCGATAAGCCGTGAAGCGGTCGGCGAGGCGGATGGCGAGGTCGTCGGGGAGGGCGCGGTGGCCGGCTGCCGCGAGCGCGGCAAAGCCGCCCTTGACCGTGAGGTGCCGCGCCTCGGCGAGCTTCATCCGCCATGCGGCTTCCGCGTTCGCCCAGAAGTTTCGCGCGAAGGCGAGCACGGCGGTTGCGACCAGCGCTGGCGGCAGCGGCGCCAGCTCCTCGGCAAATTCGTTCGTGATCGTGTTCCAGGCGATCTCTGGCCGGCCATAGGCGGACAGGATGGTGTCGTCCATGTCGATCAGCATGGCGCGCGGCAACGGTTTCGAGATCGGCGTCGTCGTCATGGCCACTTCACCTCCGGCGGCATGGATGACAGGATCGAGTCGACATTGCCGCCGGTCTTGAGCCCGAAGATGGTGCCGCGATCGTAGAGCAGGTTGAACTCGACATAGCGGCCCCGCCGGACCAATTGCTCCTCGCGGTCCGCGGCGGTCCAGGCGCTCGCGAAATTGCGCCTGACGATCTCGGGATAGATCTTCAGGAAGGCGCGGCCGACGTCCTGCGTGAAGGCGAGGTCGGCGTCCCAGTCGCCGCTGTCGTGCCAGTCGTAGAAGATGCCGCCGATGCCGCGCGCTTCCTTGCGGTGCGGCAGGTAGAAATACTCCTCGCACCATTTCCTGTACTTGTCGTAATCGGCAACGCCGTCGTGCTGGTTGCAGGCTTGCTTCATCGCGGCGTGGAAGGCGATGGTGTCGGCATCTTCCTGCGTGCGCCGTCGGTCCAGCACCGGCGTGAGATCGGCGCCGCCGCCGAACCAGGCCTTGGTGGTGACGACGAAGCGGGTGTTCATGTGCACCGCGGGCACGTTCGGATTGCGCATATGCGCGATCAGGGAGATGCCGGAGGCCCAGAATTTTGGATCTTCCGCGGCGCCGGGGATCTGAGCCCGAAACTCGGGCGCGAACTCGCCATGTACGGTCGAGCAGTGCACGCCGACCTTCTCGAACAGCCGGCCGTGCATCATCGACATCACGCCGCCACCGCCGGCCGCGCCGGTATGGTCGGTGCGTTGCCACGGCGTGCGCTTGAAGCGGCCTGCTTCGCCCGGATAGAGGCTCTGCGGGGCGTCGTCCTCGAGCCGCTCGAAGCTCGCGCAGATGTCGTCGCGCAAGGCTTCGAACCAGGCGCGTGCGCGGGTTTTGCGGTCTTCGATCGTGGACATGTCCATCTGCATTCCCGGTCGCGTCCTATCTGATGCCGAGCGACTTGTGCGTCTGCACGCTGAGCCGCCATTGCGGATGGCGCAGGCAATAGTCGATCGCACGTGCGGTGTTCTCGATGGCGTCGGGGCCGTCCATAGGCTGCAGCGAGAAGCGCTCGAAGGCGAGGTTCTCGAAAGTCTCGGGCGCGGCGAGGGCCTGCGGATAGACCAGCTTCAGCTCGTGCCCCTGGCGCAGCACCAGCTCGCTGCCTCCCTTGGGGCTGACGCAGATCCAGTCGAGCCCCTCCGGCGCTTCGATCGTGCCGTTGGTCTCGACGCCGATCTCGAAGCCGCGGGCATGGAGCGCCTCGATCAGCGCGGCGTCGACCTGGAGCAGCGGCTCGCCGCCGGTGAGCACCACGTAGCGGTTGGCGGCGGTTGCCGTCCATTGCTCGGCGATGGTGTCGGCGAGCTCGGCGGCCGAGCCGTAGCGGCCGCCGAGCGTGCCGTCGATGCCGACGAAATCCGTGTCGCAGAATTTGCAGGTCGCATCCATGCGGTCCGCCTCGCGCCCGCTCCAGAGATTGCAGCCGGCAAAACGGCAGAACACGGACGCGCGCCCGGCATGGGCGCCTTCGCCTTGCAGGGTCAGGAAGATTTCCTTGACCGCGTAACTCAATTGTCTCTCCTCATCCTTGCCGGACTTGACCTTGTCAGACTTGCGGGGCTCGCATCTGCCGCAGCGCCTCGCCTGCGGCCATGGCCGCGGTCATGGCGACATTGAGCGACCGCAGCCCCGCCGTGATCGGGATCACCAGCCGCGCATCCGCGGCCTCGACCACCGCGTCGGTGACGCCAGCGCTCTCGCGCCCGAATAGCAGGATGTCCGACATCTGGTAACGGAAATCGCGATAGTCGGTGGCGCCCTTGGTGGTGAACAGCAGCAGGCGGTAGCCGTGCGAGGCGCGCCAGTCCTCGAATTTCTGCCAGGAGTCGTGCCTGACGATGCTGACATGGCCGAGGTAATCCATTCCCGCCCGGCGGAACGCGCGGTCGGAGACCGGGAACCCCGCCGGCTCAATGATATGGGCGGCCAGTCCCAGGCAGGCGCAGAGTCTGAGAATCGTGCCGGTGTTCTGGGGGATGTCGGGCTGGAAGAGCGCTATCTGCATCATGGGCTGCGGTTGGTTGTGGGGCGGAAATGTCTCAATAAAACATCGCCTGCCCGGGAATTCGTGCATTGCACGCTCCCGCGCCGATAGCGGGCTTGCGCTCGCCCGGCAAGGGTGCCAATAGAACGATTCTGGACTGCTGTTTCGCCTGTTTAGAGGTGGATAAGCGAAGTTCTGCCGCCGCGGGGGGCCGCGGGCGCCGGCAGCCTTTCCGGGGACCTCATGGGCGCCCCCTGGAGCGGTTCCACCGGTCGCATAAGAAGAAAGGGTTGGAATCGTGACGACAGCGTCTTCGGCGGACCATCCGACACGCCGTGATTTCTTATTCGTTGCAACCGGGGCAGCTGCAGCAGTAGGGGGCGCGGCTGCGCTCTGGCCCTTCATCTCCCAAATGAATCCTGACGCCTCGACCATCGCCGCTGGTGCGCCGATCGAGGTCGATCTCAGCCCGGTCGCCGAAGGCCAGGACCTCAAGGTGTTCTGGCGCGGCAAGCCGATCTACATCAGCCACCGCACCAAGAAGCAGATCGACGAGGCGCGCGCCGTCAACGTGGCGAGCCTGCCCGATCCGCAGACCGACGAGGCCCGGGTCAAGTCCGGCCATGAGCAGTGGCTGGTCGTGATCGGCATCTGCACCCATCTCGGCTGCATCCCGATCGCTCATGAGGGCAATTACGACGGGTTCTTCTGCCCCTGCCATGGTTCGCAGTACGATACGTCCGGCCGCATCCGCCAGGGGCCCGCGCCCACGAATTTGGCGGTGCCGCCGTACCAGTTCGTTTCCGACACCAAAATCCAGATCGGCTGAGCCTCGGACCTTCGTCCGAAGCTTCGCGCCGTCTCGTCGTACTATTTCCTCAGGATCGCATCATGAGCGGACCATCCGACTACCAGCCGAGCAATCCGGCCTTGCAATGGATCGAGCGGCGCCTGCCGATCTTTGGTCTCATGCACTCCTCCTTCGTCGCCTATCCCACCCCGCGCAACCTGAACTATTGGTGGACCTTCGGCGCCATCCTCTCCTTCATGCTGGGGATGCAGATCCTGACCGGCGTGATCCTGGCGATGCACTACACGCCGCATGCCGATCTCGCCTTCAAGTCGGTCGAGCTGATCGTCCGTGACGTGAACTACGGCTGGCTGCTGCGCAACATGCACGCGGTCGGCGCCTCCATGTTCTTCGTCGCGGTCTATGTCCATATGTTCCGCGGCCTTTACTACGGGTCGTACAAGGAGCCGCGCGAGGTGCTGTGGATCCTCGGCGTCATCATCTATCTCCTGATGATGGCGACCGGCTTCATGGGTTATGTGCTGCCGTGGGGCCAGATGAGCTTCTGGGGCGCCACCGTCATCACCAACCTGTTCTCCGCCATTCCCTATGTCGGCGAGAGCGTCGTGACGCTGCTCTGGGGCGGCTATGCGGTCGGCAACCCGACGCTGAACCGCTTCTTCTCGCTGCATTTCCTGTTGCCGTTCGTGATCGCGGGCGTCGTCGTGCTCCACGTCTGGGCGCTACACGTCGCCGGCCAGAACAATCCTGACGGTGTCGAGCCGAAGACGGAAAAGGACACGGTGCCGTTCACGCCGCATGCCACCATCAAGGACATGTTCGGCGTCACCTGCTTCATGCTGCTCTACGCCTGGTTCATCTTCTACATGCCGAACTATCTCGGCGACGCCGACAACTACATTCCGGCGAACCCCGGCGTGACGCCGCCGCACATCGTGCCGGAATGGTATTACCTGCCGTTCTACGCGATCCTGCGCTCGATCCCGGACAAGCTCGCCGGCGTCATCGCAATGTTCGGGGCGATCATCATCCTGTGCTTCCTGCCCTGGCTCGACAGCGCCAAGACCAGGTCGTCGAAGTATCGTCCGCTGGCAAAGCAGTTCTTCTGGATCTTCGTCGCGGTCTGCATCCTGCTCGGCTATCTCGGCGCACAGCCGCCGGAGGGCATCTACGTGATCGCCGGCAGGATCCTTACGTTCTGCTATTTCGCCTACTTCCTGATCGTGCTGCCGCTGCTCGCGCGCATCGAGAAGCCGCGGCCGGTTCCGAACTCGATCTCGGACGCGGTGCTCGCCAAGACCGGCAGCAGGTCGACGCCGATGGTTTCGACCGCGATCGTGCTGGCGCTCGCCGGTTCGTTGTTCGCGGGCTCGATCGACAGCGCGAAAGCGGCTGAAGGCGGCGACAAGCCTCCGGGCAACAAATGGTCGTTCTCGGGCCCCTTCGGTACGTTCGATCGCGGCGCGCTGCAGCGTGGCCTGAAGGTCTACAAGGAAGTCTGCGCCAGCTGCCACGGCCTGTCCTACGTCGCTTTCCGCAATCTCGCCGAGCCCGGCGGTCCGGGCTATTCGGTGGCGCAGGCGGCTGCCTTCGCTTCGGAATACAAGGTCAAGGACGGCCCGAACGATGCGGGTGACATGTTCGAGCGTGCGGGCCGGCCGGCGGACTATTTCCCCTCGCCATTTCCGAACGAGCAGGCAGCGCGTGCCGCGAACGGCGGTGCGGCGCCACCCGACCTGTCCCTGATCACCAAGGCGCGTTCCTACAAGCGCGGCTTCCCTTGGTTCATCATCGACTTCTTCACCCAATACCAGGAGCAGGGTCCGGACTACGTGTCGGCAGTGCTTCAGGGCTACCTGGACAAGGCGCCGGAAGGTGTGACCCTGCCGGAGGGCTCCTACTACAACAAGTACTTCCCGGGCCATGCCATCAAGATGCCGAAGCCGATCAGCGATGGCCAAGTCACCTACGACGACGGCTCGCCCGCCACGGTGGCGCAATACGCCAAGGACGTCACCACGTTCCTGATGTGGACCGCAGAGCCGCACATGGAAGCGCGCAAGCGCCTCGGCTTCCAGGTCTTCGTGTTCCTGATCCTCTTTGCCGGCCTGATGTACTTCACCAAGAAAAAGGTCTGGGCCACCTCGCACTGAGCGGCTCGGGACGAGACGAGCGAAATGAAAAAGCCCCCGGATGGGGGCTTTTTTGTTGTCCGTCATTCCAGCGCGATGGGTAAGCATCGAACCCGGAATGACGGGAGTGTGGATTGCGCCGCGCGCTTCCAGCCGTCAAAATAGCCTCAACCGCTCCCCCAAAAACTCATCGGAGGACACCATGGGAACCGCCATCACCTTCAAGCGCCCGGACGGCAAGGACGCCTCGGGCTATCTGGCCAACGCCGCGCGCGGCAACGCGCCGGGCGTGGTCGTGATCCAGGAATGGTGGGGGCTGTCGGACCAGATCAAGGGCCTGTGCGATCGTTTCGCGCTGGCAGGCTTCGATGCGCTGGCGCCCGATCTCTACAAGGGCAAGGTGGTGCCGTACCACGACACGGATTCCGCCAACAAGGAAATGAACTCGCTCGACTTCATGGACGCCACCACGCAGACGGTACGCGGCGCCACGCAATATCTCTCGCGCAACGGCGCCAAGGTCGGGCTGACAGGCTTCTGCCTCGGCGGCGCCGTCACCATCATCGGCGCGACCAAGATCCCGGAGCTTGCGGCCGGCGTCGTGTTCTACGGCATCCCGCCCGAGCAGGCGGCCAAGCCCGCCGACGTCAAGATTCCGCTCCAGGCCCATTTCGCCAACAAGGACGATTGGTGCACGCCGGAGCTGGTCAATGGCTTCGAAAAGGCCATGAAGGCCGCCGGCAAGTCGCTGGAGCTGTTCCGCTATGACGCCGAGCACGCCTTCGTCAACGAGCAGCGCCAGGCCGTGCACGACCGCGAAGCCGCCGAGCTCGCCTGGGGCCGGGCGATCAAGTTCTTCGCCAATCATCTCGGCGGCACCAGCGCGGCCTGACCCAACTGGTAGCCCGGATGGAGCGCACCGGAATCCGGGACTGTCTCGTCGTGGCGCGTCTCCGGATTGCGCTACGCTCCATCCGGGCTGCCGCCCACCCTTGACGCCGCTTCCCGACCATGGTGAGTATCCACGCTATGAGCACCGCCGTCCGCCCAGCCCGTCTTTGGTGGCGCACCTCCTGACGAGGTGGCCGGTGCGATTTTCCTTTCCCAAATCGTCTGAGGTCGCCAGCACAGCGCGGCGGCCTGATCGTTTGTCCTGTGTGGCGTTCCCTCGGCAAGTTTCGTAAGAGGACGACATGAACAGGACAGTCTTTGCCCTCCCGGCTCGAAGCGACTATGTGACCCGCGCGGGACTTGCGATCACGCGGGTGGCCGAGCAGTTTACCGGCGGTGCCAATCGGCTCGACGACCTGATCAACCTGCTCGACCACCGCCGCGGCGTGGTGTTGTCCTCGGGCACGACCGTGCCCGGCCGCTATGAGAGTTTTGACCTCGGTTTCTCCGATCCGCCTCTCAAGCTCGAGACCACGGGCGTCAATTTCAAGCTGGAAGCGCTGAACGCACGCGGGCAGGTGCTGATCGCCTTCCTTACTGACGTGCTGCGCGAACCCTGCGTGGTGATCTCCGAGAAGACCGCTTCGCGCCTGGCCGGCCACATCATCCGCGGCGACGCGCCGGTCGAGGAGGACCAGCGCACCCGGCGTGCCAGCGTGATGTCGCTGGTGCGCGATCTCGTCGCCGCCTTCTCCGCCAATGAAGACGGGCTCCTCGGCCTGTTCGGCGCCTTCGCCTACGACCTCGTGTTCCAGATCGAGGACCTCGTACAGAAGCGTGCACGCGAGAGCGACCAGCGCGACATCGTGCTCTACGTGCCCGATCGCCTGCTGGCTTATGACCGCGCCACCGGCCGCGGCGTCGTGCTGAGTTACGACTTCGCCTGGAACGGCAAGTCCACCGCAGGCCTGCCGCGCGAGACCGCCGAGAGCCCATACCTGAAGACGCCGCGCCAGGGCTTCGCCGATCACGCGCCCGGCGAATATCAGGCCACCGTCGAGACCGCGCGCGCCGCCTTCGCCCGCGGTGATCTGTTCGAGGCGGTGCCAGGGCAGTTGTTCGCGGAGCCTTGCGATCGCTCGCCGGCGGAAGTGTTCCAGCGCCTCTGCGTCATCAATCCGTCGCCCTATGGCGCGCTGATGAATCTCGGCGAAGGCGAGTTTCTCGTCTCCGCCTCGCCGGAAATGTTCGTGCGCTCGGACGGGCGCCGCGTCGAAACCTGCCCGATCTCAGGCACCATCGCGCGCGGCAGCGATGCGATCGGCGATGCCGAGCAGATTCGCCAGCTGCTGAACTCGGAGAAGGACGAGTTCGAGCTCAACATGTGCACCGACGTCGACCGCAACGACAAGGCGCGCGTCTGCGTCCCCGGCACCATCAAGGTGCTGGCGCGCCGGCAGATCGAAACCTACTCCAAGCTGTTCCACACCGTCGATCATGTCGAGGGCATGCTGCGCCCCGGCTTCGACGCGCTCGATGCCTTCCTCACCCATGCCTGGGCGGTCACCGTAACGGGTGCGCCCAAGCTGTGGGCGATGCAGTTCGTCGAGGATCACGAGCGTTCGCCGCGCCGCTGGTATGCCGGCGCGATCGGCGCGGTGAACTTCGACGGCAGCATCAACACCGGTCTCACCATCCGCACCATCCGCATGAAGGATGGGCTTGCCGAAGTGCGCGTCGGCGCCACGTGCCTGTTCGATTCCGATCCCGCCGCCGAAGACCGCGAGTGCCAGGTGAAAGCTGCCGCGCTGTTCCAGGCGCTGCGCGGCGATCCGCCGAAGCCGCTGTCGACCTTTGCGCCTGATGCGACCGGTTCGGGCAAGCAGGTGCTGCTGATCGACCACGACGACAGTTTCGTCCACATGCTCGCCGATTACTTCCGCCAGGTCGGCGCCAGCGTCACCGTGGTCCGCCATGTGCATGCGCTCGACATGCTCAAGCAGAGGACATGGGATTTGCTGGTGCTGTCGCCGGGTCCTGGACGCCCCGAGGATTTCGCGATCAAGAAGACGATCGATGCGGCGCTGGAGAAGAAGCTGCCGGTGTTCGGCGTCTGTCTCGGTGTGCAGGCCATCGGCGAATATTTTGGCGGCGAGCTCGGGCAGCTCACCCATCCCGCCCACGGCCGCCCCTCGCGGGTGCAGGTGCGCGGCGGACGGCTGATGCGCAATCTGCCGAACGAGATCGTCATCGGCCGCTATCACTCGCTCTTCGTAGAGCGCGACAGCATGCCGGAGGTGTTGTCCGTCACCGCAAGCACCGAGGACGGCGTCGCCATGGCGCTGGAGCACAAGACCCTGCCGATCGCCGGCGTGCAATTCCACCCGGAATCGCTGATGTCGCTCGGCAATGAGGTGGGACTACGTATTGTCGAGAATGCGTTCCGGCTGGATGCGCGCGTTGATTGAGAGGCACCAATGACCTTCGACCATGATATCAAGGCGAGCGTCCGCACCATCCCTGACTATCCCAAGCCAGGGATCATGTTCCGCGACATCACGACCCTGCTGGCGGACGCACGCGCGTTCCGCCGCGCGGTCGATGAGCTCGTCAATCCCTGGGCCGGCAACAAGATCGACAAGGTCGCGGGCATGGAGGCGCGCGGCTTCATCATCGGCGGCGCGGTGGCGCATCAGCTCTCGGCCGGCTTCGTGCCGATCCGCAAGAAGGGCAAGCTGCCGCACACGACGGTGCGCATCGCCTATTCACTCGAATACGGTATCGACGAGATGGAGATGCATGTCGACGCGATCCAGCCCGGCGAGCGCGTCATCCTGGTGGACGACCTCATCGCCACCGGCGGCACCGCGGAAGGCGCGGTGAAGCTGCTGCGCCAGATCGGCGCCAACGTCGTCGCCGCCTGCTTCATCATCGACCTCCCCGAGCTCGGCGGCGCCGCCAAGCTGCGCGCCATGGACGTTCCGGTGCGCACGCTGATGACGTTCGAGGGGCACTGAGCCGCCGCTGCGGTCAGATCATCTCGGCCTTCAGCTCGTCCCGCCAATGCAGCATGCGCTCCTTCAGGAGCGCGTTCCTGACATAGGCGCTCTCCTCGTCCTCCAGGCGCTCGCACTCGGCAAAGGTCAGGCCGGTCTCGCCATGGGCCTTCCAGGCTGCCTGGAGGCTGCGGCATGTGTGGCTGCCCTGGCGCAGTGAGAACCAGATGCGGTTCTGGATCGTCTCCAGGTTCGGCGCCTGGCCGACCCAGGCCTCGCCCGAGGCCGCGCAGCGCAAGACGAAGATGCCCGCGATGGTCTTTCGCTCCTTGTAGGCGGCGATCGCTGCTTTCCGGTCGATGCTCACGGGGATGGGCCTTACTGAGGACGTTGCTGCGCACTCAGTAGCGGCAGGCCCGCCCACTGTCAATAACACCCGGGTAAAATACGTCAGGAGCGCTGCAGGATCAGGCTGAGCTCGAGCTCACGAAAGGCGAGGTAGTTGCGCCGGGTCCATTGGTGCAGCTCGGTCGAGGCATCCTTCTCCTGGCGCAGGTAGCCGGTGAAGGAGAAGTTCAATCGGTCGATATAGGTCTTGAGGAAGCCCGGCAGCGCGGGCAGGCGGAACAGCCGGCCGCCGGCCATCGCGGCCGGCAGCTCGCCGCGCACGACATGTTCGTTGTCGACCGTGATCAGGTTCATGCGCGGGATCTGCCCGCGCAGCGTCTCGTGGGCGCGGATCGAGACGCGGTCGGTGTCGGCGACGAACAGGATCTGAGGCGCGACATGGCGGCGCGCGGCCTCCTTCAACAGGCCGATCTCGTCGGTCATCTTGAAGAACTCGTCGAAGGCGTGGAAGCCGAGGTCGATCACCTTGGCAACGCCGTCATCGAGGATGACGCGGTCCATCAGCTGCATCTTGCCGTAGGTGTCGATCACGTCGGCCGTTTCGGTCACCTTCGGCAGATAGTCGAGCAGCGACGGCTCCTTCAGATTGACGTCGAAGGCCGCGACGTTGCCGTTCTTGAGCAGCAGGAATTCGCTGAGGAGCCGCGCCAGCAGGGTCTTTCCTACCTGCGGGCGGGGCGAACAGATGATGTAGACGGGTGTCGCGGGCATCGACAGCTATATCAGGCCAACTCACCGCCCAATCCAGCCGTATCAGCCCCGGCTTCGCAACTATTTTTCGCTGTTGCGGGTCGCGGATTTCGACCCGACGATGTCGGTCAGGCGGATCCGGTCGAACTCGCTCCAGACGTTGGCCAGCCAGTGCCGGACATAGCCGCGCAGAACGAACGAATAGTTCGCTGCCTCGTCGTTGATGCCCTTGTTGGCGACGAATTTCAGGAACGGAACGGAGGACACCTCGACCTGCTCATAGGCCATTTCGTTGAGCTTGGGGATGGTCAGCTCGGTCGCGTCCTTGATGCGGTTGAAATACGATTGGTAAGTCGCCTGGTCCCACTGGAAGAACTGGGTGTCGTTGATGAAGTTCTTGACCAGGAAATATTTTGCGCCGCCCATGAAGCCCGCGGTCTCGGCGATCTCGTCCAGCGAGGCGATCGAGGGGCCGAGGATGTGGAACACGGCAAAGGTGATTTGGCCGGCCTTGGCGGCGTCGAGGAAACCGATGTCGCGCAAGGAGGCGAGCGCCGGCGAGAGCAGGCCGGCGCGGACGTCGATCACGGTGACCGACGGGCTCGTCGCGTTGAGCGTATCGAAGATCTTCATCTGATCGGCCGTCGTCGTCATGTCGACGATCTCGGTGATGTCAGGGTGGAAGCGCTTCAGGGTTCCGCGGGGCGACTCCGTGTCGAAGGCGCGCGTGGGCACGTTGTTGGCTGAGAAATAATCGAGCAAGGTCCGCGACACCGTGGTCTTGCCGACCCCGCCCTTGTCCGCGCCCACCACAACCACTGCCGGCTTTGCCATTGCTGTCCCCTAACGCGCGCCCCCCGATCGCGAGGTCGCGATCGGCCGGGCCCCAAATCGATGTCCCGAGGATGGCCCCAAGGATGTCCCGAGTCTGCTGTTGGGCGCGAACATGGCAGAAACAAGGGAGAATTCAATTCCGCAGGCCGTCGATACGGCAATTCCGGAAGTTTTTCCCAAGCGCGGCGAAACTGCCGCGGATGGCGGGACATCGCGTGCCTAATGACGGCCCCAGGGGCCCATGGAATTGCGGACCGGATTGCTGTTCGCGGTTCCGGAGGGGCCGGATGCAGGCACGGGCGGTGGAGCGGCGGGCTCGTCGGTATCGTCCCAGGGGCCATGACGCGGCGGCGGGGCGTCCTGCTGGTCGGCTGGTGGCTCGGGCTCGTCCGTTTCCTCACTCGGCAGCAGCGGGCCTGGATCGCGGCCGCCGGCAAACTTGACCAGTGCATCGACCCGGGACTGCACAGAAGGATGGGTTGCGAACAGGTCGGCAAAGCCCTCGCGGGGATTGTCGACGCAGAGCTCCATGACGGCCGAGGTCGCGCCGGGCAGCTCGCCGCGATTCTCGATCTTGCGCAGGGCCGAGATCATCGCATCGGGATCCTTGGTCAGCTCCACGGAGCCGGCGTCGGCGAGATATTCGCGCGAGCGGGACAGCGCGAGCTTCACCACCTGGGACAGCAGCCAGGCCACCACGATCAGCACGATCGCGATGATGATCACGATCACCGCGCCGCCACCGGAACTTTTTCCCTCGCTCGACGAGGAGGACGACCGCGACGAGGAGGAGGAGCCCGAGGACCATGAGCCGCCGGAGCCGGAGCTCCAATTGAGATTCGTGAACAGGCGGAAGAACAATTCGCCGAAGAAGCCGACCACGCCGGCGATGATGACGGCGACCACCATCAACTGTACGTCGCCGTTCTTGATGTGGGTCAGCTCGTGGCCGAGCACGGCCTCGATCTCCTTGTCATCAAGCGCATCGAGCAGACCCGTGGTGACGGTGATGGAATATTGCCTGGGATTGAGGCCGGTCGCGAACGCGTTCAGTGCCGGGCTCTCCATGATCTTCAGCTTCGGCATGGTGATGCCGCGCGAGATGCAGAGGTTTTCGAGCAGATTGTAGAGCCGCGGCTCCTCCTGCCGGGTGACGCCGTGGCCACCGGTCACCGCATCGATCATCGACTGGTGGAAGAAATAGGCGATCACGATCCAGACCGCCGCCACGATTGTCGCAACGGGGGCAGCGATTTTCAGATCCTGGAAGGCGTGGCTCAGGTAGAAGGCGACGGTCCGGTTGCTGTCGATGAGAACTTCGGCGAGCAGCGCGCCGGCATAGACCAGCACGTAGACCAGCACGTAGACCAGCACGTAGACCAGCATGAACAGGCCGGCGAGCAGCAGCATCGAACGAAACTTGTTCGAGGCGATATGCGTGTAGAGACCATACGCGGCCATGACGCGTCTTTATCAAAATCCGTCGTTCCGGGGCGCGCCGAAGGCGTGAACCCGGAACCTCGAGATTCCGGGTTCGATGCTACGCATCGCCCCGGAATGACGGAAAGAAATGATGGGCATGCTCAAGCAATCAGAACTTCACCTGCGGTGTCGCCTCGACCTCGGTGCGGCTGGCGCCGAGATCGAAGAAGTCCTTCCTGGTGAAGCCGAACATGCCTGCGAACAGCGCGGCAGGCAGCTGCTGGATGCCGGTGTTGTATTCCTGGACCGCGTTGTTGAAGAAGCGGCGGCTCGCCGCGATCTTGTTCTCGAGGTCGGAGAGCTCGGATGCGAGCTGCTGGAAATTGGCGTTGGCCTTGAGATCCGGATAGGCCTCCGAGAGCGCGATCAGCCGGCCGAGCGCACCCGAGAGCTGGTTCTCCGCGGCGGATACCTGCGACGGCCCCTGGGCTGACATCGCCGAATTGCGCGCCTTGATGACGTCGTCGAGCGTGCCGCGTTCGTGCGAGGCATAGCCCTTCACGGTCTCGACCAGGTTCGGGATCAGATCGTGACGCTGCTTGAGCTGCACGTCGATGTCGGCAAAGGCCTGGCCGACGCGTTGGCTCAGCGCCACCAGGCGGTTATAGGCGCTGAAGGCGAACAGCGCGAGGACGACGATGACGCCGAGAACGATCCAGCCGGTCGACATGGAGAACTCCTGAAGAGGGAAGAAGGCGGGTGCTAGGGTAGACCAAATTGGCGTGGAGCGAGAGCCCGTCGCGGAGGGGAGGTAGGATTTGGTCTGACGAGGAGCCATCCGAGTTCAAGCCGAAGGCCTGAACGGGGTTAACTTTCGGCAACAACCGCGTCGCCCCAGCGCCAACGCCGGGCGCTTGCATAGGCCGGCTTGTCGCGGCGCGGGATTTTCGTCAGCGCGACGCTGCTCTCGGTACAGAGCTTGGCCGTGATCTCGGCCTTGCCGACATCCGGCGGCGCCAGCACGCGCGCGGCGCGGCTCTCGGGCGCCGTGCGGGTCAGGGCGACGTAGATGAAGCGCTCGTCCTCGAACGGCACCTCGGCCCCCTTGATCTGGCGGTGCGCCTGCGAGCGCGGCAGGCGCTGGGAGAAATGGCACCAGTCGGGCGCGAGGAGCGGACAGGGCCTTTCGTGCGGGCAGGGTGCGGCGACGTAAGCGCCGGCCGTGACCAGCTGCTGGCGCAGCGCGAGGATGCGGGCATAGCCCGCGGGCGTGCCGGGCTCGATCACGAGCAGGGCGTGGCGTGCTTTCGCCCACATCGCCTGGGCGAGCTTGCGCTGATCGCTCTCGCTGAGTTCGCCGATGATGTAGCTGGCGATGACGAGATCAGCTTGCGAGACTTCAGCGAGGTTGCCGCCGGCATCGCCCGGCAGATAGCGACACTCTCCAAGACGCGTGCTGTCGCGCGCGAGGTCGAGCGCCAGCCGGCTCAGCGTGGCGTTGGCGTCGAGCAGGGTGAAATCCTGCAGCGACGGGAAGGCTTCCGCGGCCGCCCAGCTCGCGGTACCCGGGCCCGCGCCGACGTCGAGCAACGTTTCCGGGGCGAGGTCTGGTGCGATCTCGGTCAGCGCGTTCAAGCTGGCGGCCACGGCCGCGTAGGTCGCCGGCATGCGCGCGAGGGCATAGGCGAGGCCATCAGCCTCGGACTTGATCGTGCCGGACGTACCGCCTGCGCGGTAGGTGGTCGAGATCTTCTGCGAGCGCTGTGCCGCGTCGGTGCGCGAGAAGCACTGCAGCTTGCCGTCGAGTGCGGCTTTCAATTCGGCGGGGAGGGTGGGGGAGATCATCTATGCCCACCGTCATTCCGGGGCGATGCGCAGCATCGAACCCGGAATCCATCGCGCGGCAGACTCGGTCGAGAAATGGATTCCAGGTTCTCGCTGCGCGAGCCCCGGAATGACAGCCACGTCAAGCCACGTTCTGGTCGAGGATGTCCACGGCCTCTGACAGGCTTACCGACACCAGTTGCGACACGCCGCGCTCGGCCATGGTGACGCCGAACAGACGGTTCATCCGCGCCATCGTGATCGGGTTGTGCGTGATGATGATGAAGCGCGTATCGGTCGAGCCGGTCATCTCGTGCAAGAGGTTGCAGTAGCGTTCGACGTTGTGGTCGTCGAGCGGCGCGTCGACTTCGTCCAGCACGCAGATCGGCGAAGGGTTAGTCAAGAACACCGCGAAGATCAGCGCCATGGCGGTCAGCGCCTGCTCGCCGCCCGAGAGCAGCGACAGCGTCTGCGGCTTCTTGCCCGGGGGCTTTGCGATGATTTCGAGACCGGCTTCGAGCGGGTCGTCGCTCTCGATCAGATGCAGCGCGGCTTCGCCGCCGCCGAACAGCTCGACGAACAGGCGCTTGAAGTGGTTGTTGACGACCTCAAACGAGGTCAGAAGCCGCTCGCGCGCCTCCTTGTTGAGGCTCTGGATGCCCTGGCGCAGCCGCTTGATGGCTTCGACCAGGTCGTCGCGCTCGGTGACCAAACCGGTGTGCTGGGTCTCGACCTCGCGCAGCTCTTCCTCGGCGCGCAAATTGACGGCGCCGAGGCGCTCGCGGTCGCGGCGCATCTTTTCGAGATCTTCCTCGATGTCGTGCAGCGGCGGCAGCTCGGCACCGGGCTCGAGCTCGGCGAGACCGGCGACGGCCTGCGGCTCGACCTCGAGCATGTCGCGGATCTCGCGCTCGATGTCCTCGAGCCGGCGCCGCGCGCCTTCCATGCGCTCCTCGGCGCGGGCGGTGGCCTCGCGCGAGCTGGAGAGCGCCTCGAGGGTCAGCTTGGCAACGCGGTCGGTCTCGGCCATCGCGGTCTCCGCGGTGGCAAGCGCGTCGGCGGCCATGCGGCGGTCGTTTTCGGCGTATTCGATCTCGGTGATCAGCGCGCTGCGCTTCTCGGCGAACACTTGCGGCGCGTTTTCGAGCTCGCTGCGCTCGATCGTGAGCTCGGCGATGCGAGCCTGGATGGTGTCGATATGAGAGGCCGCGCTCTCCTTGCGGTTCTGCCACTCGTTGCGCTCGGCCAGGATCGCCTGCACGCGGCGATCGGCGAGCTCGGCTTCACGGGCCAGCGCCTGCGCCTCGGCGCGGACCTGGGCGGCCATGCGGCGATGGCCTTCGATGTCGCTGCGGACGGCGGCGAGACGGGTCTCGGTATCCTCGCTCGACGGCAGCTCGGAGATGCCGGCTTCGGCATATTCATAGGCAGCTTCGGCTTCGGCACGGTCGGCGGCGAGGCGGCTGTGCGCTTCCGACAGCGTTGCCTTGCGTGCGGCGTGGCGGCTGATCTCTCGCTCGGCATTGGCATGGCGCTCGCGCGCGACGTTGAGCTCGCGCTGCGCGGCGCGCCAGGCTTCGCGGCTCGCGCCTTCGGTGCTGGCCGCCATCTGCAGCTCGGACTCGGCGTTCTCCAGCTCCTGGCGCTTGATCTGCGCGTCGATGCGGGCCTGCTCCAGCTCGTTCTCGATGTCGACGAGACGAGCGCGCTCGGCAAGGCGCCGCGCGGCACCGGTCGGGGCGTGAGCGGCCGCGACAAAGCCGTCCCAGCGCCAGACGTCCCCCTCGGGCGAGACCAGCCGCTGGCCGGTCTTGAGCTGCGAGACCAGCTCGGCGCCGCGCTCGCGCGGCACCACACCGATCTGGGCCAGGCGGCGCGCCAGCTCGGCCGGCGCCTGCACGTGGTTTGCGAGCGGGGTGACGCCTTCGGGCAGCTCCGGATCGGCCTCGGTGTGTCCGACATTGGTCCAGCGCATCGGCGCCGACGGATCGACCGGCGCGTCGAGATCGTCGCCGAGCGCGGCGCCGATGGCTTTTTCGAAGCCCTTGTCGACGGTGATGCCGTCGATGATCGGCGGCCACAGATTCTTGGTTTCGCCGTTGAGAATCTTGGAGATCGTGCGCGCCTCGGTTTCGAGCCGCTGCGCGCGCTTGTCGGCCTCGACCAGCGGCGAGCGCGAAGATTCCAGCGTCTGGCGCGCCGCGACGTGCGCGGCTTCGCTGGCCTGCGCCGCGGCCTCCGAGGCCGCCAGCGTCTGCTCGGCGGTCTCGACCGCGGCCGTCAGCTCGTCGAGATCGCCGAAGCCGCCGGTCTCGGCGGCAAGCTTCTGCTCTTCCGCGGCAACATTCGCGATCTCCTGGTCGAGCCGGGCAAGCTTGTCGCGGTGGGTGCGGACGTTGGCTTCGAGTTGATTGCGCTTGGCGGTGAGGTCGGCGAGCGCGGTGGTGAGCTCGGCGAATTGCTGCTCGGTCTCGGTCAGCACCGCTTCGGCTTCGCCGACGCGCTCGTCGACGCCGGAACGCTTCTCGACGCGCGACTTGATCTCTTCCTTCAGCTCGGAATCTTCGGTGTCGAGCCGCTGCAGCGCGACGTCGGCATCCATGGTCTGCTGCTGGGCGCGGGAGATGTCGCCTTCGAACTGGGCGAGGCGGCGCTCGAGTTCGGCGACGCGTTCCTTGGCGCGCTCTTCCTCGCGGTCGAGCAGCTCGCGGGCATTGGTCAGGCGCTGCAGCCCGGCAGCGGCGCGCGCTTCGGCATCGCGCAGCGCCGGCATTTCGGCGGCGCGGATCGCCTGGATGCGGGCGGCTTCGGCCTGGTGCTGGGTGCGCTCGGCCATCTCGCGGACGGCGAGATCGTGGGTCTGGCCGGATTCGTTGACGTCGGCATGGGCGCC
This sequence comes from Bradyrhizobium sp. NDS-1, assembly GCF_032918005.1. NCBI lineage: Bacteria > Pseudomonadati > Pseudomonadota > Alphaproteobacteria > Hyphomicrobiales > Nitrobacteraceae > Bradyrhizobium > Bradyrhizobium sp. NDS-1. Next base: position 1,986,097 of record NZ_CP136628.1, read on the forward strand.
GATCCAGCGCAGATGGAACAGGGTGGCTTCGGCCTTGCGGACCTTGGCGGCGACCTCGCGATAGCGCACCGCCTGGCGGGCCTGCTTCTTCAGGCCTTCCATCTGCCCTGCAAGCTGGCCGATCACGTCCTCGACACGGGTGAGGTTGGTTTCAGCCGCCTTCAGCCGCAGCTCGGCTTCATGGCGGCGCGCGTGCAGGCCGGCGACGCCGGCGGCGTCTTCCAGCACGCGGCGGCGCTGCTCGGGCTTGGCCTGGATGATCTCGCCGATCTTGCCCTGGTGGACGAGCGCCGGCGAACGCGCGCCGGTGGCGGCATCCGCGAACAGGATTTGCACGTCGCGGGCGCGCACGTCGCGACCGTTGATGCGGTAGACCGAGCCCGCTTCGCGCTCGATGCGGCGGGAGATTTCGAGGAGCTGGCTGTCGTTCATCGCCGCCGGCGCGGTGCGATCGGCGTTGTCGATCGTCATCGTCACTTCGGCATGGTTGCGCGCGGGGCGGTTGCCGGAGCCGGCGAAGATCACCGCGTCCATGTCGGCGGCGCGCAAGCTCTTGTAGGAGGTCTCGCCCATCGCCCAGCGCAGCGCCTCGACGAGATTCGACTTGCCGCAGCCGTTGGGGCCGACCACGCCGGTCAGGCCGGGCTCGATGACGAAGTCGGTCGGCTCAACGAAGGACTTGAAGCCGTGAAGGCGCAGGCGGGTGATTTTCATAAGCACGCATCTCTGTTGGCAGGCGCGAATCCCCCTGCCGGGACAATACCATGGAAGGCAATGTCGCTCTCTGGGTGAGTCGCGCGAGGCGCCTCATGCGGCTGGACAATGGCCGCGGTGTGCCGTGAGGGCAACCGGCGAAAGCCGCTTTTCCCAAGGGATTTATGCCGGGAAAGATACGGCCTCAGATGCGCGAATCAGGATTGTCGCGCGCGAATCAGCTCTTCAGCAGCGGATTGATCTTCTTGGCGAAATCCTCGAACGAGGCTTCGCCCTTGATCTTCTCGCCGTTGATGAAGAAGGTCGGCGTCGAATCCACCTTCAGCACCTCGCTGGCATATTTCTGGTCGGCGGCGATCTTGTCGAGCAGCGCCTGGTCCTTCAGGCAGGCTTCGACCTGCTGCTGGGTGAGGCCGGCCTGCTTGCCGATCCGCGTCAGGGTCTCCGTGGTGTTCTTCATCACCCAGTCGTTCTGCTGGCGGAACAGCATGTCGGTGACCGCGAAGTATTTCGGCGCGTCGCCATTGGCGATGCAGCGCGACAGCATCGAGCCGGCGGCGGCTTTGATATCGAGCGGGAACTCGCGGAAGATGTAACGCACCTTGCCGGTGTCGATGTATTCCTTCTTGAGCTTGGGGAACACCTGCTCGTTGAAGGCCGCGCAGTGCGGGCAGGTCATCGAGGCGTATTCGGTAATCGTGACGGCGGCATCGTTCGGGCCAAGCGCCATGTCGGGAAGTGACACCGGCTTGGCCACATCGCCTGCGGACTGCGCCATTGCTTCAGGGATCATGGCTTCGGAGATGAAGCGCAGAGGAGAGAACCCGGCGACCGCGGCAAGCCCGGTCAGCGACAGCATCGTGGTGAAGGCGCGGCGGGTGATGATCACGGTCGGCTCCAGATTTGGCAAAAATGTCGCCCCAGGGATCTATCTTTCCCGGGCGGCCTGTCGCTAGCTTGAAACGTCGATTGAGGCAATGGCGAGCGGTCAGGACAGGTCCAGATTGGCCGCGAAATAAGGCTCAATTTCGCTTGATGGCGGCCCCGAGCCGCGCAAGCGCCGTCTTCAGCTCTTCATCTTCGATGTCCCCCAGGCCCTCGGCTACCTTGGCGACGCTCTTGGGGTCTGGCGGACCGGGGCTCTTCCGGACCCGGGGCCGCGACAGGGGGGCCTGCCGGAAGGCCAGCTTGCCGACCGCGCTCCAGCCGAAGAAGCGGTTGACCCGCTCCAGGATCACGTCGGCGGAATGCTGGATCTCCAGCGCCATCGGCCCCTCGACCCGCAGCACCAGCGTCGCCGGCTCCTGCGGCTGGCCCTCCACCGGCCGCGGCCATTGCATCTTCAGCGGCTCGGCATGAGCTGCGATCTCCGGCCCGGCGATCTGCGCCCACCGCGTCACCAGCTCGCGCGCCGCAAAGCCCTGCTTGGCATAGGCCTCGGCAAAGACGTCGTTGAGCAGGATGCCGAGCGGCTTGGCGCTGATCGGACCGGGTTTGGGAGGGAATTTGGACATGGGCCCTTATAGCACTTCGTCGGGTGGGCCACAGGCCCCGCGGCCCGTGATGGCCGGGCTTGTCGCGCCTGCGCGGCCGAAGCCGCTTCGGCGAGGCGAAGGCCGGCCACGTTCTCCTGCGAAGAAAAGACGTGGATGCCTGCGCCGAGCGCGGGCCTGACGTGGAGAGATCGGCGTAACGCCGTTAGGGTGAGAGCATGAGCCCCAAATCTGCCCTCAAGGCCAGGCCGGAACCCGCCCCCTCGAAAGCATCATCGCGCCCGACGCTCCTGCTTGCCTGGTACGATCGCCACCGCCGCCGATTGCCCTGGCGCGCGGCGCCTGGAGAGGCATCGGATCCTTACCGCGTCTGGCTGTCGGAGATCATGCTCCAGCAGACCACGGTGAAGGCGGTCGGTCCCTATTTCGAAAAATTCGTGGCGCGCTGGCCTGATGTCGCGGCACTCGGCAACGCCTCGCAGGACGACGTGCTGCGGATGTGGGCCGGGCTCGGCTATTATTCGCGTGCGCGCAATCTCTACGCCTGCGCGGTCGCTGTGACGCGCGAGCATGGCGGCAGCTTTCCCGATACGGAGGAGGGGCTGCGTGCGCTGCCGGGCATCGGGCCCTACACGGCGGCGGCGATCGCGGCGATCGCCTTCGATCGCCACACCATGCCGGTCGACGGCAATATCGAGCGCGTGGTGTCGCGGCTCTTTGCGGTTGAAGATGAACTCCCGCAGGCGAAACCTTTGATCCAGCAACTGGCGGCGACGCTGCTTGCAAACTCCCGCGCCGGCGACAGCGCGCAGGCGCTGATGGATCTCGGCGCCTCGATCTGCACGCCGAAAAAGCCGGCCTGCTCGCTGTGTCCGCTGAGCGAGGATTGCACGGCGCGGCTGCAGGGCACGCAGGAGAGCTTTCCGCGCAAGGCGCCGAAGAAGAGTGGCACGCTGCGGCGCGGCGCCGCCTTTGTCGTCACACGCGGCGGCGAGCTGCTCGTGCGCAGCCGTCCCGAAAAGGGGCTGCTCGGCGGCATGACGGAAGTGCCGGGCTCGGACTGGCTCGCCGGCCAAGACGACGCGACGGCGAAGCGGCAGGCGCCCGCGCTGAAGGGATTGTCACGCTGGCAGCGCAAGGTGGGCGTCGTCACCCACGTGTTCACGCATTTTCCGCTGGAGCTGGTGGTCTATACGGCGAAGGCGGAGGCGGGCATGGGCGCGCCGGAGGGCATGCGGTGGGTGCCGACCGCGACCCTTGCCGGTGAAGCACTGCCCAACGTCATGCGGAAGGTGATCGCGCACGCGCTGGACCTGTCGCCGGGGCGATCCTCCTGACAGCACGCTGGCAGCAGCGCTACGCTAGGGCATTGCGAACGGAGGCTGCCAATGGTCAAGACCGCGCTCGACAACTTTCCACGGCCGCCCTGCGCCGAATTGCTCGGCTGGCGTCTGCTCGATGCCCGTCCGGAGGAAGGCTGGATCAAGCTCGCCTTCGAGGGCAAGCCGGAGTTCTGCAATCCGGCCGGCTTCATCCAGGGCGGCATGCTCTCGGCCATGCTCGACGACACCATGGGTCCGGCCGTGCTGGTGATGAGCGAGGGCCGGCTCTACACCACCACCATCAGCATGACGGTGAACTTCCTCAGTCCCGCCAAGCCCGGGACGATCATTGGCGAAGCGACAGTGACGCAGCTCGGCAAGACCATTGCGTTCGTCGAGGCGAAGCTGATGGCCGAAGACGGCACGGTGCTGGCAACGGCAAGCGCGAGCGAGCGATTGCTGGAGGCGGCGAGGGTGGTGGGGAAATAGGCCGCTCCTCTTCCCTTCTCCCCTTGCGGGAGAAGGTGGCGCGAAGCGCCGGATGAGGAGTATCTCTCCGCGAACTCTCATCGCGAGTTGAACGCGGGGAGACATACCCCTCACCCAAGCGAGCTTGTGTTTGCCTGCGTCGCTGCCCTCTCCCACAAGGGGCGAGGGCGCATCCATGCGCATCCCGCTTCGTGCGAAATCCTAAGCTCCCGCCCGCGCGTCCTTGCTCACGATCGGCGGCTTGGCATTCAGCGCTTCCACCTGGAATCCCGCGACGCGCTTGTAGTTGGCCGCGATGTCCTCCAGCTCCTTTTGCGACAGCACGTCGGTGACCACCTCAAAGCCGTCGGGCGCGCGTTCCTCGACGAGCTGCATCACCTGCTCGGGGCCGTTCTTGCGGTTGAGCAGGACGAGGTCGGTGGTGGCGGGCCGGCGCTCGGCCTCATAGGCGAGCAGCGCCGCGGTCGTCGGTCCGTGCGCGAGGATCTCGCGGGTGATGGTGCGGGCATCGAGGATCGCCTGCGAGGCGCCGTTCGATCCGATCGGGTACATCGGGTGCGCGGCATCGCCCATCAGCGTGACCTTGCCAAAGGTCCATCGCGAGACCGGATCGCGGTCCACCAGCGGATATTCGTAGGCGTGCGGGCAGTTCCTGATCAGGCCGGGCACGTCGAGCCAGTCGAACTGCCAGCTCTCGAACCAGGGCAGAAACTCCTCCAGCCGCGCGGTGCGGTTATAGTCCTCGCGCCGCCACTGATAGGTCGGGGGCATGTGGCGCTCGGCGACCCAGTTGATCAGGTGATTGCCGGACGCGTCCGGCGCCTTGCTGATCGGATAGCAGACGAATTTCAGGATCTCGTGCCCGGCCATGATCATGGTGCGGCCGGTGAGGAAGGCCTTGGACGGCGTGACGCCACGCCAGAGGATGCGGCCGTTCCAGATCGGCGGGCCTTCATTGGGATAGAGCTTTTCGCGCGCGGCGGAATGGATGCCGTCGGCGGCGATCAGGATCGCACCGTCGTACGTCCCTGCGGCCTTGCCGGCTGCCCGGTCGATGAAGTCGGCGCGCACGCCATTGGCCGTCTCGGTCCAACCGGCCAAATGGTGGCTGGTGAGGATGTTGTCGCGGCCGAGTCGCTCGACCGCGGTGTCGAGCAGGAGCTGTTGCAAAGTGCCGCGATGGATCGAGAATTGCGGCCATTTGTAGCCGGCTTCCAGCCCGCGCGGCTCGCTCCAGATCGGCTTGCCGTGCTTGGAGAAATAGGCGAGCTCGCGTGTGCGGACACCGCTGGCGTCCAACTTGTCCATCAGACCGAGCTCGATCAGCTCACGCACCGCATGCGGCAGTACGTTGATGCCGACGCCGAGCGGCTTCAACTCGGCGACGCTCTCGAACACTTTTACGGGAACGCCGATTCCGTGCAGGCTGAGCGCGAGCGTCAGCCCGCCGATGCCGCCACCGGCGATGAGTACGGTCATGACAAGATCCCCCTCCAATTCACGCGTCTTCGCATAGCAGGGTGGCGGTGGGCAACTGCGAAGAGTTCGCCTATGGACGGCGCGGCGGGGGCCCGTTAACCTCGACTTTTCCCCATGAGGTCCGCCATGCTCAAGCTCTACTACGCCACCGGCACCTGCGCGCTCGCCACCTACATCACCCTGGAGGAAGCCGGCGCCGACTACACGGCCGAACGGCTGAGCTTCAAGGACAACCAGCAGACCAGCCCGGACTATCTCGCGATCAACCCGAAGGGCCGCGTGCCGGCGTTGGTGACCGATCGCGGCGTCCTCACCGAGACGCCGGCGATGCTGGCCTACCTCGCGCAGACGTTTCCCAAGACGAAGCTCGCGCCGCTCGACGATCCCTTCGACTTCGCCCAGGTGCAATCGTTCAACTCCTATCTCTGCTCGACCGTGCACATCAACCACGCCCACAAGATGCGCGGCGCGCGCTGGGCGACGCAGGAGAGCTCGTTCGCAGACATGAAGGCGATGGTGCCGAAGACCATGGCGGCCTGCTTTTCCCTGATCGAACAGAAGATGTTCCGGGGGCCCTGGGTGATGGGCGATCAGTTCACGATCTGCGATCCCTATCTCTACACGCTCTCAACCTGGCTCGAAGGCGACAGCGTCGACATCAACGCGACGCCGAAGATCGCCGATCACTTCAAGCGCATGTCCGACCGCCCCGCCGTGGCAAAGGTAATGGCCGCGCAGAAGGCGTGAGGGCCCGGCTCTCGTAGGGTGGGCAAAGGCGCGCAGCGCCGTGCCCACGATCTCTTTCCGATCGCGACAGATGGTGGGCACGCTTCGCTTTGCCCACCCTACAAGGTCCTCCGCTTCTCCAACTCGCGCCCCGTCTCCAGCATCAGCCGCCGCAACCAGATCGAGCCGGGGTCCATCTGCGCACGGGTGGGATGGAACATGAACTGCTCGTCGATCCCCGGGTCGAGCGGCGGTGTCACTGCAACGAGGCCGAGCTGTTTCGACAGCGCTGCGATGAGGCGGCGCGGTACGAAGGCGACGAGGTCGGTCCGGGCGGCGACGTGAAGCGCTTCGAGATAGCCTGACACCACCAGCGCGATATGGCGCTCGATGCCCTTGGCGCGCAGCCAGGTGTCGATCAAATCCTCGTTGCTGCCGCGAATGATCACGCCGACGTGGCGTGCCGCCAGGAACGTCTCGCGCCGTTTCAGCTTCGCGCCCATCGGATGGCCGCGCCGCACCGCCAGCGCATCGCTGTCGGTGTAGAGCAATTGGCGGTGGAAGCCCTTGAAGGCATTGCCGATCGAGATCACGACGTCGATGGTCTGGGCGAACTCGGCGTGGAAAATCGCAGGTCCCCGCCACGGCACCACGTCGATGCGGACATTGGGCGCGGCCCGTGTCACCTTCTCCATCAAGGGCGGCATCAATAGCTCGACCGCCAGATCCGGCATCATCAGGCGGAATTGCCGCTCGCTGCGTGCCGCATCGAAATCGTCTGGCGCGAACAGTCCGCGCACCTGGTCGAGCGCCTGGGCGAGCGGCGCGCGCAGGGTCTGCGCCCGCGGCGTCAGCTCCATCCGCGCGCCGGTGCGCACCAGCAGCGGATCGCCGAAGATGTCGCGCAGGCGCTGCAGCGCGTGGCTCGTCGCCGGTTGCGATAGCCCGATCCGCATGGCGGCACGGCTGACGCTGGCCTCGCGCAGCAGGGCGTCGAGGGCCGTCAGCAGATTGAGGTCGAGCGAATTCAAATTCATCAAACGAATAGATATCATATTCTCTATCGATTTGAAGAATTATCATCGCGCGGCGATGATCTCCGTGTTCTCACCAAACGGAGATGCCGCCATGAGCGCTGCCGCCAACAAGAAACTGATGCAGGATATTTTCGCCGCCGCCGCCGATCCCGATCCGGCCGCGCGCGATCGCGCCCTGTTCGCCGCAAGCCTTGCCGAGGATGCCAAATGGGTCGTCACCGGCCAATATTCCTGGTCGCGCACCTTTTCGGGCAAGGAGGCGATCCTTGGCGATCTGCACGGCTATGTGCGCACCCGCCTGCGCGACCGCACGCGCACGGTCGCGCACCGCTTCATCGCCGACGGCGACGTGGTCGTCGTGGAGGCCAAGGGCGACAATGTCACGCCTGAGGGCGTGCGCTACGACAATGACTATTGCCTGGTGTTTCGTCTCGCGGACGGCAAGATCAAGGAAATCCGCGAGTACTGTGACTCGATCCTGACGGAGAGGGCGCTCGGTCCTTTTCCGCAGGCGCCGGAGAGAGCTGCGAGCTGAGGAGAGTGAGCACCACCTCCGCCGGCCGGTGTCATCGGGCCGAGCCGGCGAAGGTCATGCGGGCCTGGCAGGCTCTGGTCGAGATGCTCCGGAACAAGCGCGAACGATCCCGGGCCCGGGCTCAACTCGCTGCGATGACCGACCGGGAGCTTCCGGACTGCGGGATGACCAGGGCCGAGATCACGTACGAGCTGTACAAGCCCCACCGCCGGACATAGACGCGCGTGGGCATGGTCCGTTCGCTGCTCAGATTCTCCAGCGCCGGTGGAACCTTTTGGGTTCCGCCGGCGTTTTCTTCGCTTCCGGGGCAATCGCGCCCCCGACACTGCGCGTGTTTGGGAATTTCATGCTGGCTGGGGTTTCGGACGTCTCGACGCAGGTGAACCCGGGCTTCCCTGGACTTCGTGACCGACTAAGAGATGCAACCGCAGCTGCGCACCGGGAGCTCGATGCGCAATTGTCGTCATTTGATCTTACCGTTCTGACGGGCTATCGCCGCTTTCTCCAAGCCAGCGCCGGCGCGCTGCTTCCGCTCGAAGCCGCGCTCGAGGCGGCTGGCGTCGCCAGCATGTTTCCCGACTGGCCGGATCGGTCGCGCAGTGCGGCGATCACGGCCGATCTCGGACGGCTCGGCGGCGATGCGACGTCTTCCGTGTCGGTGCCGCCGCTGACGCCCGGTGGCCTGCTCGGGACCATGTATGTGCTGGAGGGCTCCCGGCTCGGGGCCAAGTTCCTGCTGAAAGAGGTCACGGAGGCCGTCGATCCGCGCATCGGTGCGGCCACCCTCTATCTCCGCCACGGGACAGGCAAACGGCTCTGGCAAAGCTTCCTGTCGAAGCTCGAAAGCGAGGTCTGCGACGAGGTCGAGGTGATCGCGGCGGCGCGGATGGCGTTCGCCGCGTTTGAGCAGGCGGCGGATCGCGCATGAACGAGGCCGTCAATCTCACCAATTGCGATCGCGAGCCCATCCACATTCCGGGCAGCGTGCAGCCGTTCGGCTTCATGCTCGTCGTCCTCTCGGATTTCACGATCTGCATGGCCTCGGACAATGTCGGCAGCTTTCTCGGAAGCGAAATTGCCGACCTCCTCCAGCGACCGTTGGCGACCGTCATCTCCGAAGCGGCCGTCGAGACCATCCGCAGCCGCGTCGATCATTTGAGCGGGCCGGATGCGACCGAGCGCCTGTTCGGTATCGAGCTCCAGGCCGGCAAGCCGCAATACGATCTCTCGATCCATTTCTCCGGCGTCTATCTCATCATCGAGGCGGAGCCGAGCGTCCACGAGCCGGGCGTCAATTCCGGCGAGCTCGTCCGTCTGATGCTCGACCGGATCCGCAAGACGCGCGGCATGAGCGATCTCGCGCGCGAGGCGGCTCGCCAGCTCAAGGCGCTGACTGGCTTCGACCGGGTGATGGTCTATCAGTTTCACCCGGACGGATCGGGCGAGGTGATCGCCGAGACCGCGGAGGCCGGACTGGAATCCTTCCTCGGTCTACGTTATCCCGCCTCCGACATCCCGAGGCAGGCCCGTGCGCTCTACCAACGCAACTGGCTGCGTATCATCGCCGACGTCAATGCCGTGCCGGCGGCGTTGACGTCCACGGCGACGCACAATGCCGGGCTGCTCGACCTCTCGATGAGCGTGCTGCGCTCGGTCTCGCCGATTCACATCGAATATCTGCGCAACATGGGCGTCGCCGCATCGATGTCCGTGTCGATCCTGCGCGACGGCAAGCTGTGGGGGCTGTTTGCCTGCCATCATTATTCACCGCGTTACATCTCATTCGACAAACGTACGGCCTCCGAGCTGTTCGGGCAGATGTTCTCCTGGATCGTCGAGGGGCGCGAGCGCGAGGGCGACGTCGCCTATGAAGCCCGTGCCCACCAGGTTCAGGAGCGGTTAATCGAGATCGCGGCCGCGCATGAGCACAGCCGCCGCGCCATCGTCGACTTCCTCGGCGACTATCGCAAGATGATCGACTGCGACGGCGTCGCGGTGTGGTCGGATAACAAGATCGCGCTTCAAGGAGACACGCCGACCGAGGACGAAGTGAAGGACCTCGTCGCGTTCATCAACCGGACCTCGCCGGGGCGGATCCTGGCGAGCGCCGAGATAGCCAAGGTTTATGCCGCCGGCCAGTCCTTCCGCGACCGTGCGGCGGGTTTTCTCGCCATTCCGATCTCGCGAACCCCGCGTGATTGCCTGATCTTTTTCCGCCGCGAGGTCATGCGGTCCGTGAACTGGGCCGGCGCCCCCGACAAGGTCTATGATGAAGGTCCGAACGGACCACGGCTGACGCCGCGCAAGAGCTTCGAGCTTTGGCAGGAGACGGTGGCCGGCCAGTCGAAGCCGTGGTCGGTGGCCGACATCCGCATCGCCGAGAGCCTGCGCGTCACACTGCTGGAAGTGATCCTGCAATTATCCGACCTCGCCGCGCGCGAGCGCCGCGGCGCGCAGGAGCGGCAGGAGCTGATGATCGCCGAGCTCAACCACCGCGTCCGTAATATCCTGAGCCTGGTCCGCGCGCTGGTGGCGCAGAGCAAGGATACCGCGACGAGCGTCGAGGAGTTCGCCAGCGTTCTCGGCGGCCGCATCCAGGCTCTGGCGCGCGCCCACGACCAGATCACCAATCTGAACTGGGCGCCGGTGGCGCTGCGGACCCTCGTCGAATCCGAGGCCGGCGCCTATCTCGGGGCGCGTGCAGACCGGGTCAAGATGGGCGGGCCTGACGTCGCGCTCGATCCCAAGGCGTTTGCCACGCTGGCTCTCGTCGTCCACGAGATGATGACGAATTCCGCCAAATATGGCGCGCTCGCCGATTCCACCGGCAGCGTCGAAGTGGTCTGGCGTCTCGATCCCTCGTCGAGCCTGGTGATCGAATGGAAGGAAAGCGGCGGCCCGCCGGTGCAGCCGCCGTCGCGGCGGGGCTTCGGCACCACGATCATCGAGCGCTCGGTGCCGTTCGATCTCAAGGGCGATGCCGAGATCCGCTTCGATCTGCTGGGCGTGCAGGCGAAGTTCGTCATCCCCGCAAATTTCGTGGAATTCGTGCCATCAATAGCAGGAGCCGCCATGCGCGTCGAAGAGCAGCAGTCCAGCCGCCCGCGGCTGTCCGACACAGCGCTGATCGTCGAGGACAATCTGATCATCGCCATGGCGGCGGAGGTCATCCTGCTCGATCTCGGCGCGCGCCACGTCGACACCGCCGCGAGCGTCGATCAGGCGCTGCGTTCGATTGAACGCACGCGGCCGAGCTTTGCCCTGCTCGATCTCAACCTCGGCAGCGAGAGCAGCATCAAGGTGGCGCAGAAGCTGAAAGAGATCGGCGTGCCCTTCATCTTCGCAACCGGCTATGGCGAGCGCGCGCCGCTTCCGGCTGAGCTTGCCTCGGTGCCGGTCATCCAGAAGCCGTACACGCTGGAAGTGGTCGACCACGCCCTCGGCAAACTGCAGCAAGCCAGCGCCCTCTGAGGGCTTGCGTGCGACGTTATGCATGCCGCTGCGGATTCCTGCATGACTTCGCATAGCTGCCGATAAAATCAGCAAGTCTGTGTGCGACGAGGCGCGCACGCGCGAACAATTTGAAGGTTCAATTAACGAGTGTCCTCCATTGTGTCGCGGTGCAGCGTGGGTAGCGAGAATGCGGCGCGCGGCTGCCAGGGGGGCCGGCGATAATCGCCGGAATCGTTCGGTCGCTCGAAGTGGAATGCATCTGGGTGGACAGTGGGAATGCCGAAGTTTCGTTTGCGGATCAGGGGGCGCCTGTACGCAGGCTTCATGGCCCTGGTGGCGGTTGGTCTCGTGATGGCGGTCGTTGCCGTCGGGAATTTGTGGGCGGTCCAGGATCAGGTCGCAAGACAGTCCGCTCTCTCTGACAGCACGGCGCGAGTGCTGGAGATATCGACCCACCTTCAGGCGATCCAGCGCGCCAATCTGCGCTACGTCTACGATGCCAACGAATCCGCGATGAAGGAGGCGCAGGAGCGCGAAACCGCGGCGACCGAGCTGTTGCGGGTCGGCGCGAAGGGGACGCTCTCGGAGGAGCGGCGAGCGCTCTACAACGGTCTCATTGACGACGTCGTCAAGATGCGACGCCTGCGTGACAACCTCGCAGACGCCGTCAACGAGGCAAGGACGGGCAAGGCGACGTTGCTGCCGAGCGGCGAGGAGCTGGCCGTCAAGATGGGCAAGCTGGTCGATACGGCGCGCGCGGCCGTCGACGAGGACACCGCGGCCCTCGTCGCCGACCTCGAATCCAGGACCCTTCTTGTTCGGGTCGCAAACTGGCGTTTCCTCGCCCTGCGCGATACACAGGGGCCGGCCAACTTTCGGGCGAGTGTGGACAGGGCGGCGCAGCGGCTCGCGGCTCTCGAAAAGAGCCCGCAGGCAGCGGAGTTGCGCGCCACCCTCGCGCCGGTGAAGACCTCGCTCGGAATCTACAAATCCGCGTTCGAGACGACGTCGGCCGCGATGCTTCAGGCCGACGAGATCTACCACAAGAGCCTCGCACCTCTGATCGTCGACAGCATCGGCAGACTCAAGGCCGCGGAAACGACCCTGAAGAAGGACTATCAGGACTCGCGCAGCCATGCCGAAGCGGTGATCGCCGGCACGACGACCGTTCAGGAGATTGCAGGCGGGCTTGCCGTCGTGTTCGGCGGCATCGTCGCCTTCCTGATCGCCCGCAGCATCGTCGGTCCCCTGGCCTCGATGACCAGCGCGATGGGGCGGCTTGCCGGCGGCAATCTCGAGGTCGAAATCCCCGGCCGCGGCAAGGCCGACGAGATCGGCGACATGGCCAAGGCGATCCAGGTGTTCAAGGACAACATGATCGACACCGAGCGCATGCGCGCCAAGCAAAGCGAGCTCGAGGCGCGGCAGGCCGAAAGCCGCAAGAAAGACATGGAGAGGCTCGCCGACCAGTTCGAGCAGGCCGTCGGCGAGATCGTCAACACCGTGTCGTCGGCATCGAGCGAGCTCGAAGCCTCGGCCGGCACCCTGACCACGACCGCCTCGCGCGCCCAGGATCTGTCGACCGAGGTGGCCTCCGCATCCCAGGAAGCCACCGCGAATGTCCAGGCTGTCGCCACCGCGACCGAGGAGCTGTCGTCGTCGGTCGGGGAGATCGCCCGCCAGGTGCAGGAGTCCGCGCGCATCGCGGGTGAGGCCGTCGGCCAGGCCAGCCGAACCAACGATCGCGTCGGCGAGCTCTCCAAGGCGGCGGCCCGGATCGGCGACGTCGTCGAACTGATCAGCACCATCGCGGGCCAGACCAATCTCCTCGCGCTCAACGCCACCATCGAGGCGGCGCGTGCGGGCGATGCCGGCCGCGGCTTTGCCGTCGTCGCCACCGAAGTCAAGGCGCTTGCCGAGCAGACCGCGAGGGCAACCGGCGAGATCGGCCAGCAGATCGCGAACATCCAGGCCGCCACCGAGCAGTCGGTCGGCGCCATCAGGGAGATCAGCGGCACCATCGAACGGCTGTCGGAGATCTCCTCTGCGGTCGCCGCGGCCGTGGAAGAGCAGGGCGCGGCCACGCAGGAAATCTCGCGCAACGTGCTGCAGGCCGCCCAGGGCACCCAGCGGGTCTCGACCAATATCGGCGACGTGCAGCGCGGAGCGTCCGAGACCGGCTCGGCCTCCTCGCAGGTGCTCTCGGCGGCGCGCCTGCTGTCGGCCGACAGCAACCGGCTGAAGCATGAAGTCGCCAAGTTCCTGAGCTCGGTTCACGCCGCCTGAGCTGAAAGCAAAGGGCCACGCGCGCGCGCGCGGCCCTTCATCGTTTGTGGTGCGATCAGGCGACCTTGGTCGTCATGTGCTTGAACATATTGGCCCTCGCCTCATCGTCCATCTCGGCCTTGAAGGTGAACTTGTCCTTCAGCGCAATCGCGCGCGCCGCTGCCGGGCGCGCCGAAATCTCCTCTACCAGTCGCTTCACGTTCGGGTATCGCGCAAAGGCGTCGTCACCGAGCTTGAACGGGAGCATCCGCGCCCAGCCCCACAGCGCCATGTCGACGATCGAATAGCTGTCGCCGACCATGTAGCGGCGGCCTTCGAGGTGGCCGTCGAGAATCCTGTAGTGGCGATCGGTCTCGTACTGGTAGCGGTTATGAGCGTAGTCGTGGTTCTGGTCCTTCGGCGCAAAATGCTTGAAGTGCACCGCCTGGCCCGAGTACGGCCCGACGCCGGTGGCGATGAACATCAGCCATGACAGCGTCTCGCCGCGCACGCTGGCGGAGGGCAGGAACTTGCCGGTCTTCTCGGCGAGGTACAGCAGGATGGCGTTCGAGTCGAACACGATCGTCCCATTGTCGTCGATCGCCGGCACCTTGCCGTTCGGATTGACCTTCAGATAGTCCGCCGTGAACTGCTCGCCCTTGCGGGTGTCGATCTTCACCGGCTCGAAGGGCAGTCCCGCCTCTTCGAGATAGAGCGCGACCTTGGTCGGATTCGGCGAACCGTTGAAATAGAATTTGAGCATCACACATCTCCCCAATCTTCTTGCCGAGCAAACGCGGCGTCATCGCCGCTTGGTCGCTTCTCTTTGCCCGAACCTCGTTGGGGAGGGCAACCGGCGAGTTTGCCGGGCGGTATCTGCGCTCTGCGCAGATCATCCGGCGTAACAAAGGCCGATCGCCGCCGTAATGACCATCGCCGCGCCGACCGCTTCCAGGCGCAGCCCGAGCCGCGCGGCGAGATGCATGTCGCCGGCCCGCGCCTTGCGCTCAGATCCGCGCGCATAGCCGTGAACGATGACGTCGTGATTGAAATTGTCGTGAGCCTCGTTGCTGCTGGCGAGACCGACGCAGATCACGAGCACGCCGAACAGCGCGAGGCCGAAGAATCCGAGCAGGGCGATCAGGAACATCGGAAACATGCCGACCAGGAAGATCGGCAGCAGCGGCACCAGCAGCAATGTCTCGGACTGTCGTCGCATGGGAGCCGGCCGGTCAGACGGGGCTGATCAGCGGAATCTAATCCCGGCTGGCTCCCCATTCAAGGTGCCGTAGCGTGGGCAAAGGTGTAAAGTGCCGTGCCCACGGGTAGAGGTCCCACGGGTACGAGGTCCTGCGAGAGCAGGGTCGGATCAGTCTGCCGCCATGCCGGCGCGGATTTCGGCGCGCAGCTCGTCGATCAGCTTGAGACCCTTTTTGGTCTCGATGTGCCAGAACGTCCAGCCGTTGCAGGCTTGCGCGCCTTGCGCCACCGCGCCCATGCGGTGGATCGAGCCGACCTTGTCGCCGAACATGATGGCGCCGTCGGCGCGCACGAGAGCGCCGAGCTTCTTCTTGGCGTCGAACAGCTTGGTGCCGGGCATGATCATGCCGCGCTCGATCAGCTCGGAGAACGCAACCCGCGGCGCTTCGCGCGCGGTCATGAACGGGGCGAGGCTCGCCTCCGGCAGCGGCTCGACCGCGGCGATGCGGGCTTCGGCTGCTTTCGCATAGGTCTTGTCGCGCTCGAACCCGATATAGGAGCGACCGAGCCGTTTTGCGACCGCACCGGTGGTGCCGGTGCCGTTGAACGGATCGATCACGAGATCGCCGGGTTTCGACGATGACAGCAGCACACGCGCGAGCAGGCCTTCCGGCTTCTGCGTCGGATGCACTTTCTTGCCGTCGGCGCCCTTGAGGCGCTCCTCGCCGGTGCAGAGCGGAATTAGCCAGTCGGAACGCGCCTGCACGTCCTCGTTGGCGGCCTTCAGCGCCTCGTAATTGAATGTGTAGCCCTTGGCCTTTTCATCACGCGCGGCCCAGATCATGGTCTCGTGCGCGTTGGTGAAGCGGCGGCCGCGGAAGTTCGGCATCGGGTTCGACTTGCGCCAGACGATGTCGTTCAGGAGCCAGAAGCCGAGGTCCTGCATGATGGCGCCGACGCGGAAGATGTTGTGGTAGGAGCCGATCACCCAGATCGTCGCCGACGGCTTCATCGCGCGGCGGGCGGCAAGCAGCCAGGCACGGGTGAAATCGTCATAGGCGGAGAACGAATCGAACTTGTCCCAGTCGTCGTCGACTGCGTCGACATGGGATTCGTCGGGGCGCTTGAGATCGCCCTTGAGCTGAAGATTGTAGGGCGGATCGGCGAACACGAGATCGACCGAACCAGCCTGAAGCTTCGACATCTCGGCGACGCAATCGCCGAGGATGATGCGATGCGAAGGGGACTCGAAATTTGTGCGGGGCGCCCTTGCAGACGCCCCGCGACGCGACTCTACCATGACTCAAGAACTCTGACTCAGGCGACGCTGTCGGCGACGCGGGACCAAACAACCGACTGACCGTTACATTGAAGCGGCAAAGTAAAAATCGACTTAACCCGCCGCTTTCGCGAGCAGGACTCGCATCATTCCTCGCGCGCGATTCATCGTGCGCATTCGTCGTGTTTTGCAGTGTATTTCGCGTTTCGACGCGTCGCGGGAGCGATCATGGCCCGAAAAAGGCGTCGATTCTCTCTCGGAAAAAATTGCTCGACCCTCGGAAAAAATTGCTGGCATCGGCATGTTGCCGCACTAGGCAATTTTTGCCGGCCACGATATTGATAAAAGCAACGGAAATTTTACGTGTGTGGCGCGTTGAGCTTTCGCGCTCCTGCGCCCGGATGCCGCCAATCGAGGACTGAGGGAAAACCCGCCATGCGCTACGATGATTTCCGCCGCAGCGACGACATCGAGGATCGTCGCGATGATGGTGGTGGCGGCGGCGGAGGCGGGTTCGGCCTGCCCATGGGCGGCGGCGGGCTCGGCATCGGCACCATCATCATCCTTGGCCTGGTCGGCTACGCCTTCGGCATCGACCCGCGCATCCTGATCGGCGGCGCCGAGATTCTCACCGGCGGCGGCCAGGCACCGACCTACCAGACCGATCGCCAGGCCTCCTCCGGCAAGCGCGGCGCGCCGACCGACGAGATGGGCAGCATGATCTCCGGCATTCTCGGCGAGATCGACGATCGCTGGACCGAAATCTTCCAGGCCAGCGGCCAGTCCTATACCGGTCCCAAGATCGTGCTGTTCCGCAACGCCACCAATGGCGGCCGCTGCGGCATGGCGCAGTCGGCAATGGGGCCTTTCTATTGTCCGCCGGACCGCACCATCTTCCTCGACACCAGCTTCTTCCGCGAGGTCGAGACGCGCTTCCGCGGCTGCTCCGGCAAGTCGGCGTGCAGCTTCACCACCGCGTACATCATCGCCCACGAGGTCGGCCATCACATCCAGAACCTGCTCGGCATCATCCCGCGCGTGACGCGGCTGCAGCAACAGGCCGGCTCCAAGGCCGAGGCGAATGCGCTCCAGGTGAAGGTCGAATTGCAGGCCGACTGCCTATCCGGCGTCTGGGTCAATCGCGAGGCCAAGAAGCGCCCGAACTTCCTGGAGCCCGGCGACATCGACGCCGCGCTGACCACGGCGAGCGCGATCGGCGACGACACGCTGCAGCGCCAGGCCACGGGCCGCGTCGTGCCGGATTCCTTCACGCATGGCTCGGCTGCGCAACGCAAGCAGTGGTTCATGACCGGCTACCAGCAGGGCACGGTCCAGGCCTGCAATACGTTCGGCGCCGGGGCGTTGTAACGAAGACTCCGTGCCCCGGACGCAGCGCGCATTATCATGCGCGATTGCGCATCTCGGAATCCGGGAGTAGTGCCGTCATCCTGAGGTGCTCGCCTCTTCGGCGAGCCTCGAAGGATGGCGGTGGTCGGTGTTGAGAGAAGGTGCAGCGCTATGGCGTCTATCGATGAAGCAAAACAGTTCATCCCGCTCAACATCGCGGTGCTCACCGTGTCCGACACGCGTGTCCTCGCTGACGACAAGTCGGGCCAGACGCTGACCGACCGTCTGCTGGCTGCCGGCCATCATCTCGCCGCGCGCGAGATCGTCACCGACGATGTCGAAGCCATCCGCACCGTGATCCGCCGCTGGATCGCGGATGCCGGCGTCGACGTCGTCATCACCACCGGCGGAACCGGCTTTACGGGACGCGACGTCACGCCGGAGGCGATCGAGCCGCTGTTCGAGAAGCGCATGGACGGCTTCTCGATCGCCTTCCACATGCTGAGCCACGCCAAGATCGGGGCCTCGACGATCCAGAGCCGCGCCACGGCGGGCGTTGCGGGGGCGACCTATATCTTCTGCCTGCCGGGCTCCCCCGGCGCCTGCCGCGACGGCTGGGACGGCATCCTTGCAGCCCAGCTCGACTACCGGACGCGGCCCTGCAATTTCGTCGAGATCATGCCGCGCCTGGACGAGCATCTGCGAAGGCCGAAGGCGCAAGGTGCGACGGTTTAGCTGCTCGCTGTTTCTTCTTCCCTTTTCCCCCTTGTGGAAGAAGGTGGCGCGAAAGCGCCGGATGAGGGGTATCTATCGGCACGGAGTGCTCGGAGAGATACCCCTCACCCGCGTGAGCTTGTGTCTACCAGCGTCGTTGCCCTCTCCCGCAAGGGGCGAGGGCACATTCATACGCATCTCGCTCGTTGCGAGATGATCACAGATCCATTTCCCATGTCTCTCCGATCAGATCCTGTCCGAAGCTGTGATGCGGCTCCGTCGCGACCAGCTCGAATCCCGCACTCTGATAGATCCCGCGCGCGGCGGCCAGGATGCTCTGTGTCCACAGCGTCATCCTTCTGTAGCCCCTCTCGCGGGCGCCCTGGATGCATTGATCGACCAGCGCGCGGCCGACGCCGAGGCCCCGCGCCTTCTTCTCCACCTGCAACAGGCGCAGCTTGGCGATCTCGTCGGTGGCCTTGACCAGAAAGACCGAGCCGACCGGCTCGCCACCCACTTCCGCGATCCAGCAGTGCTCGCGCGCGGCGTCGTAGTTCCTGATGAACTGTGCGCAGATCTCGGCGACCAGCGCCTCGTAGCTGATGTCCCAGTTGTAATCGGCGGCATAGGCAGCGGCCTGGCGGGAGATGACCCAGCCCATGTCACCGACGCGATGGCTGCGCAGCATGAACGCCGCGGGCTGAGCTCGACGTTGCTCCAGCACAGCTTCGATGGTCGCCATGGCCTGCGTGAGCCGCTTTGCATCGCTGGCCGAAAGCTGAGCCAGCATGGCGGCGACCTCGTTTTGCGAGTTCACGTTCAGCTTGGCGTAGGTCTGGCGGCCCTTGGCCGTGAGACTGAGCTGGTATTGCCTGCGATCCGCGGGCAGGGGCTTTCGCGTGATCAGCCTCTTTTCATCGAAGCTCTGGACGATGCGGCTGAGATAGCCGGGATCGAGACCAAGCTCGTTCCCGATCTCTTTTGCCGCAAGCCCATCGCGATGCGCGAGTTCATAGAGCACGCGAGCCTCGCTGAGCGAAAATGGGCTGTTGCCGAGATGCTGGTCGAGCACACCAAGCTTGCGGGTGTAGAAGCGATTGAAGGCCCGAACTGCTGCGATCTGGTCGTCGGTACCGTCGATTGCCATGGCTCCCCTCGATACTTGCTATTGTCAAATAATTATTCGACTTTGGCAAGTATCGGCTGGGCCTCAGCCGACCATGACGATCCGGCTGCGCAGCATAGTCCGGGAGCGGCCGAGCCGCCGCAGCAGCCGCGCCTCGGAGCGGCGAGCCTGGGGTGGGTAGCCGCCGATCCGGTCGTAATGATCGCGCGCGATCAAAAGTCCCTGATCGCCCAAGGGACCGACGAGCTTGCGCACCACGGCCCAGAGGGTATCTCGGAAACCGGTATCGGCGTAGGGGGAGCGCGCATAGCGGAACACCGCTGCGCGATCGCGGCCGCTGGACGCGACGCTTTGGATGAACTGGGTCGTCTCCTCGATCCAGCCCGTGTCCAGCACCGCGCCTGCGGGGAGGAACATGAGCCAAGGCGAACGGGCCTGGAGCGCGCCGGCCGCGAGCGCCGCGCCTTGCGAGGATCCTTCGAAACCGACGAAACGGCAGCCTGCAACGTCGGCGACACGCTCGATGACACCATTGCGAGTGCCGTCGACAAGGAGCACTTCCTTGATGATGCCCGCGGCGGCGCCGGGCACCAGCGCGGCCAGAGTCGCCACCGCCGTCTGCTCGACACCTTCGGTCGGTATGATGACGCTCAGCATGAGTGAGGCTTCGATGTCCGTAATTCGGGAGAAGCGTAGTCCGTTATGATGTTGTCATAAACACGCGACGGCGCCGAGAGCAACTTTTGGCCGGGGGCCTCGGTATTCGATGGTAAACTACCAGAACCATCGCATTCAAATATGTCCGCTGCCGGGCGGCAATGTTGCCGAATATTTCGGCGCAGGCCCGCCGGCCCAGTGTTAGTCCGGAGTTCGGCTCCGATATTGCGCGCCATGCGGGCAGATCGCAATCCCGCAAGGGGATGATGCGTGACAAACGACCGCGGACACAGGAACGGCCTGCCATCCGTAAGACTGACGAGAGTGTCCTATGAACGCCGATCAACTCGCTGTTAGTGCTCCTGCAACAACTCCGAAGGCGGACGGCGCGCCGACCTTGCGGATCCGGGCTCTGATGCTGGGTGACCGCATCAATGCCTCCGGCCTGGAGATCGGCACGCTGGTCTCGTCCACCCCGGCCGCCTTCCGCGTCCATGCCGGACTTGCCGTGATCTTCCGGTACGGCGTCGTGGTACTGATCGGCCTGCTTCCTTCGGAGGAAAAGGTTCTCGTCGACAACCTGAAGTCACGCCTGATCGGAGAGTTCAGCCCCTTCGAGGAGGAGATCGCGCAGGCCCAGCTTTGCAACGACGAGGCCGCCGAGGCGATCCAGCCAGGCGGGCCGATCTGCCTCGCCAAATTCTCGGACGACCGGCTTCTCTTGATCGCTGACGCGCTCGCCAAGAGCACCTCGCTGGCGCGCGACGAGCGCCGCGTCGCCGCAGTCTTCGACGTGATCGAGCCGCTTGCGCGGCAGCTTGCCGAGCACGGCCGCACGCCGCCCGGCCGCAAGGGCGTCCTGCAACTGATCGGAAACGCGCTGCTGGTCCAGCAGCGCGTTGCCGGCCGCGTCGCCGTCGCCGAAAAACCCGACGTGCTCTGGGAGAAGCCCGAGCTCGACCGGCTCTATTCACGTCTCGAGGACGAGTACGAATTGAAGGAGCGCCTCGACACGCTCGAGCGCAAGCTCACCGCCATCTCGGAGACCGCCAACGCGCTCACCGACATCATCGACACAAGGCGCTCGCTCCGCCTCGAGATTGCGGTGGTGGTGCTGATCGTGATCGAGGTCGTGATTAGCTGTTACCAGATATTGACGGGCACGCATTAGGGCAGCGAGAGGGCTGCGCGTGACTGTGCCCTCTCCCCCTGCGGGAGAGGGCAGCTCTGCTGGGAAATGCAATCTCACTCGGGTGAGGGGTCTGTCTCCGTGACTCCAACTCGCAATTCAGACTGGGGCCGCCGATGGCACTTCACCCCACGAGCACCGTCTTGCAGTGCCGCGCGATCGTCAGCTCTTCATTCGTCGGAACGACGAAGATTTCGACGGCACTCTCGCCCGCGCTGATCCGCTCGCGCGTCGCGTCATTCGCCGCAGCATCGACGTGCACGCCGAGCCAGCCGATGCGCTCGCAGATCGCGCTGCGAATTTCCTTGGCATGCTCGCCGATGCCGCCGGTGAAGACCAGGCACTCCAAGCCGCCGAGTGTGGTGGCCATCATCGCGACTTGCTGCGCCGCCCGGAAGACGAACAGATCGATCGCTTCCCGCGCCGCAGCTTCATTGCTCGCGAGCAGCGTGCGCATGTCCGCGGAGAGGCCCGAGACGCCGAGCAGGCCGGACTCGTGATAGAGCAGGTGCTGGACATCCTCGACCGACATGTTCTCGTGCTGTTGCAGATAGAGCAGGACGCCGGGATCGATCGCGCCGCAGCGCGTGCCCATTACGAGGCCGTCGAGCGGCGTCAGTCCCATCGTGGTGTCGATGCTGCGGCCGTCGCGCAGCGCGCACAAGCTGGCGCCGTTGCCGAGATGCGCGATGACACAGCGCCTGGCCGCGAGCTCGGGCGCGATCTCGGCCAGGCGCCCCGCGACATATTCGAAAGAGAGGCCGTGAAAGCCGTAGCGCCGGACGCCGCGCGCCTCATACCGCCTCGGAATCGCGAAGCGGCTCGCGGTCGGGAGCATGCTGTGATGGAAGGCAGTGTCGAAGCAGGCGATCTGCGTCAGCGCAGGACGGATCGCCGCAAGCGCGCGAATTGGCGCGAGGCATCGCGGCTGGTGCAGCGGTGCCAGCGGGGTCAATGCCTCAAGCTTCGCTATGACGCCGTCTGTCAGTGCGACCGGGCCTGAATTATCCGGCCCGCCGTGAACGATCCGGTGACCGACGGCGCGCAGGCTGTGATCGCCGAACTTCTCCTCGATGAAGGCGAGCACGTCGGCGAACAAATGGCCGCCCTCGGCATCCGCCGCGTCTCTTCGTGTCTCGAACAGATCTTCGCCCGCGGGGCTCTTCACCACGAGCCGGGGTGTTGCCTCGTGCTCGTCGAGCAGGCCCTTGCAAAGTAGCCTGGGTTCGTCCGCCGAAATCTCGAACAGGCCGAACTTGATGCTCGACGATCCCGAGTTGAGGACGAGGACCGTGTCCGACATGGCTAGTCGCCGGCCTCGGTCGGGGTGTTGCCACCAGAGCTGTTGGGCCAGACCCAGCCCTGGATCTCGGGCATGTCCTCGCCGTGCTCGCGCACATAGCGCGAATGCTCGATCAGCTTGTCGCGGAATTGCTGCTTGGCCTGCGCGGCCTTGGCTGCGAGCCCGGGCACGCGTTCGATCGCCTCGATCGCGAGGTGATAGCGGTCGAGCTCGTTGAGCACGACCATGTCGAACGGCGTCGTCGTGGTGCCTTCCTCGGCAAAACCGCGCACATGCATGCCGGCATGGTTGGTGCGGCTATAGGTCAGCCGGTGGATCAGATAGGGATAGCCGTGATAGGCGAAGACGACAGGCTTGTCCGATGTGAACAGGCTGTCGAAGTCGCGGTCGGACAGGCCGTGCGGATGCTGATTCTTCGGCTGCAGGGTCATGAGGTCGACGACGTTGACGACGCGGATCTTCAGGTCCGGCAGCGCCTTGCGCAGCAGGTCGACGGCGGCGAGCGTTTCCAGCGTCGGCACGTCGCCGGCGCAGGCCATGACCACATCGGGCTCCTGGCCTGCATCTTCCGTCCCCGCCCAGGTCCAGATGCCGATACCGGCATCGCAATGCGTGGCAGCTTCCTGCATCGAGAGCCATTGCGGCGCCGGCTGCTTGCCGGCGACGATCACGTTGACGCGGTTGTAGGTGCGCAGGCAGTGGTCGGCGATCCACAGCAGCGTGTTGGCATCAGGCGGGAAGTAAATGCGGACGATATCGGCCTTCTTGTTGGCGACGAGATCGACGAAGCCGGGGTCCTGATGGCTGAAGCCGTTATGGTCCTGACGCCAGACATGCGAGGTCAAGAGGTAATTGAGCGAGGCGATCGGACGCCGCCACGGCAGCTCCCGCGTCACCTTCAGCCATTTGGCATGCTGGTTGAACATGGAATCGACGATGTGGATGAAGGCCTCGTAACACGAGAAGAAGCCGTGCCGGCCGGTCAGCAGATAGCCCTCGAGCCAGCCCTGGCAGAGATGCTCGCTCAGCACCTCCATGACGCGGCCGTCTTGCGCCAGATGCACGTCGTAGGGTTCGATCGGCTCCATCCAGACGCGCTCGGTTTCCTCGAACACCGCGTCCAGGCGGTTTGACGCGGTCTCGTCCGGTCCCATGATGCGGAAGTTGCGTTCCTTCGCGTTGAGGCGGATGACGTCGCGCAAGAATTTGCCGAGCTCACGCGTCGCTTCGGCCACGACGCCGCGCTGCGGCACCTCGATTGCGAAGTTCCGGAAGTCCGGCAGCTTCAGCTCTTTCTTCAGGAGGCCGCCATTGGCATGCGGATTGGCGCCCATGCGGCGAAGGCCTTCGGGCGCCAGCGCCTGAAGCTCGGGGACGAGGGCACCGCTCGCGTCGAACAGTTTTTCCGGCTCGTAGCTGCGCATCCAGTCTTCGAGCACTTTGAGATGCGCCGGGTTTTCACGGCAGCCTGCGACGGGCACCTGGTGCGCGCGCCAAAAGCCCTCGACCTTCTTGCCGTCGACCTCTTTCGGACCGGTCCAACCCTTCGGGCTGCGCAGCACGATCATCGGCCAGCGCGGCCGCTCCACGCTTGCGCGCCCGTCCCGTGCGTGCTGCTGAATCGAGCGGATGCTGGCGAGCGCGACGTCGAGCGCGTCCGCCATGGCCTGGTGCATCAGTTTGGGATCATGACCCTCGACGAACAGCGGCTCGTGGCCGAATCCGCGGAAGAGATCACGGATCTCTTCGTCCCGCATCCGCCCGAGCACGGTTGGATTGGCGATCTTGTAGCCGTTGAGGTGCAGGATCGGCAGCACCGCGCCGTCATGGGCCGGGTTGAGGAACTTGTTGGAGTGCCAGGACGCGGCCAACGGTCCGGTCTCGGCCTCGCCGTCTCCGACCACGCAGGCAACGATCAAATCAGGATTGTCCAGGGCCGCGCCATAGGCATGCACCAGCGCGTAACCGAGTTCGCCGCCTTCGTGGATCGAGCCCGGCGTTTCCGGCGCCGCATGGCTCGGAATGCCGCCCGGGAAGGAGAACTGCCTGAACAGCTTGCGCATGCCGTCCACATCGCGCGCGATATCAGGATAGATCTCGCTGTAGCTGCCTTCCAGATAGGTGTTGGCGACCATGCCCGGCCCGCCATGGCCGGGGCCGCAGACATAGAGCACGCTCACATCAAGTGCGCGAATGACGCGGTTGAGATGGGCGTAGATGAAGTTCAGGCCGGGCGTTGTACCCCAATGGCCAAGCAAACGCGGCTTGATGTGCTCGGGCCGCAGGGGCTCGCGCAGCAGCGGATTGTCGAGCAGGTAGATCTGCCCGACGGAGAGGTAGTTCGCGGCGCGCCAGTAGCGGTCGAGGAGATCGAGGTCGCTGCTCAAGGAGGCCGATTGTCGTTGATTTGTCATGTTCGTGCTGACCTTCACCCGGCGATCGTCACCAACATTGTTCCGCGGTGATTGATCCCTGACCGGCATCAGACGAGATCGTGATGACCGGGGTGTTGCGTGAGGTCAAAGGATCGCGCCCGAAAATTGGGCGGCACTTTGCATGGGGTTGTTTTTCAGTTTTTCGTTTGTGTTCTTGATTTGTTCCTTTGGCGTGCTATCTTGCCCTCATGAGTCCAGCAGCATCCTCTCATGCTCTCAAGCACCCGCCGGTCACGGCGCCCTCCGAGCCGGCGGGTGCGGACTCTGATTTTCCCGAGCTCGGCGTCGCCATCGACCGCGCGCGCAGGCGGGGGCGGGGTGCGCAGTCCAACGCCAGCGGCCGCTATGAGGCCGAGGCGCGCGTCGCCTTCGACGACGGCTGGCAGAGCCTCGAAGAGCTGCCGCCGTTCAAGACCAGCGTCGGCATCGACACGTCGCGCAAGGTGATCACCCGCAACGACAGCCCCGATATCGGCTTCGACCGTTCGATCAATCCCTATCGCGGCTGCGAGCACGGCTGCGTCTACTGCTTCGCGAGGCCGACCCATGCCTATCTCGGCCTGTCGCCCGGGCTCGACTTCGAGTCAAAACTGTTCGTCAAGCCCGAGGCGCCGGCGCTGCTGGAGAAAGAGCTCGCCGCGACCGGCTACGAGCCGCGGATGATCGCGATCGGCACCAACACCGATCCCTATCAGCCGATCGAGCGCGAGCGGAAAATCATGCGCGGCATCCTCGAAGTGCTGGAGCGTGCCGGGCATCCCGTCGGCATCGTCACCAAGTCGGCGCTGGTGGTGCGCGATATCGACATTCTCGCGCGGATGGCAAAGCGCAACCTCGCCAAGGTCGCGATCTCGGTCACCTCGCTCGATCCAGGACTGGCGCGCACCATGGAGCCGAGGGCCGCGACGCCGCCGAAGCGGCTGGAGGCGCTGAAGCAGCTTTCGGACGCCGGCATTCCGACCACGGTGATGGTCGCGCCCGTGATCCCCGCGCTGAACGATGCAGAGATCGAGCGCATTCTCGATGCCGCCGCCCATGCCGGCGTCAAGGAAGCCTCTTATGTGCTGCTGCGGCTGCCGCTGGAGGTGCGCGATCTCTTCCGCGAATGGCTGATGGCCAACTACCCGGATCGTTATCGCCACGTCTTCACGCTGATCCGCGACATGCGCGGCGGGCGCGACTACGACGCGAAATGGGGTGAGCGGATGAAGGGCACGGGACCGATGGCGTGGACCATCGGCCGCCGCTTCGAGATCGCCTGCGACAGGCTTGGCCTCAACAAACGGCGCTCGAAGCTGACGACGGATCATTTTGCGCGGCCGAAGCGGAACGGCGATCAGCTCAGCCTGTTCTGAACGGAATGAAAGAGGCGCAGCATGAGTAAGGAAGTTCCGCCCCCGGTGCCCCGGCTCACCGTCGTCACCCTCGGCGTCAGCGACATCCGCGCCAGCATCGCCTTCTACGACGCGCTCGGTTTCTCGCGGCGGCTGAAGGCGACCGGCGAGGCCGTCGCCTTCTACGATACTGGTGGTCCGGTGATTGCCCTGTATCCCTGGGATCAGCTCGCTGCCGACGCGGCGTTGCCGGACCAGCCGAGGCCGTCGACCTTTCGTGGCATGACGCTCGCCTGGAACTGTCGGACGCGCGAGGAGGTCGATGCGGTGCTGGCGTTCGCCCTCGGCAAGGGGGCCAGCTTGTTGAAGGCCGCGCACGAGACCGATTACGGCGGCTATTCCGGCTATTTCACGGACCCCGACGGCCATCCCTGGGAGGTCGTGGTGGCGCCGGGCATCGATGTCGGCGAGGACCGGCGGGTGCATCTGGCGGAGTAGGGCGATCTGAATAACGGGAATTGTCCGGGGTTCCCGGTTGCGCTGGCCAGGCCGCTTGCGCACGATCCCGGCCATGATTCGGGACAAGTCAGCCAAGAAGCCGGCCAAGGGCGCGCCAAAGCAGGATGCCGCGAAGAAGGCAGCGCCTGCCCGGGCGGCCAAAGCCGCCGAGGCAAAGGCTTCGACGGGCAAGGGTGCGGGCAAGAAAGGCGTCATCGCGATTGCTCCGCCGAGCTTCCGCCGCGAGCGTGCGCTGATCAAGCGCGGTGTCTGGCCGGTCGCCGGCTGCGACGAAGCCGGGCGCGGACCGCTGGCAGGTCCAGTGGTGGCGGCCGCCGTCATTCTCGATCCGAACCGCATCCCGCGCGGTATCGACGATTCCAAGCGCCTGACGGCGGAGGAACGCGAAAAGCTGTTCGACAAGATCTGCGCCACCGCGCAGGTTTCGGTTGCCGTCGCCTCGCCCTCACGGATCGACCGCGACAACATCCTGCGCGCCTCGCTGTGGGCGCTGAAGCGTGCGGTGGTGGCGCTGCCAGAGACGCCCAGGCATGTCTTCGTCGACGGCCGCGACCGGCTCGACACGGAATGCGACTGCGAAGCCGTGATCGGCGGCGACGGCATCGTGCTGTCGATTGCCGCGGCGTCCATCGTCGCCAAGGTTACCCGTGACCGGCTGATGTGTGCATTGGCACAGGACTGCCCGGGCTACGGCTTTGAGCAGCACAAGGGCTACGCCGTGCCGGAGCATCTCGACGCACTCGACCGTCTCGGCCCTTCGATCCACCACCGCACCTTCTTCGCTCCCGTAGCGGCGGCGCGTGCCAAGCACATGCCCTGGACGGTCGAGCCGGTGCGGGATCTGTTCTCGGTCACCGAGGTCGAGGTGCAGGTGGAAGCGGCCGTCGAGCTCGACGCACCGGCAAGTCTCTAGATGCCTAACCCAGCCTCTCATGGCCGGGCATGACGGGCAGACCGAAGTTGCCACAGCGCGTCACGCCCCTTATCAAAGTAGCCGTCAGCGAATAGGGCCGGCTGGACGGGTTGGCTGCATCTGTCGGGCATTGCATGCGGTTTACCTCCCTGGTTATCGAGCTCATTCGCGCCCGGCCGCGGCTGATCGTCTGGATCGCCGTGCTGCTCCAGGCCGGGATGTGGCTGTTCGTGGCGCTGGTGTTCTACCGCAGCCCGCCGGGTGCCCTCGCGACGCTGCTGGCTTTCGGACGCGAATACCAGGTCGGCACTGACCTTGGTCCACCCTTGCCGCTTTGGCTCGCCGACATCGCCTATCGCGCCGCCGGCGGCCACATGTTCGGCGTCTATGTGCTGGCCCAGCTCTGCGAGATCGCGACCTTCATCGCGCTCTATCATCTCTCCCGCGCCGTGGTCGGCTCGCAGCAGGCGGTGCTCGCCGTGCTCTTGACGATGACCGTGCTTGCCTTCTCCTCGTCGGCGCTCGACTTCGGCCCGCTTATCCTGGCCAGGCCGCTCTGGGCGCTGCTGCTGCTGCATTCCTGGCAAATCATCGGCCAGCGCCGCGGCAATGCCTGGTTTGCCTGGTCCATCGAAGCCGGTCTCCTGTTGCTGACGACGCCCGCGGCGATCTTCCTGCTGTTGCTGCTCGTCGTGTTCGCGGTCTCGACCGCAGGCGGCCGCCGGACGCTGCGCGCGCTCGATCCGTTGTTTGCGCTGATCGTCGTGGCGGTTCTGGCGCTGCCCTATGCGGTCTGGCTGATCCGGGCCGAGACGCTTGCGATGCCGGCCCTGCCGCAAATGACCGAGCTGAGTGCCCGCGCCCTGCACGCGGCCTGGCTGCTCGGCGGCCTCGTGCTCGGGGCTGCCGCGATCCCGGCGCTGACCTTCCTCAACACCGGCCTGTTCGCCACCAAGGGCGAGGAGCCGCCGATCATCTTTCGGCCGCCGGTTGCGCCGCTCGCGCGCAACTTCGTCTATTTCTTCGCGCTCGCCCCCATGCTGGGCGCAACGCTGATCTCCGGCCTGCTCGGGCTCGATACCGTCGTCGGTGGCGCCGGCGTCGTGCTGGTCATGTCCGGGCTTGCCGTGGTCGTCACCGCCGGCGATCTCATTGCCATGCGCCGCACGCGGATGCTGCGCATGGTGTGGGCCGCGGCCGTCGTGGCGCCCGCGGTCGGCGTCGTGCTCGCCGTCCTGCTCCTGCCCTGGACCGGGACAAGCGAGATCGCGACCTCGATGCCGGCGCGTGCGATCTCGGATTTCTTCGACGAGAGCTTTACCCGCCGCACCAACCATCGCCTGCGCGCTGTCGCCGGCGAGACCCAGCTTGCGAGCCTGATCACGCTGCATTCCGGCCGGCCGCATCTGTTCATCGACGCCGACCCCGCGCGGACGCCGTGGATGAATCAGGCCAAGTTCAGCGAGACCGGCGGCGTCGTGGTCTGGCGCGCCTCCGATACCGCCGGCACGCCGCCGCCCGACATCCTCAAGCGCTTTCCCGGCATCGTGCCGGAAGTGCCGCGCGCCTTCGAATGGCTGGTGACGGGTCGGCAGCAATTGCTGCGGATCGGCTGGGCCATCGTGCGGCCGAAGGGAACGTGAGAAAGCACGCGCGCTCTTTCCGTCGTCATTGCGAGGAGCCCTTGCGACGAAGCAATCCAGGATCTTTCCGCGGAGACAGTCTGGATTGCTTCGCTGCGCTCGCAATGACGGGGAGAGAGCGTTCCGTCCCTCACACCACCGCCAGCGCCTTCGCGATCGCGCGCAGATCCTGCCAGGCCAGCCTCTTGTACGACGGCGAGCGCAACAGATACGCCGGATGGAACGTCGGCAGCGCGCGGATGGTGCGCTGGCCCGTCTCGTAGTCGAACCAGCGCCCGCGGGTGCGCATGATGCCCTCGCGCGTTCCCAGCAATGTCTGCGTCGACGGGTTGCCGAGCGTCACCAGCACGTCGGGATTCACCAGCTCGATCTGGCGCTGGATGAAGGGCAGGCACACTTGCGTCTCCTGCGGCGTCGGCGTGCGGTTGCCGGGTGGCCGCCAGGGGATCACGTTGGCGATATAGGCGGTGCTGCGGTTGAGGCCGATCGCGCCGATCATGAGGTCGAGCAGCTTGCCGCTGCGCCCGACGAAGGGCAGTCCCTCGATGTCCTCGTCGCGCCCCGGCGCCTCGCCGACGAACATGATGCGCGCCTGCGGATTGCCGTCGGCGAACACCAGCCGCGTCGCCGTGTGCTTCAGCGCGCAGCCCTCGAAGCTTTGCATCAACTCGCGCAGCGCCTCCAGCGTCGGCGCGGTGCGCGCGGCCTCGCGGGCCGACGCGATCGCGACGTCGGGGGCGGGAGCGGTCTCGCCCCTCATGACCGCCGGCGCGGCCGGCCGCGGCGCCTCGACCGGCGGTGCGACGCGCGGGGTTGGCGGTGGGGCAGCCAATTCCGCCAGGCGGTCGATCGGGTCCTCCGCGAGCGCGCAATCGACCCCAGCCTCCAGATAGAAGGCGAGAAGCTCGCGGACGGTGGGTGCGGGTTCGGGTATCATGAGAAAGTCTGACTATTAGTTCAGTTTAAGGCGCCTTGCATCCCAGCGGAACGCATTTCCGTGGTTGTCCTACCCGGAAAAATCGGAAACAAGAGGGCGCAAATGACCAAGGACCGTCTCAAGGGCTGAGATCAGATGAGCACCGAAGAACTTCCTCCGCGCGAATCCATGGAATTCGACGTCGTCATCGTCGGTGCCGGCCCCTCGGGCCTGTCCGCCGCGATCCGGCTGAAGCAGCTCAATGCCGATCTCAACGTCGTCGTCGTGGAGAAGGGCTCCGAGGTCGGCGCGCATATTCTCTCGGGTGCCGTGATCGATCCGGCCGGCCTCGACAAGCTGATCCCGGACTGGCGCGAGGATTCCGACTGCCCGCTGAAGACGCAGGTGAAGGACGACCGCTTCTATTGGATGACGGCCGGCGGCGCGATCAAGTTGCCGAACTTCATGATGCCGCCGCTGATGAACAATCATCACTGCTACATCGGCTCGCTCGGCAATGTCTGCCGCTGGCTGGCGCGAAAGGCCGAGGCGCTCGGCGTCGAGATCTATCCGGGCTTTGCCGCTGCCGAAGTGCTCTATGACGAGGAGGGCAGGGTCAGGGGCATCGCCACCGGCGATATGGGCATCGGCCGCGACGGCAAGCCGAAGGACTCCTTCACCCGCGGCATGGAATTGCTCGGCAAGTACACGCTGTTCGCCGAGGGCGCCCGCGGCAGCCTGACCAAGCAGCTCATCGCGAAGTTCGCGCTGGATGCCAAGAGCGAGCCGGCGAAGTTCGGCATCGGCCTCAAGGAAGTCTGGCAGATCGATCCGGCGAAGCATCAAAAGGGGTTGATCCAGCATTCCTTCGGCTGGCCGCTCGACATGAAGACCGGCGGCGGCTCCTTCCTCTATCATTACGACGACAATCTCGTCGCCGTCGGCTTCGTCGTGCATCTGAACTACGACGATCCCTATCTGTCGCCGTTCGACGAGTTCCAACGCTTCAAGACCCATGCCTCGATCCGCGGCACCTTCGAGGGCGCCAAGCGGCTCGCTTACGGTGCGCGCGCCATCACCGAGGGCGGTTATCAGTCGGTGCCGAAGCTCAGCTTCCCCGGCGGCGCGCTGATCGGCTGCGCGGCCGGCTTTGTCAACGTGCCGCGCATCAAGGGCGTGCACAATGCGATGGGCACCGGCATGCTCGCAGCCGAGCACGTCGCGGCAGCGCTCGCCGCCGATCGCGCCAATGACGAGCTGGTCGAGTACGAGAACGCCTGGCGCTCGTCCTCCGTTGGCAAGGACCTGTTCCTGGTGCGCAACGTCAAGCCGCTGTGGTCGAAGTTCGGCACCGTGCTCGGTGTCGCGCTCGGTGGCCTCGACATGTGGTGCAACACGCTGTTCGGCGCCTCACCGTTCGGGACCCAGTCGCATGCCAAGCCCGATCGCGCCACGCTCGATCCGGCCAGGCAGCATGCCCCGAAAAACTACCCGAAGCCGGACGGCAAGATCTCGTTCGACAAGCTGTCCTCGGTGTTCCTGTCCAACACCAATCACGAGGAGGACCAGCCGGTCCATCTCAAGGTCACGGACATGAACCTGCAGAAGACTTCCGAGCACGACGTGTTCGCCGGTCCTTCGAATCGCTATTGCCCGGCCGGCGTCTATGAGTGGGTCGAGGAGGGATCGAGCCCGCGATTCCAGATCAACGCGCAGAACTGCGTCCACTGCAAAACCTGCGACGTGAAGGATCCCAACGGTAACATCACCTGGGTTCCTCCGGAGGGCGGCGGCGGCCCGAACTACGAGGCGATGTAGGCCTGACGCCAAAGGTGATCGGGCGCACGTTCGCGTGAGGAGGGGGCCGCGACCACCGGTCGCGGCCACGATAAGGCCATAGTAGCGGCGTCTTGGGGCTGCTCCGGACCGGTTACCTGGCCGATTTGGGCCGTGTGGAGGGGATCGTCCGGCCCGAATCCTTGCGGCGAAGCGCCAAAAGCGGCATTGTTGGCCCGACGGTTCCGGGTCCCGATGCCACCGGCCGCGTTCGCATGCGAAACGGCCTTCTGCTGCAAACCCAGGCACTACCAACTCAAGGCGAGCCCTGATGTTTTCAAATCGTTTCAACCGCTGGACCGTTGCCGCCATCGCCCTCGTGGGCACAGCGATCGCGACCGTCCCGGGCAGCGTCTCGGCGCAGACGCCGGATCACCCGGAGAACACGGCGGCGCAGTTTCCGACCCGAAACGATCTGAAGTCGCTCACCGGTGCCGGCAGCTATCTCGCCGCCCGCCACGCCAGCGTCGAGCGCGACGCCGCCTCCGCCGCTGCGTTCTACCGCTCGGCGCTGCGCACCGATCCGAAGAACAACGAGCTGCTCGACCGCGCCTTCATCTCGTCGGTCGCCGACGGGGACATCGACGAGGCGGTCAAGCTCGCCGAGCGCGTCCTCGCCATCGACAAGACCAATCGCGTCGCGCGTCTCGTCGTCGGCGTGCATGATCTCAAGGTGAAGAAATACGCGGCCGCGCAGACCAACATCAACCAGTCGATCCGCGGTCCGATTACCGATCTCGTCGCCACGCTGCTGTCGGGTTGGGCTGCCTACGGTGCGGGCGACGCCAAGGGCGGTGTCGCCACCATCGACAAGCTGGCGGGTCCCGAATGGTATCCGCTGTTCAAGGACCTTCATGCCGGCATGATCCTCGAGCTCTCCGGCAAGGAGAAGGACGCCGGCACCCGCTTCGAGCGCGCCTACAAGCTCGATGATTCCATGCTGCGGGTGACCGAGGCCTATGCGCGCTGGCTGTCGCGCAACAAGGAATCCGCCGCGGCGACCACCGTCTATCAGGCCTTCGACAAGAAGCTCGCCCGCCATCCGCTAATCCAGGAAGGCCTGCGCGAGACCAAAGCCGGCAAGAAAATGGCGCCGCTGGTCGATTCCGCCCAGGCCGGCGCCGCCGAAGCGCTCTACGGTATCGGCGCCACGCTGACCCGCCGCGGCGGCGAGGATCTGGCGCTGGTCTATCTCCAGCTCTCGCTCTACCTCCAGCCGACGCATCCGCTGGCGCTGCTTTCGCTCGCCGATCTCTACGAATCGGTGAAGCGGCCGCAGATGGCGATCAAGGTGTATGAGCGTGTGCCGTCGAGCTCGCCGCTCAAGCGCAACGCGCAGATCCAGCTCGCCATTGATCTGGATTCCGCCGACCGCACCGACGAGGCGATCAAGATCCTCAAGGGTGTCACCACGGAGGATGCCAAGGACCTCGAAGCCATCATGGCGCTCGGCAACATCCAGCGCGGCCGCAAGAAGTTCGGCGACTGCGGCGCGACCTATTCGCAAGGCATCGACGTGCTGCCGGCCGGCAACGACAAGGCCAACAGCGTCTGGTATTACTATCGCGGCATCTGCGAGGAGCGCTCCAAGCAGTGGGCCAAGGCCGAGGCCGACATGAAGAAGGCGCTCGAGCTGCAGCCCGATCAGCCCCACGTCCTCAACTATCTCGGCTATTCCTGGATCGACCAGGGCGTGAACCTCAGCGAAGGCATGAAGATGATCAAGCGCGCCGTCGAGCAGCGTCCCGACGACGGCTACATCGTCGATTCCCTCGGCTGGGCCTATTACCGCATCGGCAATTACGAGGAAGCGGTGAAGAATCTCGAGCGCGCGATCGACCTCAAG
Source organism: Bradyrhizobium sp. NDS-1 (assembly GCF_032918005.1). NCBI lineage: Bacteria > Pseudomonadati > Pseudomonadota > Alphaproteobacteria > Hyphomicrobiales > Nitrobacteraceae > Bradyrhizobium > Bradyrhizobium sp. NDS-1. Next base: position 2,019,867 of record NZ_CP136628.1, read on the forward strand.
CCCGAGGATCCCACCATCAACGATCACCTTGGCGATGCCTATTGGCGCGTCGGCCGCACGCTGGAAGCCAAATTCCAGTGGTCGCACGCCCGGGATCTCAAGCCGGAGCCGGAAGAGCTGCCGAAGATCGAGGCCAAGATTGCGAACGGGCTGACCGACGACAATTCGAACTCTTCGGCTGCGCAGGCGGAAAAGAAGAAGGACGACGGCAGGGGCGGCTAGGCCGTCGCATGATCCGGAAAAGTGTGTGGCGGTTTTCCGATTAGATCATGCGCGACAAACAAGTGAAGTTGGGGGCGTTCGCCGATGCCGGCGTTGATTGAAGAAGGACGGGCGAAGGTCAATCTCAGCCTTCGCGTCGTCGGCCGTCGTGCCGATGGCTATCATGATCTCGAAAGCGTGGTCGCGTTTGCCGACTGCGCCGACCGGCTCACGCTGGAGCCGGGCGGCGAGCTGAAGCTCGCCACCACTGGGCCGCTGGCCGCGGCCTGCGGCGATACCGCCGACAATCTCGTGCTCAAGGCCGCCAAGCTTCTGGCCGAGGCGGTGCCCGGCCTGAAGCTGGGCGCCTTCGCCCTCGACAAGGTACTGCCGGTTGCTGCCGGCATTGGCGGCGGCTCGGCCGACGCCGCGGCGGCGCTGCGGCTGCTCGCCCGTCTCAACGATCTGTCGCTCGATGATCCCCGACTGCAAATGGTCGCGCTCGCGACCGGCGCCGATGTGCCGGTGTGCCTCGTCTCGCGCGCCTGCGACATGACCGGCGTCGGCGAGCAGCTGCTGCCGCTCGCGCTGCCAAGCATGCCTTGCGTGATGGTCAATCCGCGCGTGCCCGTCGCCACCAAGGACGTGTTCCAGGCGCTGGGCCTGCGCAACGGCGAACTGCTGGTTGGCGTGACCGACGTCATCCGCGCTCCGGCCTGGTCGGACGAGGGGGCCTCCATCACCGATTGGGTCGATGTGCTCGAAACCGTGGCCAACGATCTCGAAGCACCTGCGCTGCGTATCCAACCTGTCATCGGCGACGTGCTGGAAGCCCTGCGCTCTTCCGCCGGCGTCAAGCTCGCCCGCATGTCCGGCTCGGGCGCGACGTGCTTTGCGATCTATGGCTCGGCCGCCGATGCGCACGCCGCCGCCGAAAAGATCCGGCGCGACCACTCCGGCTGGTGGGTGCATGCGGGGACGTTGAGCTAATCCAGCGCTTCGTCAAAGACGCTGCCGTAGGGTGGGCAAAGCGACTTGTCCCGCCGTAGCTCGAAGAGCGAAGGCGGAAGCGTGCCCACCACTTCCAAGAACGTGGGCACGGCGCTGTCGTGCCTTCGCCCACCCTACGGCAGTTGAGCTAGCCGCATTCCTCGGGCAATCCCAGGAATCGCTGGATCTCGCCCAACACCTCCTGCGGCTTGTCGTGCTGCAGCCAGTGCCCGGCGCCGGCGATGGTCTCGACGCGTGCTTGCGGGAAATAACGCTCCAGGCCCGCGGCCCTGGCCCCGGCGAGAAAACTTTCACCGGCATTGAGCAACAGCGTCGGGCAGGCGATGCGCGCCCACAGCGCGACGTGATCGTCAGGCCAGAGCCGGTGCGGCGCCGAGGCGCGCTGATAGGGATCGAACTTCCAGCTATAGGTGCCATCCTCATTCTGCCTCGCGCCGTGCGTGGCGAGATGCAGCGCGAGGTCGCGGGACAGGCGCTTGTTGTGAAGGACCATCTGCGCCGCCGCGTTCTCGAGGGTCGCGTAGCGGCGGGGTGTACGGTCATGCAGCTTGTCGAGCTGGCCGACCCATTTGCTGATGCGCTCGTGCGTCGGGGCCTTCGGCGTATCCGGTAACATGGTCACGCCGTCGAGCACGACCAGCTTCGAGACCTTTTCTGGGAATGATCCTGAAAAGATCAGGCTCACCATGCCGCCCATCGAGTGCCCGACGAGAGTCACCTGAGGCGCTGCGACAACGCGGATGAGCTGGGCGAGATCGTAGACATATTCGGTCAGCGCGTAGCTGCCGCCCCTGGTCCATTCGGAATCGCCGTGGCCGCGCAGATCGGGCGCGAGCACGCGGAAATGCGGCTGCAACGACCGGGCAATGACGTCCCAGCTACGGCAGTGATCGCGGCCGCCATGGACCAGAATGAGAGGCGGCGCGCTCTCATTGCCCCAATCGGCGTAATGCAGCCGCAGGCCGTGCGATTCATAGAAGCGGTCCTGCGGGGTGCTATCCATTCGCCGGCCGCCGCGCCAATGCCAGCGAGAGGCCGAGACCTGCGATGAAGACGCCGGAGCCCTGCGTGAGCCGCCGCATCAGATGCGGACGTCCAACAAGCTGAGTGCGCGTCGCGGAGGCCATCAACACCACGGCGACATCGGCGAGCGTGTTCAACGCCACCGAGATCGCACCCAACATGATGAATTGCAGCGTGATGTTGGATCCCGTGGGATCGAGGAACTGCGGAATGAAGGCGAGGAAGAACGCGGCGGTCTTCGGGTTCAGCGCCTCGACGAGCACGCCGTCGCGAAACGCGCGCTTGTCGCCGACAGATTCGCTCTCGAAGGACAGCGTGCGGCTGGCGCCGCGAAACGTCTTGATGCCAAGCCAGACCAGATAAAGCGCGCCGACGAACTTCACCGCGGCAAACAGCTCGGCGCTGGCAAGGATGATCGCGGAGATGCCGAGGCTGCCCGCCAGCACATGAACCAGCCCGCCCAGCGCTGTGCCGGCGGTCGAGGCGAAACCGCTGGCACGTCCTTCGGACAGGGTCCGCGCTGCGACGTAGAAGATACCCGGGCCGGGAACGGCGGCAATCAGCAAGGCTGCGGCCAGGAACAGCCAGAAGTTCGTTTCGCTCATATTTCGCCTAATGCGACCGCGCCAGGCAGAACGCCACGACCTGCTCCAGCGCGCCCTTCATCGGCGAGGAGGGGAACAGCGCCAGCGCGTCGACTGCCATGGCGCCGTAGTGCTGGGCGCGGCTCAGCGTGTCCTCGAGCGCGCGGTGCTTGTTCATCAGGCCGATGGCGTGGTCGAGGTCGGAATCGCCGATCTCGCCACGCTCCAGCGCGCGGATCCAGAACGCGCGCTCGGTGTCGTTGCCGCGGCGGAAGGCGAGCACGACGGGCAGGGTGATCTTGCCTTCGCGGAAATCGTCGCCGGTGTTCTTGCCGAGCTTGGCGCTCTTGCCGCCATAGTCGAGCACGTCGTCGACGAGCTGGAAGGCGATGCCGAGATTCATGCCGACCGAGCGGCAGGCGGTCTGTTCCGCCTTCGGGCGGTTGGCGATGACGGGGCCGACCTCGCAGGCGGCGGCGAACAGTTCGGCGGTCTTGCCGCGGATCACGGCGAGATATTCGTCCTCGGTGGTTGCGGTGTTCTTGGCGGCGGCAAGCTGCATCACCTCGCCTTCGGCGATGGTGGCGGCGGCCGCGGAGAGGATGTCGAGCGCACGGAGCGAGCCGACCTCGACCATCATGCGGAAGGCCTGGCCGAGCAGGAAGTCCCCGACCAGCACGCTCGCCTCGTTGCCCCAGAGCATGCGCGCCGACAGCTTGCCGCGGCGCATCTCGCTCTCGTCGACGACGTCGTCATGGAGCAGGGTGGCCGTGTGCATGAACTCGACCGAGGCGGCGAGCTTGATATGGCCGTCGCCGGTGTAGCCGGCGAGGCTGGCCATGGCGAGCGTCAGCATCGGCCGCAGGCGCTTGCCTCCGGAGGAGATCAGATGGTTGGCCACTTCCGGGATCATGGTCACGTCCGAACCGGTCCGCGACAGGATCGTGGCGTTGACGCGCTCCATATCAGGGGCGACAAGGGCAACCAGCTCTTCGATCGACGCGCCGGGAGTTTCGAAAGGTACGATGACGGCCACGCCGGTCTCCAATATTTGCCCCGGAAGGGCTATTCTGATGGAAAGACAATAGAAACTGGCGGCGGATGCGGCAAGTGCCGCGGAACCATTGACATTTGCCGCTTTTAGCTACTTCGGGCAGGAGATCTCTCATTTGCGTGAACTGGTTCGGACCAACGATATGGTGCTGGTGTCGGCGATCGGCGCGCTGCTCGACGGCGCCAACATCCATCATCTGGTGCTGGACCAGAACATGAGCATCATCGAGGGCTCGCTCGGCATTTTGCCGCGGCGGATCCTGGTTCATGAGGACGATGCCCAGGAGGCGCGGGCGCTCCTCACCGACGCCGGCCTTGGTCACGAACTGCGCGGCGATGAGTGAGGCCGCAAATATGACCGAGGACGCCTTTCTCGGAGGGCGCCTGCGGCTGAGGCAAAAGCGGTCCGGCCATCGCGCCGGGCATGATGCCATCCTGCTTGCGGCGGCGACAGAGGCCCGGGCAGAGGACCGCGTGGTTGATTTCGGCGCCGGTATCGGCACGGCCGGACTGGCGCTGGCGCGGCGCATTCCCGGTGTCAGGCTCACCCTGGTCGAGATCGATCCGGAGCTGGCCGGGCTCGCGCGCGACAACGCAGCGGCGAATGCGATTGCCGCCGAGACGATCGTGCTCGACGTCACGGCTGGCGCCGAGGCCTTTGCGGCGAACGGGTTGTCGCCCGACAGCGTCGACGTGGTGTTGATGAATCCGCCCTTCAACGATCCGGCTCGACATCGCGGCTCGCCGGATCAGGCGCGTCACACCGCGCATATGGCGACGGAGGAAACCCTGCATGCGTGGGTGCATGCCGCGCGGCGCATTCTCCGATCGAATGGTGTGCTGACATTGATCTGGCGTGCAGATGGCATCACTGAGGTGCTGGCGGCGCTGTCGCGCGGCTTCAGCGGACTCTCGATCCTGCCGGTTCACGGCGAGGCGGGACGGCCCGCGATCCGCGTGCTGGTGCGGGCAGTCAAAGGCGGCCGGGCCCCGACGCGGTTGCTGCCGGGGCTTGTGCTCAACGACGAGTCACGCATGCCTAAGAACGAGACGACGGAAATTCTGGAGGGCAGAGCGGCCTTGCCGCTGGTGGACCCGTGAAAGCTTACTGCGGAAGCGATTCCGACTGTTGCTCGTGCGGAGACGTCAGGCGGATCGCCATGAACAGCGCACCGATCAGCAACATCAGCAGATAGATTTTCATGGTGTTCTCCACTGCCTCATTGCAGCCTCCCAACCGGAAATCTGCAAAACACGTTCCAGGCACTTCCAATGACAGTCGCGTGATAAGAAATGGTTAATCAGAGGTAATGGCATGGCCGAACAATTGAACGATCGTGAGAGTTCCGGCCTGGCCGACAAGCTCATGCAATACCTTCCCGTGCGGTTCCGCCCGGGCACTGCGGTGGTGCCGGTGGTGCGACTCTCAGGCGTGATCGGCGCGGTGACGCCCCTGCGTCCGGGCATGACGCTGGCGGGCGTCGCGCGCGTGCTGGAGCGGGCGTTTTCGTATCGGAACGCCAAGGCGGTGGCGCTGGTGATCAACTCGCCCGGCGGCTCGCCGGTGCAGTCGCGTCAGATCTACCTGCGCATCAAGCAGCTCGCGGCGGAGAAGAAGCTGCCGGTGCTGGTGTTCGTCGAGGACGTCGCGGCTTCCGGTGGCTACATGATCGCTTGCGCGGGCGACGAGATCATCTGTGATCCTTCCTCGATCCTCGGCTCGATCGGCGTGGTCGGCGGCAGCTTCGGTTTCCAGGAGGCGATCAAGCGGCTCGGCATCGAGCGGCGCCTGTACACCGCCGGCGCGCACAAGGCGATGCTCGATCCGTTTCTCCCCGAGAACCCCGATGACGTCGCCAGGCTGAAGGCGATCCAGCGCGAGATCCACCAGATCTTCATTTCGCTGGTGAGGGACAGCCGCGGCGCGCGGCTGAAGGGCGACGACGATACGCTGTTCACGGGAGAATACTGGGCCGGCGAGAGTTCAGTTGCGTTCGGGCTGGCCGACAGCATCGGCGATCTCCGCTCAACTCTTCGTGCCCGCTACGGCGAGAAGGTTCTCACCCCCGTGATTGCCCAGCCGACCGGGCTGCTCTCCGGTCTTCTGGGCCGAAAATCGCCCGGCGCGGGCCAGCTTTCGGCCCTGGAAGCAGTGGCCGGCTTGCCCGACGAGCTGATCTCGGCGGTCGAGACGCGGGCGATCTGGGCGAAATTCGGGTTCTAGGCGCTACGCTCCCGCGCCATTTCGTCCCTCAGCCTGCCGATTGCGGCGCAGGACCATCTGCGCAACAATGCACCTGGGGGCTGAGCACTCAACAAGGATCGACCGATGCCGCCGTTCGTCGCTTTTGCGGGCGTCCTGGGTGGGCTTGCCGTGGTCCGCTGGGCCTACAAGACCGCTGTCCGGATCAACCAGGAGCTGGAGGAGATGCGCCTGTCGCGCGTCGCCGAAGCCGCCCATGTAGGGGATATCCAGAAGCTGAAACGTGATCCCGTCACCGGAGCGTATCGGCCCGGTTAGGGGGCGCTCCGCTCAAGCGTCATTCCGGGGCTCGCGAAGCGAGAACCCGGAATCCATCGAACCACGAAGCGAGCGGCCCGATGGATTCCGGGGTTCGCCCTGCGGGCGCCCCGGAATGACGGCCAATTCGCCCCCTTTGCCTTGATTCCCACCCCCGCCGTCGATACGGTCCCGCGCGATTCAAAACCCCCCGCGAGAGCCTGATCTGACGATGGACGCCTCATTGCCCGCCCATATGCGCCCGGAACGCTCGTTCCAGGGTTTTATTCTCGCGCTCCAGCGGTTCTGGGCCGAGCAGGGCTGCGTGATCCTGCAGCCCTACGACATGGAGATGGGCGCGGGCACCTTCCATCCGGCGACGACCCTGCGTGCGCTCGGGCCAAAACCCTGGAACGCCGCCTATGTGCAGCCCTCGCGCCGGCCCAAGGACGGCCGCTACGGCGAGAACCCGAACCGGATGCAGCACTACTACCAGTTTCAGGTGATCATGAAGCCGTCGCCGCCGAACCTTCAGGAGCTGTACCTGAAGTCGCTCGCCGCGATCGGCATCGATTCCGCCGTGCATGACATCCGCTTCGTCGAGGACGATTGGGAGAGCCCGACGCTGGGCGCCTGGGGCCTCGGGTGGGAGTGCTGGTGTGACGGCATGGAAGTCAGCCAGTTCACTTACTTCCAGCAGGTGGCCGGCTTCGAATGCGCGCCGGTCGCGGGCGAGCTCACCTACGGGCTGGAGCGGCTCGCGATGTATGTGCAGGGCGTCGACCGCGTCTACGATCTCAATTTCAACGGCCGCGACGGCGATCAGAAGGTCACCTACGGTGACGTTTTCCTGCAGGCCGAGCGGGAATATTCGAAGCACAACTTCGAGGTCGCTGACACCGCGATGCTCTTCGAGCAGTTCAAGATGGCCGAAGCTGCCTGCAGGAAATATCTCGACGCAGGCTGGAAGGACGACAAGCGCGAAGCGCATCTGATGGCGCTTCCGGCCTATGACCAGTGCATCAAGGCGAGCCATGTCTTCAACCTCCTGGACGCGCGCGGCGTGATCTCGGTGACGGAGCGGCAGAGCTACATTCTTCGCGTGCGCGAGCTGGCAAAAGCCTGCGGAGAGGCCTGGATCCATACTGAAGCGGGCGGAGCGGCCTGATGCCCGATCTTTTGCTTGAGCTGTTCTCGGAAGAAATCCCCGCGCGCATGCAGGCCAAGGCGGCCGACGATCTGCGCCGCATGGTCACCGACAAGCTCGTCGCCGAAGGCCTCGTCTATGAGGGCGCGAAAGCGTTCGCGACGCCGCGCCGGCTTGCGCTCACCGTGCACGGCATCCCCGCGCGCCAGCCTGATCTCAAGACCGAGCGCCGGGGCCCGAAAATCGGCGCGCCCGACGCGGCCGTGCAGGGTTTTCTGAAAGCGACGGGGCTCAAGTCGCTCGATGAAGCCAAGATCCAGCGCGACCCCAAGGGTGATTTCTACATCGGCTTGATCGAGAAGCCGGGCCGCGATGCGATCGAGGTGCTCGCCGAAATCCTCCCCGTCATCATCCGTACCTTCCCCTGGCCGAAATCGATGCGCTGGGGCGCGCGTTCCGGCAAGCCCGGCTCGCTGAGCTGGGTGCGTCCGCTGCACGCGATCACCGCGACCTTCGGGCCGGAGACCGAAGAGCCCGATGTCGTAAAGTTCGAGGTCGATGGCGTCGCGAGCGGCCAGACGACATATGGCCATCGCTTCATGGCGCCGGATGCGATCAACGTGCGCCGCTTCGAAGACTACGAAGCGAAGCTGAAGGCTGCGAAAGTCATTCTCGATCCGCAGGCGCGCAAGGACATCATCTTTGCCGACGCCAAGGAATTGACGTTTGCGCAAGGTTTCGAGCTGGTCGAGGATCAGGTGCTGCTGGACGAGGTGTCGGGCCTCGTCGAATGGCCCGTTGTCATGATGGGTTCGTTCGAAGCGGAATACCTCGCGATCCCGGACGAGGTGATCCGCGCCACCATCCGCAACAACCAGAAGTGCTTCGTCGTCAAGGATCCCAAGACGGGCAAGCTGACCAACAAGTTCGTCCTCACCGCCAATATCGAGGCGACCGACGGCGGCAAGGTCATCGTATCAGGCAACGAACGCGTGATCCGTCCGCGTCTGTCGGATGCGAAATTCTTCTACGAAACCGACCTGAAGACGAAGCTCGAGGACCGTCTGCCGAAGTTCGATCAGATCGTATTCCACGAGAAGCTCGGCACGCAGGCGGAGCGCATCAAGCGCATCGAGCGCTTGGCCGCCGAGATCGCGCCGCTGGTCGGCGCCGATGTCGCCAAGACCAAGCGCGCCGCGCATTTGGCGAAGGCTGATTTGCTGACGGAAGTCGTCGGCGAATTCCCGGAAGTGCAGGGCCTGATGGGCAAGTACTACGCCCTCGCCCAGGGCGAGGACGCCTCCGTCGCCGCCGCCTGCGAAGAGCACTACAAACCACAAGGGCCGGCAGATGGCGTGCCGACCGATCCGGTGAGTGTCGCGGTGGCGCTCGCCGACAAGATCGATACGCTGGTGGGCTTCTGGGCCATCGACGAGAAGCCCACGGGCAGCAAGGATCCGTATGCGCTGCGTCGTGCGGCGTTGGGTGTGATCAGGCTGATCGCCGAAAACACGTTGCGTCTGTCGCTCATGAAGTTGGCTGCGTCCGCGCTTGCCGGCCTGTCGGTGAAGCCGACCGATATCTCGAGGCTTCCGAGCGACCTCCTCGCCTTCTTCGCCGACCGCCTCAAGGTCCAGCTCCGCGAGCAAGGCGCGCGTCACGATCTCGTCGACGCCGTGTTCGCGCTCGGCGGCCAGGACGATCTCCTGATGATCGTCCGCCGCGTCGAGGCACTCGGAAAATTCCTCGAGAGCGACGATGGGAAGAACCTGCTCGCCGGCATCAAGCGCGCCAGCAACATCCTCTCGATCGAGGAGAAGAAGGACAAGCGCAGCTTCGACGGCGCTCCGGATGCTGCGCTTTACAGCCTCGATGAGGAGAGGGCGCTGGCCAAGGCGATCGGCGAGGTGCAGGCGGAAGCAAGCGCTGCCGTCGCGAAGGAGGACTTCGCCGCCGCGATGAGCGCGATGGCGAAGCTGCGTCCGCCGGTCGATGCGTTCTTCGAAAAAGTTCGCGTCAACGACGACGATGCCAAGGTGCGCGAGAATCGCCTGAAGCTGCTGAACGAGATCCGCAGCGCCACGCGCGCGGTGGCGGATTTCTCGAAGATCCAGGATTGAAACGCGATAGCGCGGCAAACACCGCTGTCATTCCGGGGCGCGCCACTTGGCGCGAGCCCGGAATCCATTGTTCCTCACCACGCGCGGCACGATGGATTCCGGGCTCGCGCTTCGCGCGCCCCGGAATGACAGGAGCAAAAAGAAGTGCCCCGCCCGGCGGGGGAAGACCGGGCGGGGCCCGATGTCCGATTTATACTGCTCGCGCCAGCCTGATTGAAGTGACGCGCCGGACATCTAGTCGATGTCGATGATTCGATGTCAGTCCAGCACCTCGACGATGCGGCGCGAGCGCGGCTCGACCAGCACGGTCTCGCCGTTCACGACGGTGTAGCGGTAGGTGGTGGCGCCGAAGCGTTGCGGCACGTCATAATAAGTGACGCCGCTTTCGGGTAAGGTGGCACCGACCACCACACGATCCGGAATCCGAAAGGGCGGCACACGTTGTTCGACGACATAGTCGCGGAAGGCCGGCCGCTGATCGGTCGTAATGGTCGGGATGCTGTCGGTCGCGGCCGGCGCGCGTCCGACGGTGACACCGCTTTGCGCCTGCGCCGCAAGGGGCGAGCCGACCGCGGCCGCGAGCGCTGCAAGAGCAAGAATCCTGTTCCGCATGGACAACTCCTTCGACGTGATTTTATTTCGGACGCGCCAGTGGCGCAGCCGATTGGCCAATGCATGCACCCTTCGCAATGTTCCGGGAAAAGGCCCGCCGCATTCGCGGCAATTTCAGGCAGTTTTCGTGTGCGCCGGAACTCGCACTGCCCGTTGCGCGTCTCTACTCGCGGAACCGGGAGGGCTATGATCCGCCCGCGATTCGCCTCATCCTCCACAGAAAGATAGTTCATGCACATCACCGTCGCCCACATTTCGCCGATCCTGTCGTTGATTGCGGGCGTGCTCATCCTGATCATGCCGCGGCTCCTCAACTTGATCGTCGCGATCTTCCTCATCGTGAACGGCGCGATCGGGCTCGGGCTCCTGAAGTGGCTCCGCTTCTAGGTGTTCACTTTTCGGAACCGTCCGACTTGCGCGGGCCCGCCCAAAGTGGTGTAAGGCCCGCGATTTCCCATTCCTCTCGCAGGTTGTGTGCAAGCTATGGCCAAAGCCGCCTCGAAGCCCAAGAAAATCCCGGCGAAAATGCCAGCGAAATCAAAGTCCTCGGCCGCCGCTAAGGCCGCGCCGCCGGCCCGCAAGGCGCTGGCCAAGAGCGCGCCGAAGCCAGTCGCCAAATCCGCGGCAAAGCCGACGGCAAAGGCCGTGACCAAGGCGGCTCTGCCGAAGGTCGCAACGAAGCCCGCACCGAAGAAGGCGGCGCCCGCCAAGGCCGCGCCGGCAGCCATCAAGGCCGGCAAATGGGTCTACACGTTCGGTGACGGCAAGGCCGAGGGCCGGACGGAGATGCGCGACCTGCTCGGCGGCAAGGGCGCGAACCTCGCCGAGATGGCCAATCTCGGCCTTCCCGTGCCTCCCGGCTTCACCATCCCGACTTCGGTCTGCACCTACTTCTACGCGCACGACAAATCCTATCCGAAGGAATTGCAGGCCCAGGTTGAGAAAGCGCTCGACCATGTCGGCAAGTTGACCGGCAAAGTGTTCGGCGACACCAGGAACCCGCTGCTCGTCTCGGTGCGCTCCGGCGCGCGTGCCTCTATGCCGGGCATGATGGACACCGTGCTCAACCTCGGCCTCAACGACCAGACCGTGGAAGCGCTGTCGGAATTGTCGGGCGACCGCCGCTTCGCCTATGACAGCTATCGCCGCTTCATCACCATGTATTCGGACGTGGTGCTCGGATTCGAGCATCATCACTTCGAGGAAATCCTCGATACCTTCAAGGACAGCCAGGGCTATACGCTCGACACCGACCTCACCGCCGAGGATTGGGTCGACCTGGTCGGCAAGTACAAGGACGCGGTCGCGCGCGAGACCGGCAAGGAGTTCCCGCAGGACCCGCACGACCAGCTCTGGGGCGCGATCGGTGCGGTGTTCTCATCCTGGATGAACGCGCGCGCGGTGACCTACCGCAAGCTGCACGACATTCCGGAATCCTGGGGCACCGCGGTCAACGTGCAGGCCATGGTGTTCGGCAACATGGGCGAGACCTCGGCGACCGGCGTTGCCTTCACCCGCAATCCCTCGACCGGCGAGAGCAAGCTCTACGGCGAGTTCCTGATCAACGCGCAGGGCGAGGACGTGGTGGCGGGCATCCGCACGCCGCAGGACATCACCGAGGAAGCGCGGAGAGAGTCGGGCTCCGACAAGGCGTCGATGGAAGCGGCGATGCCGGAGGCCTTCAAGGAGCTGACGCGGATCTACACGCTGCTCGAGAAGCACTACCGCGACATGCAGGACATGGAGTTCACGGTCGAGCAGGGCAAGCTGTGGATGCTCCAGACCCGCGGCGGCAAGCGCACCGCGAAAGCGGCGCTGCGCATCGCGGTCGAGCTCGCCAATGAAGGGCTGATCAGCAAGAAGGAAGCGGTCACCCGCATTGATCCCGCCTCGCTCGATCAGCTCCTGCATCCGACCATCGATCCCAACGCCAAGCGCGACGTGATCGCGACCGGCCTGCCGGCGTCCCCGGGCGCGGCCTCCGGCGAGATCGTGTTCTCCTCGGACGAAGCGGCCAAGCTTCAGGCCGACGGGCGCAAGGTCATCCTGGTCCGCATCGAGACCAGCCCGGAAGACATCCATGGCATGCACGCCGCAGAAGGCATCCTCACCACGCGCGGCGGCATGACCTCGCACGCGGCGGTGGTCGCGCGCGGCATGGGCAAGCCCTGCGTCTCCGGCTGCGGCACCATCCGCGTCGATTACGGTCGCGGCACCATGAGCATCGGTTCGCGCACCTTCAAGACCGGCGACGTCATCACCATCGACGGCTCGCTCGGCCAGGTGCTGGCCGGCCGCATGCCGATGATCGAGCCGGAGCTGTCCGGCGAGTTCGGCACGCTGATGGCCTGGGCCGACCAGGTCCGCAAGATCGGCGTCCGCGTCAACGGTGACACGCCTGATGACGCGCGCACCGCGATCAAGTTCGGCGCCGAAGGCATCGGCCTGTGCCGCACCGAGCACATGTTCTTCGAGGAGACCCGAATCCGCACGGTGCGCGAGATGATCCTCTCCGAGGACGAGCAGTCGCGCCGCGCCGCGCTCGCAAAGCTGCTGCCGATGCAGCGTGCCGACTTCGTCGAGCTGTTCGAGATCATGAAGGGCCTGCCCGTCACGATCCGCCTGCTCGATCCGCCGCTGCATGAGTTCCTGCCGCACACCCATGCCGAGGTCGAGGAAGTGGCGCGCGCCATGAACACCGACCCGCGGCGCCTGGCCGACCGCGCCCGCGAGCTCTCGGAGTTCAATCCGATGCTCGGCTTCCGTGGGTGCCGTATCGCGATCGCGTATCCCGAGATCGCCGAGATGCAGGCGCGTGCGATCTTCGAAGCGGCGGTCGAGGCCGAGAAGCGCACCGGCAAGGCCGTCGGCCTCGAGGTGATGGTGCCGTTGATTGCTACCAAGATGGAGCTCGACCTCGTCAAGGCGCGCATCGATGCCACCGCGCAGGCGGTGATGCGCGAAACCAACACCAAGCTGGCCTATCAGGTCGGCACCATGATCGAGCTGCCGCGCGCCTGCCTGCTCGCGGGCGAGATCGCGCAGTCGGCCGAGTTCTTCTCGTTCGGCACCAACGACCTTACGCAGACGACCTACGGCATCAGCCGCGACGACGCGGCGAGCTTCCTCGGTCCCTACGTGGCGAAGGGCATTCTCTCGGTCGATCCCTTCGTGGCTCTCGACCAGGAGGGCGTCGGCGAGCTCGTCAAGATCGGCGTCGCGCGCGGCCGCAAGACCCGCCCGAAGCTCAAGGTCGGCATCTGCGGCGAGCACGGCGGCGATCCCGCCTCCGTCGCCTTCTGCCACAATATCGGCCTCGACTACGTCTCCTGCTCGCCCTACCGCGTGCCGATCGCCCGCCTCGCCGCCGCGCAAGCCGCGCTCGGCAAGGCGATCGCAAGCCAGGCGTAAGAAGAACTGGAATGCTGGAATGAAAGAGGCGGGGCGAAAGCCCCGCCTCTTTCTATTTGTCCGATGCTCTCTCCATCCGTCATTGCGATTAGCCCTTGCGACGAAGCAATCCAGGACGTCTCCGAAGGGATTTTGGATTGCTTCGCTACGCTCGCAATGACGGGGTTGTTGAAGCACCGCACCGACAACGGGAACACCGCGCGTCCCGTAATGACACGCGCCCGCAAGGGTTCCTTCACCATTTGCGTTGACCGGTTGTTTACCGCTTCACGTGAGGACGCGTTTACCACCGCGCGCGATCGCCCCGTGAAAACACCTGTGTTCGCTTGAGTGTGCCGCACGCGCAACGCGGATTAACGCCCCGGCAACCTAAATTAGATACTTACGATAAAGATCGAATTGCACGGATGTACTGCGGCTCGATTTTTCTGGCGTAAGCGTAGCGTGAGCGTAACGATGTCAGTGTTGCGTAACCATCCGAAGGGCGCGCGGTTCGCGTCCTTCGGCATCGGTCTCTGCATCTTCGCATTGATGCCGAGAGAGACCGGCTATCAGGACATTGCCTCCTTGCTGGCGCGCCAACCCGGCGTCGCCGAGCGTTGGCAGAAGCAGGTGTTCTCCGCGGCGTCCTCCATCCAGCTCGCCACCTACAGTTTCTCGCGCCCCATCGGCACCTCCGTTCCGCAGAGCGCGATGGTTCGCCTCGCGAGCCTCGACGGCCGCGACTTTACCGGCGCGATCAGCCGCAATCCGGCGCTGCAGGCGCCGCCGCGCTACCAGGCTTCCGACTTTCCCAAGGTCGATCGCTCCATGAAGGGTGATCGCCTCGCAATCGTCACACCGGGCCAGGCTCCCGAAACGGCGGCGCCTGCTGCGGCACCGGCGCAGGAAGATCCCGCGACGTGGAACGGTTCGGTGTTCGGCACCAAGACCGCCGCGTTGCCACAGGCGATGTCGCCGGAGACTGCGGCTGCGCTCGACCCCGAGCTCCAGGAAGCGCTGCGTGCGCCGCCGCTGCCGCAATATGCCAATCCACCGCAGGCCAGCGACGCGGCGCGTGCGTTCGCGGTCCAGCCGCTCGAAGCGCTGAAGCAGGCGACTGTTCCGCCGGCACCGGCGCGCGATCCCTTCCGCGTCAAGACCTCGAACCTGTTCTTCGGCAGCGCCTCGCTCGGCGGCAATCTGGAGAGCATCGAGAGTTGGCAGCCCGGCGCCGAGCCGCTGATCGTGATGCCCGATCCGGACATGAAGGTGACGGCCTCGCTATCGCCGCCGACCGTGGATATTGCCAAGGACATCGAGAGCGGCGAGAGTGTCGCGCCAAAGGGCGAGGTCAACGCCGACAACCAGCGCACCAGATCGCCGGCGGAACGGCTCGCGCTCGACGACAAGTCGCGCGCGAAGTCCGAGAAGTGTCTTGCGGAAGCGATCTATTTCGAATCCCGCGGCGAGGCCGTCCGGGGCCAGATGGCGGTGGCGCAGGTCGTGATGAACCGTGTGTTCTCCGGCAAATATCCCGACACCGTGTGCGGCGCGGTCTATCAGAACAAGCACCGTCATCTCGCTTGCCAGTTCACCTTCGCCTGCGACAACAACACCGACGTGATCCGCGAGCCCGAGATGTGGGAGCGCGCCAAGAAGATCGCCAAGGCCATGCTCGACGGCCAGATCTGGTTGCCCGAGGTCGGCAAGTCCACGCACTATCACGCCTACTGGGTGCGCCCGTCCTGGGTCGCCGAGATGAAGAAGATGTACAAGACCGGCGTGCACACCTTCTACCGCCCACGCAAATGGGGCGACGGCAGCGAGGCGCCGGCCTGGGGCACGCCGGCACAGACCGCCGCGCTCTCCGCCGAGCTCGCGCAGGAAGCCAAGAGCTCCGCGGAAATGGGCATGAGCGAGCGGCGGTAGCTGAGCGCCAAGGTCTCCATCGCGTCATCGCCGGGTTTGTCCCGGCCATCCACGTTCTTAGGTCCGCGCGGCAAGGCCGTGGATGCCCGGGACAAGCCCGGGCATGACGACCTCGTGCAGGCTGCGTGCCCTCACGCCTCGATATCCAGCGCGCAGTCGAAGTTCGGCGCCGAATGGGTCAGCGCGCCGGCCGACGCGTAGTCGACGCCGGTGGCTGCGATCGCCGCGATCGAATCCAGCGTGACGCCGCCGGACGCCTCGAGCTTGAGGCGGTCCTCGTTGATCCGCACCGCCTCACGCAGCGTCGCAAGATCCATGTTGTCGAGCAGCACGGCGTCGGCCATTCCCGTCGCCAGCACTTCGCGCAGTTGCGCCAGCGTGTCGACCTCGATCTCGATCTTGACGAGATGGCCGGCGTGGCTGCGGGCGCGCTCCAGCACGGCACCGACGCCGCCGGCAACCGCGATGTGGTTGTCCTTGATCAGGACCGCATCGTCGAGGCCGAAGCGGTGGTTGAAGCCGCCGCCGCACCGCACGGCGTATTTCTCCAGCGCCCGCAAGCCCGGCGTGGTCTTGCGCGTGCAGCAGATGCGCATCCGGGTGCCTTCGGTGCGCGCGACGTATTCGGCCGTCAACGTTGCGACGCCCGAGAGGCGGCCCACGAAGTTCAGCGCGGTCCGCTCCGCGGTGAGAATGGCCCGCGCGGGGCCGGAGATCGTCAGCACCTGCTGTTCGCGGGCTACGCGTGCGGCGTCGCGGACATGCGCGCGCACCTCGATGTCGGGCGAGAGCTTTTGCAACGTCGCCAGCGCCAGCGGCAAGCCGGCGATCACGCCGGACTGGCGCGCGACCAGGACTGCCTCTGCCCGGGTCGCTTCCGGGATCGTCGCAAGCGAGGTGATGTCGCCCGCACGGCCGAGGTCCTCGTCGAGCGCGCGCTGCGCGGCGTCGTCGATGACGAGCGGGGAAAGGAAGGCGTCGGGGTTGAGCAACGAGGTCGGATTGATCATGGGGAACTCCATCAGGCGATCATGGGGTGGGCCGTGCGCGGCAACGGGCGCAGGCCTTCTGCGATCTCGCGCGCCGCGGCGAGTGTGGTCATCGTTCTCTGCGCCAGCGCAGGGATTTCGGCCGGATGGTCGGAGCGGAAATGCGCGCCCCGGCTCTCGCGTCGGCTCCAGGCTGACGCCGCGACGAGCAGGGCCGAAATCGCCATGTTGCGGAGCGCGAGGCTCGTTGCCTCGCGTTCGAGCCTGGCGAAGTGGTGCACGGCATCGGTCAGACCGTCGCCGTCGCGGACCACGCCGACATGCGCGCTCATCGTCGCCCGCAGCCGCTGCACGACCGCGGCATCCGGCGTGCCGCCGCGCGATGCGACCGGTGCGTCGGGGAGGCGGGCGGGTGAGGGGAGCGCGCGGCCGGCAATGTCGTCGGCAATTCGTGCGGCGTAGACCACGGCCTCGAGCAGCGAATTCGAGGCCAGCCGATTGGCGCCGTGTGCGCCGGTCGACGACACCTCACCGCCGGCCCAGAGCCCGTCGATCGAGCTTCGGCCACGTTCGTCCACCGCGACGCCGCCCATATGATAATGCGCGGCGGGCGCGATCGGGATGAGTTGCGTGGCAGGGTCGATTCCAGCGGCGATGCAGCTCGCATGCACGGTCGGAAATTTGTCGGCGAAGCGCACGCCCAGCGCCTGCCGCGCATCGAGGAAGGCGCCCCGCCCGCCCGCGATCTCGGCGAACACGCCGCGGGCTACGATGTCGCGCGGCGCGAGCTCCGCGAGCGGGTGGCGCGCTGCCATGAAGCGTTCGCCGTTGCCGTTGACCAGCGTTGCGCCTTCGCCGCGTAGCGCTTCGGTGGCGAGCGGCGCCGGATCGCGCCCGACCATGATGGCGGTGGGATGGAACTGCACGAATTCGGGATCGGCGATCACGGCATCGGCGCGCGCTGCGATGGCGAGGCCGGATCCGCTGGCCTCGACCGGATTGGTGGTGACGGCATAGAGATGCCCGATGCCGCCAGTTGCAAGCACGACCGCGCGCGAGGCGAGCAGGACCGGCCGTGCCGCCGCGTCGCCGGCCTCGCGCAGTTGAAGGCCGGCGACGGCGCCATCCTCCGTCAGGAGCGCTTCAGCGACGAGACCTTCGATGACACGGATCGACGGCGTGCGGCGCACTGCTGCGCTCAAGGCCGCGATGATCGCCGCTCCCGCCCCGTCGCCCCGCACGTGCACGATGCGCCGGGCGGAGTGTGCGGCTTCGCGTCCCACGGCGAGCCTGCCTTCGAGATCACGGTCGAAAGGGACGCCATAGGCCAGGAGATCGTGAATGCGCGGCGCGGCCTCGCGGGCGATCCCGAATGCGACGGCCTCATCGACGAGACCGCCACCGACCGCAACGGTATCGGCGGCGTGCGCTTCCGGCGTATCGCCTTCGGCGACCGCCGCGGCGATGCCGCCTTGCGCCCATGCGGATGATGCGCCCTGTCCGAGCGGCGCCGCGGAGATCAAGGTCACCGGCCGCGGCGCGAGCTTGAGCGCGCAGAACAGTCCGGCAAGGCCGCCGCCGACGATGACGACGTCGTCGGTGCGGCGGGTGAGGTTGTGGATGTTGTTGGTCATGATGCTTCCTCTTGCTCATCTGTCGTCCCTGCGAACGCAGGGACCCATACGCCGCGGCGGAGGTTGTCGTGCGAAGCTGTTCAACGTCGTTCTTCGCAACCACATCTTCCTGTGGTTATGGGTCCCGGACTGCGCTCCGCCTTGCTGCGCTTGTCCGGGACGACGGCTATGTGCGACGCTAGTTCTTCAGATTGATCATCCGCTCGACCGAACGCCGCGCGCGCGCCGCAAGCGCGGGGTCGATCGTGACCTCCTCGCGGAGCGTCAGCAGGCTGTCCAGAATGTTGGCGAGCGTGATGCGCTTCATGTGCGGGCAGAGATTGCAGGGGCGCAGCATCTCCACGTCGGGCAGCTCGGCGTGGACATTGTCGGCCATCGAGCACTCCGTGATCATCACCAGCCGTCGCGGCCGCTTGTCGCGCACCCAGTTGATCATATGCGCGGTCGAGCCGGTGAAGTCGGCTTCCGCCAGCACGTCGGGCGGGCACTCCGGATGCGCGATGATCTGCACCGAGGGATCGGCCTCGCGAAACGCGCGCAGTTCCTGGCCGGTGAAGCGTTCGTGCACCTCGCAGGCGCCCTTCCAGGCGATGATCTTCACATCGGTCTTCGAGGCGACGTAAGTTGCGAGATAGCGGTCGGGCAGGAAGATCACGCTTCGAGCGCCCAGGCTCTCGACCACCTGGACCGCGTTCGACGAGGTGCAGCAGATGTCGACCTCGGCCTTCACCTCGGCGGAGGTGTTGACATAGGCCACGACCGGCACGCCGGGAAATCTTTCGCGGAGCAGGCGGACGTCGGCGCCGGTGATGCTGGCGGCGAGCGAGCAGCCGGCGCGTGAATCCGGGATCAGCACCGTCTTGTCCGGATTGAGCAGTTTCGACGTCTCCGCCATGAAGTGCACGCCGCATTGCACGATGACGTCGGCCTTCACCTTGCTGGCTTCGATGGCGAGCTGAAGCGAATCGCCGCCGATATCGGCGACGCAGTGGAATATCTCCGGGGACTGATAATTGTGCGCGAGGATCACCGCGCCTCGCGCGCGCTTCAGCTCGTTGATCGCCTGGATCGTCGGCGCCATCAGCGGCCACTCGATCGGCGGGATCACATGCTTCACACGCTCATAGACCGGGGCGGTGGCGCGCGCGACCTCCGGCGTCCATGCCAGCGAGGGCGCCGGCAGCGCGGGCCCCGTTGGCGCCGCGGCACGGGAGGCGGCGACCTGGTTCTCGGGGTGGCCCTGGGGCCGGTTGGCAAAGTCGTCGGGGCCGTAAATTCCAGCGATCGGCATCGAAGCCTCCCTTGCATGTCAGTTATACTCATAATGAGTATATGTTAGGCCCAGATAATCCGCCCACGGGGGCGGCAAGAACTCATCGCGGTCTAATATACTCACTCTGAGCAAATCGAAGATAACATGCTCGGGCTGAGACCGCCAGATCCGGCTTCACACATTTCCGTCAAACAGGTCCGACGGGTCGAGGCCGCCTCGAAATGCAATGCTCCCGCGGTAGCCCCCCGTGGAATGCAACCGTTTTTAACTTGGGATTTTCATGCAAGTGCATTAAGTCGCATGTTCGCAGCCGCCGCTTTGCGAGACCACCAAGAAGACGAGGAACACCATGACATCAGCGGGCGAACTTGCTCCGGCCTCACGTTCCTCCAATTGGCGCACTCCGGCCGTCATCATTCTCTGCGGTTGCGCGATCGGCATGCTCGGCTTCGGTCCGCGCTCGGCGCTCGGCTTCTTCGTGCAGCCGATGAGCCACGAATTCTCCTGGGGCCGTGACGTGTTTGGCCTCGCGATCGCCGTGCAGAATCTGTTGTGGGGCCTGGGCCAGCCGCTCGCCGGCGCGGTCGCGGATCGCTTCGGCGTGTTCCGGGTGATGTGCGTGGGCGCTCTGCTCTATGCCGGCGGACTGTTGTTGATGCGCTATTCCTCGACGCCGTTGTCGCTCAACATCGGTGCTGGCGTCATGGTCGGTTTCGGTCTTGCCGGCTGTTCGTTCAATCTGGTGCTGTCCGCGTTCACCAAGCTGCTGCCGGCCGAGAAGCGCGGCCTTGCGCTTGGTGCCGGCACGGCGGCGGGCTCATTCGGGCAATTCCTGTTCGCGCCGATCGGCGTCGCCTTGATCGACAATTTCGGCTGGCAGCAGGCGATTTCCGTGTTCGGCTTCCTGATGTTGCTGATCATCCCGCTGTCGCTGGCGCTCTCGACGCCGCCGGTCGCACGTGCGGCGAACGCGACGCCGGCGGATGATCAGACCTTCACCAAGGCGCTTGCCGAAGCCTTCGGCCACCGCTCCTACGTGCTGCTGGTGCTCGGCTTCTTCACCTGCGGATTCCAGCTCGCTTTCGTCACCGTGCATCTGCCGGCCTTCTTGGTCGATAGCGGCATCTCCGCGCAAACCGGCGGCTGGGTGATCGCGGCGATCGGCCTGTTCAACATCGTGGGATCGCTGAGCGTCGGCTATCTCCAGAACTCATTGCCCAAGCGCTACATCCTCTCGACCATCTACTTCACGCGCGCGCTGGCGACCCTTGCCTTCATCTCGTTTCCGATCACGCCGTTCTCGGCGATCGCATTCGGTGCGGTCTCCGGCCTGACCTGGCTGTCGACGGTGCCGCCGACCTCGGCGCTGGTGGCGCTGATGTTCGGCACGCGCTGGTTTGCGACGCTCTACGGCTTCGCCTTCGTCAGCCATCAAGTCGGCGGCTTCCTCGGCGTCTGGCTGGGCGGCATCGTCTTCGAGCGGTTCGGTTCCTATACGCCGATCTGGTGGCTCTCGATCCTGTTCGGTGTGCTCTCGGCGCTCATCAATCTTCCGATCGTGGAGAAACCGGTTCATCGGGCAGTTGCGCAGCCTGCCTGATCGGCTAAACATCCCCGACAAACATAAGTCAGGGAGTTCAGTCGTGGCCACATTCAAGGCGATCCGGGTCGACAAGGCGGACAAGGGCACCACTGCCGCGCTGACGCAGTTCGACGAAGCCGAGCTGATGGACGGCGACGTCACCGTCCGCGTCGAATGGTCGACGCTGAACTACAAGGACGGCCTGGCGCTCACCGGCAAGGCGCCGGTGGTGCGCCGCTTCCCGATGATTGCCGGCATCGACTTCGCAGGCACGGTCGAGCAATCCTCGCATCCGCAGTGGAAGGCCGGCGACAAGGTCGTCTGCACCGGTTGGGGCATGGGCGAGACCCATCTCGGTGCCTATGCCGAGAAGGCGCGGGTGAAGGGCGACTGGCTGGTTGCCTTGCCGCAAGGCCTATCGACGCGCGATGCCATGGCGATCGGCACCGCCGGCTTCACCGCGATGCTCTCGGTGCTGGCACTGGAGAAGCACGGTCTGTCGCCGAAGAGCGGTCCCGTGGTGGTGACGGGTGCTGCCGGCGGCGTCGGCTCGGTGGCCACCGCCGTGCTTTCGAAGCTCGGCTACCACGTCATCGCGTCGACCGGCCGCGCCTCGGAGGCCGACTATTTGAAAGAGATCGGCGCAGCCGAAATCATCGACCGCAACGAATTGTCGGCACCGGCCAAGCCGATTGCCAAGGAGCGTTGGGCGGGCGGTGTCGACAGCGTCGGCTCGACCACCCTGGCGAATCTGCTGTCGATGACGAAATACGGCGGGGCAATTGCGGCTTGCGGCCTGGCCGCCGGCATGGACCTGCCGTCGTCTGTGGCACCTTTCATTTTGCGCGGAGTGTGCCTTCTCGGCATCGATTCCGTGATGTGTCCGATCGAGCCGCGGAAGGCCGCCTGGCAGCGTCTGGCGTCCGATCTGGATCGGACAAAACTATCTGAAATCACTCAAGAAATCGCGCTCGACGCAGTTCCGGAATGGGGCGCGAAAATTCTGGCGGGGCAGGTCCGCGGCCGCATGGTGGTAAAAATTGTCTAACGGCGTTCAGACTTTACCAACCAAGCTGCTTCAATGTCGCCATGGTTAGTATGGTAAGCAGCGGGTAAAGAGATAAGGCATCGCCCGCTGCGGGGGTCGGTTCGGAGTTGAGCATGCTTGCGCGTATTGTGTTGGGGGCTGTCACGGCGGCAGCAACGTTTGCGCCGGCCATTGCCGGAAGCATGAATGCCGATGAGGCGCGTCGCTTCGTGGCCGGCAAGGTGTTTGCCTTTACCTGTTTCGACGGCACCCGCGGTGCAGGCCGCATCCTCGACGACCTCGGCGCCGCCGGTGCGGTGCAGTTCTCGGGCTCAGGCCCGGTGAAACATCTTCGCCTGCCCGGCAACACGCTCCAGATCCGCGGCCAGAACGTCTGCGCCGCGATCAAGGGCATTCCGTTCGAGCCCTGTTTCAACCTTGAAAAGACCGATGATCGCAGCTTTCGCGGCTCGGTGTCGGGCATGGGCTTCGCCTATTGCGACTTCCGTCACCAAGGCGGCAACCAGATGCTGATGGCGCGCGCCGCCGCGCGTCCGCGTTCGCTGCGCTCTTCGGAGCATACCGGTTCGGTCGCCGCATCTCACACCGAAGTCGCCGCGCGCGTCGAGACGCCGCGTGTCGAGAGCGGCCGCCTCGAGCCGGTGAAGTCGGAGCCTGCCAAGAACGAGGGCCCGCTGGAGCTGCGTCGCTCGACGCAGTGAGACGGTCGCGCGGGACGGTCCGCGCAGTTTTCAGTTGAAGACGTCCATCGAACGCGAAGCCGCTGCGCCGTAGTCATACGGACGGCGGTTTTCATGCCTTGGTAGCTGTTCGCGCGCCAGTTTGCGTACGGCCGGAGGGGCGCGGCGCGATAAAAGGGTTCAACGATGTCGCTGTACTTCTTCCGCATCAGCACCGGTCGCTATTCCGGCGCCGCCGACCAGCCCTACGAGTTCGAGGATCGCACGGCCGCCTGGACAGAAATGACCGAGGTCTGCGCCAATTTGCTCGGCAGCATCGCCCGCGGGCTGAAGCCGAACGCCGAGTGGTGCATGGAACTGCTCGACGAAAACAAGCAGCCGGTGTTTCGCATCAGCCTTCTCGGCGAAAGCGTCGGAGCACCCTAGACCCGACCTCAGGGTGCAATTTTACAACGTGCAGCAGGCGGCGGAAGGCACTCACCAGGTGTCGTCCAACGTCACAGACGTGCAGCGCGGCGCGAGCGAGACGGGTTCGGCATCCTCGCAGGTCCGCCGCGCAGATGCTGTCCGGCGACAGCAACCCCTCAAGCTCGAGGCCGGCACGTTCCTCGGCACCGTGCGCGCCGCCTGACGGCCGCCTCCTTCGATAGAGCTGATCTTCAACCGTCGCGCGTGAAGGCGCGGCGGTTGCGCGCGTTCGTATTCGTCGCGACCCGCACGCACAGGTTTTGTTTTCGAACGCGACGCTCTCCCGCCACGGCAGCCGCTCGCCGCATGCAGCAACAGATGCGTGCACGGAAAATAGCGCGGACCGGGCTCGGCCGTAGTTTTACGTAGGATCATGTTAACGCCTGCTTGCGATTATGGCAGGCAATCTTACGGGATAAGAACCAGCCAGCACTGTTGAGCTAACCGCCGCACGGTCGTCCGTCGTGACGCCTGGCGCAGGTGGCGTGCGCGTTGCTAGGCATCGTCGGGATTTGTCGTGATGTCGAAGTTGTCCATCGTCTTCAAGCTTCTGACCGTGTTGTCAGTTCTCGTCCTCTCGCTCGCCGGTGTCGGCGTGACGGCGATCGGCACCATGCAGAACATCAACGCTCACACGGTCGAGATTGCGGAGAGTTGGCTGCCGAGCGTGCGTGCACTCGGCTCGATGCGCGCCGACATCAATGAGCTGCGCGTCGCCCTCCGCCTGCATCTGATGCAGGACACCGCCGAAGGCAAGGAGGCCGCCGAAAAGCGTCTCGCCAATCTGCGCGAGCGCATCGAGAAGACCCGAAAGGTCTACGAGCCGCTGATCAACGCGGCCGAGGAGCGCGCGCTCTACGGGCAATGGACCAAGGCGTGGGCCGAGTACCTGAACGGCGTGCAGGACGTCATGGCGCTGTCGCGCAAGAGCGTCGGGCGTTTTCCGGCCGACGCCAATGAAATGCTGCAGACCAAGGTCGCGAAGATGGCCCAGGCGGCCGATCCGCTGCTGCAGAAGGCCATCGAACTCAACAACAGCGGCGCCGAGCTGGAGACGAAGCAGGCGGCCGACAGCTATGCGTTGATCTTCCGCGTGCTGGTCGGCATCATCGTACTCTCCGTCGTGATCGCGATCGGCGCGGCCTATTATCTCGTGCGCGATGTCTCTCGCGGCATTGCCTCGATCATCCGTCCGATGCAGTCGCTCGGCGAGGGCGACCTCTCGGCCGAGGTGCCGCATCGCGGCGAGAGGACCGAGATCGGCTCGATGGCGGATGCGCTCCAGATCTTCAAGGAGGCGCTGATCGCCAAGAAGGCCGCCGACGAAGCGGCCGCTCGCGATGCCGAGGCCAAGATCGAGCGCGGTCGCCGCGTCGATGCCATCACGCGCAATTTCGAGGCCATGATCGGCGAGGTGGTCGGCACGGTCTCCTCCGCCTCGACCGAACTCGAGGCCTCGGCCTCGACGCTGACCGGCACCGCGCAGCGCGGCCAGCAACTCGCGACCGTCGTCGCGGCCGCGTCCGAGGAAGCCTCCACGAACGTGCAAGCGGTCGCCTCCGCATCCGAAGAACTATCGTCCTCCATCACCGAGATCAGCCGCCGCGTGCAGGATTCGGCGCGGATGGCGGCGGAAGCCGTCGAGCAGGCGGCGCGGACCAACGAGCGCGTCAACGCGCTGTCGCAGGCCGCGTCCCGCATCGGTGACGTGGTCGAGCTCATCAACACCATCGCAGGCCAGACCAATTTGCTGGCACTGAACGCCACCATCGAGGCGGCACGCGCCGGCGAAGCCGGCCGCGGCTTTGCGGTCGTCGCGTCGGAAGTCAAGGCGTTGGCCGAGCAGACCGCGAAGGCGACCGGCGAGATCGGGGCACAAGTATCGGGCATCCAGGCCGCGACTCAGGAATCCGTCAGCGCCATCCAGGAGATCGGCGGCACCATCGAGCGGCTTTCCGAAGTGTCCGCAGCGATCGCCGCCGCCGTCGAGGAGCAGGGCGCCGCGACGCAGGAGATCTCGCGAAACGTCCAGCAGGCTTCGGTCGGCACGCAGGAGGTCTCGGCGAACATCACCGACGTGCAGCGTGGTGCGATCGAGACCGGCGAAGCCTCGGTCGAGGTGCTCTCGGCTGCGAAATCGCTGGCGAGCGACAGCACCCGTCTCAAGGTCGAGGTCGCGCAGTTCCTGGAGTCGGTCCGCGCGGCCTGATAATCAACTGCCCGTCTGCGCGGCCGGCGGCGGCGCGACCTGCCGCCGGAACAGGATGCGCTGGTAGAGCCAGCCGATCGCGACCAGCACGATGCCGAGGCACATGAACGACAGCGCCCGGTAGACGCCGGTCAGCGTCCATACGTCGACGGCGAAGGCTTTCAGGATCGTGAGCGCGATGACGGCGGCCGAGGCCAGCCGCGCCCGCTCGGAGTTGACGAGGATGCCGACGCCGAGCAGGACAACGCCGAAGCCGAGCCAGCCGATCGAATAGGTGTATTGCTCGGCGCTCGTGGTGGCGCCGTAGAGCAGCACCGGGCCGTGATAGAAGCGGCGGATCTCCAGCGTCACATAGCTGAGCGCGAACACCAGGGCTCCGCCTGCGATCGTGTTGGCGTAGACGACGGAGCGATGGCCCGCCACCGCATAGGACAGCAGCAGCATCAGCACTGCCGGCAGAGCGTAGCCGAGCAGCAGCAGGTTGAAGACGAGGCCGCCGACATTGACGCCGGAGAACAGCAACGGGTTCTCCAGGATCAGGAGGCCGAACACGCTGATGATCCCTGCAATTGCCGTGAGCACGACCGCACCGGCGTTGTGCACGATGCTGTGACTGCGCAGCCGCAGCCGCTCAAGTCCGATCGCCATCGCGAGCGTGATGCAGACCTGCAGCGCGAATTCGAGCAGCGAGGGGGCCGCTGTCATGCGGCCGCCGGTCGCGAAGTGCCGGATCTCCATGAAGGCGAGCAGCGCGGTGAACAGGATCGCGGCGGTCTCGACCATGCGCAGCGGCGCGTCGTCGGCGCGGCGGCGCAGGAAGATGCTCGCGCCCCAGAACGATGCCGCCGGCAGACCGTAGCCCCAGAGCAGCCAGTTGAAGATCGGCGTGGTGCCGACGGCATCGCCGACGATCAGTGGGTCATAGGCGATGCGCGCGGTGACGAGGCCCGCGAAGATGGCGGCGAGCCAGCGCAGGAACGGGATCGGCCGCTGCAGCGAGATCCAGGCGGTGCCGAGCGACATCAGCGCGAGCGCGATGGTAAGCCAGCCCTTCTCCAGCGCAAAGGTCAGCGCCAAGGCCAGCGCGCCGAGCGTGCCGGTGGCGAACAGGGCGATGGAGGTAGCAAGCCCCGGTCGATCTTCGCGGCGTGAGAGGGCTTCGGTCGCAGCACCGAAAGCAGCGGCGAGCAGCACTGCGAGGATCGCAAACGGGATCGAGCGGTCGAGGTGAGCGATGCGCGCATAGAGCGCCACCAGGATGGCGATCGGTGTCGCGACACCTGCCGCCGACCATACCACCGGGATGACGGCCGAGTTCGACCGGCCCTGGGCGAGGAAGCCTGCGACGCCGAAGCCTGCGGCGAAGATCGCGGCCATGACCAGATGCAGCGTCACGGAGCTGTCGATTGCCGTCGGGCCGACGCCGGACATCGGGCCGCCCGGCAGCACCAGCATGTCCGGATTGGCACGCACCGCCCATTCGGCGAACACGATGAAGACGGTCGCTGCGGCGGCGCCCAGCGCGCCCGTTGCCGCCGGCGCGCGCCAGGCCACGAACAGCGTGCCTGCGACCAGCAGAGTGAAGGCGATCAGCGCGAGATCGGCGTGCGCGCTCGACACCACGATCACCACCGTGGCGAACAGGTAGGCACCGAGCGAACTCGACGAGACCGGCTCGATCTCGCCGTCCTCGGCCGCCGGGCCGAACATGAAGCCACAGACGACGAGGAGGGCAGCGAGCACGAAGCCCGCAATGACGTGGAAGGCGTGCGGCGCGACCTGCAGCTCCGGCTCGAGCCCGACGAGGGCCCAGAACACGGCGAACACGATCGTGGTGACCGCGAGCCAGCGCCACAGCCGGATGCGGGCGAGGCCGAAGCTCGCGGCGGTGACGATCGCGAGATAGATGTAGAGCGCCCAATAGTCGGGCTTGCCGCTGGAGACGAGAACCGGCGTCACGAAGGCGCCGACCACGCCGAGGCCGGCGAGTGCCGGTCCGTGCAGCAGCGCTGCGGCGAGCGTGCACATGGCGACGATGCCGAGCAGCACGAAGGCCGTGGCGGGCACGAGGAAGCCGTAGAGCGCATAGGCGGCATAGATCGTCGCGAACGCCACCGCCGTACCGGCGGCGGTGAGGATCGCGGGAATGTTGGCGATCGGCAGCGCCTGAATGGTCGAGATGCTCTCCTTGCGCCGCGTCCATTCGCCGGCCCCGAGCAGCGCGGCCGCGAACAGGCCGCCCAGGAACACGCGCACGCCGGGGCCGAGAAGGCCGGCCTCGATCGAATAGCGCACCATGAAGAAGCCGCCGAGCGCGAGCGCAAGCCCGCCGATCCACACCACCCAGCGCGTGCCGAGCCGCTCCTCGAAGCCAGGTTCTTGAATATCAGGCGCAGGCGCGGGCAAAGGAGGCGGCGCAGCGGCTTCAGGGCCCGCCTCGGGCGGCGGCGGCGAAACAGCTTCGGTCACGGGTGGCGACGCCGGTTCGGTTTCCGGCGCAAGCGGCGGGAGCTCCGCGGCAGCCGTCGCGGCGGCCGGCGCCTGCTCCCAGACAGGTGTGAGCGGCGGCGGCTGCATCCGCCGCTGCGCGTCAAACGCCTCTTCGAGCGCATTCAGTCGCCGGCGCAGCTCGCCCGCCAGGTTGGCGGCCTTGATGGCAATGATGAACGCGGCGATCGCAATGATCCACGCAAAGACGTCGAACGTGCCGTCGAACATGAAGCCTCCAGGCGATCGACGGATGGGGCCGATCGCGAAATCCTTGTCTAGCGCCGGGAGCGTACGCGCAAGCCCGGTGCGGGTCGCTCCTGAAGCACGTCGCGGCGGAAGCGGTAGAGCGCCGCCGGTCGTCCGCCGGTCTGTGTCGACATGACCCCGGTCGGTTCGACCAGGGCTTCCATTTCGACCAGGCGGCGGAAATTCTGCTTGTGCAGGTGTCGGCCGGAAATCGCCTCCACCGTGTGCTGCAGTTCGGTAAGTGTGAATTCAGGCGGCAAAAGTTCAAAGACCACAGGACGATACTTCAGTTTTGCGCGTAGCCGCGCGATCGCCGTGGCGAGAATCCGGCGGTGGTCGAACCGCATCGAGGTCCCGAGCGGTGGAAGCGTCTTGCGCGCTAATGCCGCAGGCCGGCCGTCGCGCCGCGCTTCCTCGACCAACCCGGCCTCGTACAGGAGCTCGTAGCGATCGAGCACGCGCTCCTCGTCCCAGGCCGCTCCGTCGAGGCCAAAGTAGAATCGCACGCGATCCTTTCGCGGCAATGCGCGCGTGGTCTCCGGCGTCTCCTCCGCGGCCCACTCGGTCAGCGCAGGGATGATGTCGCGGGCAATGATCGCGGGCGGCTCCTCGCGCCGGTCTTCCCACGGAAGGAAACGGTACCATGGCGAAAAGCTCGCCGCGTTTGCTGCAAGCTCGCCGTCCACCGCGCGCGTCAGTGCGAGATAACCGATCGACACCATATGCGCCCCGGTGTCGCCGGCCTCGGCATGGCGGCCGCGATCGCCAAAGGTGTAGAGCTGCTCGACATAGCCGAGCCGCAAGCCCGCCTGTTCCTCGACCCAGGCGCGCAGGCCGATCTCGAAAGTGCGGTGCGCGACCGCGTCGAACGGGCCGAACGGCAGGCCGGCAAGCCCGTCACTGTCGCGCGCGGTCAGGATCAGCGGCTCATGGCCCGCGATCGCGACGATGGCCGCGGTGAGGCCAATCTCGATCGGCGTCAGGAGCGTCTCGCTCATGCGATGTGGCGCGCAGCTGTTGCCGCAAACACGTCGTGCCCGGGCTCGTCCCGCCTGCGCGGCCGAAGCCGCTTCGGCGAGGCGAAGGCCCGGGCATCCACGTTCTCCGTACCGCGTGAAAGCTCGTGGATGGCCGGGACAAGCCCGGCGATGACGCACCTTCTGCGATGTGGCCTAACTCTCATTCCAGCTCGATCACGAAGGGGCGGCCCTCGACCATCATCGCGCCCGGGCCGATCTCGTCGAGCGCGCGCAGCATGCGGCCGTTGCGTCCCAATGCACGATCGGCGAGGCCGACGATGCGCCGGTTCGGCGAGGCAATCGGCGAGGCCGCGCGGATCTTCCTGGCGATATCGAGCTCGTCGCGGTTCGGATTGAGCGCGCAGACCGCCGCGAACGCGCTCGCGGTGGAGCGGCTGATGCCGGCATAGCAATGAACCACCAGCGGTGCGCTGCGGTCCCAGCCGCGCACGAAGTTCAGCACCTGTTCGATATGCGTCTCGGACGGTGCGACGAAACCATCCATCTCCTGGGTGATGTCGTCCATCGACACCTTGAGATGGTTGGCCGGCAGCACGGACACCGGCCGCGCCACCTGCTCGACATTGGCCATTACGGTCAGCACGTGGCTGGCCCCGGTGAGGCGGACGGTTTCGGGAAGCGCGGCGAGGGAACAGACGTGGATCATGGCGGACCTTTTTGCCGGCGATTATAGCCGGTGCCGTAGGGTGGGCAAAGCTACCACTTCGTCGTCCCGGACAAGCGCGCTACAGGCGCGCGCCGATCCGGGACCCATAACCACAGGGTTGAGTTTTACGAAGGCTCGTGATGACCGGTTTTGCGCTGCAACCACTCCCTGTGGGTATGGGTCCCTGCTTTCGCAGGGACGACGGCGGAGTGTGAGGCATCACTCTCCCACGACAATGCTACGCGAACACCGCCCCGAACCGCTCCAAAAACTGCTTCTCGGCCCGTGCCGCGGTCCAGGGCGTCAGGTAGTCGCGCCGGACGCTGTCGGAGAGGCCGGGATCCTTGCCGAACAGGCGCCTCGCCTCGGGCTCCTCGAAGCCGGCGAGCGCGGTCGCCTCCAGATAGGCTGCACCGCGATCGGCGGCCTTGATGGCCTGCGTGATCTCTTCGGGCAATTCCGGTGGCAGGCCGAAGCGGATGTGGATGGCGCCGAGCAGGCGCTTCTCGACCGCTTTGTAGTGGCCGTCGAGCACGGCCTTGAACGGCGAGATCATGTCGCCGATCACATATTCGGGGGCATCGTGCAGCAGCGCGGCGAGCCGCATGCGCTGATCGACCCGCGGCATCTCGTGCCGCAGCACGGTTTCCACCAGCAGCGTATGCTGCGCGACCGAAAAGATATGCGCGCCGATGGTCTGGCCGTTCCAGCGTGCAACGCGCGCCAGCCCGTGCGCGATGTCGGCGATCTCGACGTCGAGCGGGGAGGGATCGAGCAGGTCGAGCCGTCGGCCCGACAGCATGCGCTGCCAGGCGCGGGACTGCGCAACGCCCGCCGTTTTCTTCGCGGTCATTTTGCCTTGAGGCGCGGCTTGCGCTGCGTCTTGCCGCAGGTCGCGTGACAATGGCAGTCGACGAGGTGGTCGTTGACCATGCCGGTCGCCTGCATGAAGGCATAGACGATGGTCGGGCCGACGAATTTGAAGCCGCGCGAGGACAGCTCCTTCGAGATCTGCACCGACAATGGTGTCGAGGCCGGCACGCTCGCCGTGGTCTTGAACTGGTTGACCTTGGGTCGTCCGTCCATGAAGTCCCACAGCAGCTTCGAGAAGCCCGGGCCCTTCTCCATGATGTCCAGATACGACTTCGCGCTCAGGATCGTGCCGTCGATCTTGGCCTTGTTGCGCACGATGCCGGCATCGTTCATCAGCGCATGAACTTTCTTGTCGTTGTAGCGCGCGATCTTCTCGGGCTGGAAATCGTCGAAGGCTTTGCGGAAGTTGTCGCGCTTGCGCAAGATCGTGATCCAGGAGAGACCGGCCTGAAAGCCGTCGAGGATCAGCTTTTCGTACAGCGCGCGGTCGTCATACTCCGGCACGCCCCATTCGGTGTCGTGATAGGCGACATAGAGCGGATCTTCACCAGGCCAGGGGCAGCGGGTCTTTCCGTCGGGATGCAGGCGGGGGGCGCGGCTCATGCGATGGGCTGCTTGGCTGGAATGCGAACGACGTCCGGTTCAGCGAGCGTCAAAGCCAGCCCTCCGGCAGTAAGCGGCTGGCCGGCATCGAGCGCGTCCGCGACACGGTCGATGCGCACCAGAGCTATGCCCTTGCCGCCGGAGGTCGAGCCGATGGTGCCGACCGGCTTGTCGCCGGCAAGAATGGTCGCGCCGGCCTCCGGCGAGGGGCCGTCGAGCAGCACCTTCACACTGCGGGTGCGTGCGGTGCCGCGATGCTGCATGCGCGAGACGACCTCCTGGCCGACATAGCAACCTTTGTCGAAATCGACGCCGGCAAGGCGGTCCATGTTGGTCTCGTGCGGAAACGCGTCGCTGTACATGAAATCGAGCCCGCCGCGCGGCACGCCGAGCGCGATGCGGTGCGCCTCGTATTCGGTCGCATCGACCATTTCGGCCCCGATGAGGTCGGACAGCTTCTGTTTGATATCTTCGGGGATCAGGATGCGAACACCGAGGCCTTCATGGCGGGGGTCGGCGAAGGCGAGGTCGGGCTGGGCCGCGGGCTGGCCGTCCCATGCGGCAAGCACGCCGAGACCGCCGGAGAGGTTTTCCACCGTGACCTTGGCGCGCAGCTTGTAGAATTTCAGCTTGGTGGCGAGGCTATCCGCCAGCGCTTTCGGGCAGTCGATCAGGAACCCGCCGCCATGACCCGCGGGCACTTCCGTGATCAGGAAATCCACGATGATCTTGCCCTGCGGCGTCAGCAACGCGCCGAATCGGCCCAGCCCGGGTTTCAGCCTGTCGACGTCGGTCGTGACCAGGCCGTTGAGGAAGTTGCGCGCATCCTCGCCCGCGACCTTGACCACGCCCCGGTCGGGAAGAAACGCTGATTTCATGCGAAAATCTCTTGCGACATGTTGCTCCGGAACGTAAGCCCGCGAGGCATAAACGACAAGACCTCGAGCCCTGCGCTTGGGGACGAGAGAGGCCCTCAGCCATGACCCAGCGCTTCGATGTGATCCTCAAGAACGGCACCGTCGTCAACCAGGACGGCGAGGGTGTTCGCGATATCGGCATCACGGACGGTCGCATCGCCGAGCTGGGCCCGCTGTCGCAGGCCTCAGCCGCGGAAGTGATCGACTGCAAGGGCCTGCACATCCTGCCCGGTGTCATGGACACGCAGGTGCATTTCCGCGAGCCCGGACTGGAGCAGAAGGAAGATCTCGAGACCGGCTCGCGCAGCGCCGTGATGGGCGGCGTCACCGCCGTGTTCGAGATGCCGAACACCTCGCCGCTCACCGTGACCGAGGCGACCTTCTCCGACAAGATCAAGCGCGCCCATCACCGCATGCATTGCGATTTCGCCTTCTTCATCGGCGGCACCCGCGAGAACGTGCAGGACCTGCCGGTGCTCGAGCGCGCGCCGGGCTGCGCCGGCGTCAAGGTGTTCATCGGCTCCTCGACCGGCGCGCTGCTGGTGGAGGACGACGAAAGCCTGCGCCGCATCTTCCAGGTGATCCGCCGCCGCGCCGCCTTCCACGCCGAGGACGAGTACCGCCTCAACGACCGCAAATCGCTGCGCATCGAGGGCGATCCGCGCTCGCATCCGGTGTGGCGCGACGAGACTGCGGCGCTGATGGCGACCCAGCGCCTCGTCAAGCTTGCGCACGAGACCGGCAAGCGCATCCATGTGCTGCACATCTCGACCAAGGAAGAGATCGAATTCCTGCGCGACCACAAGGACGTCGCATCGTGCGAGGCGACGCCGCATCATCTCACGCTGGTCGCGCCCGAATGCTACGAGCGGCTGGGCACGCTGGCGCAGATGAACCCGCCTGTGCGCGGGGCAGATCATCGCGCCGGGATCTGGCGCGGTATCGAGCAAGGCATCATCGACGTGCTCGGCTCCGACCATGCTCCGCATACGCTGGAGGAGAAGCAGAAGACCTATCCGGCCTCGCCCTCCGGCATGACCGGCGTGCAGACGCTGGTGCCGTTGATGCTCGATCACGTCAACGCGGGCCGGCTCTCGCTCGCCCGCTTCGTCGATCTCACCAGCGCCGGTCCCGCGCGCCTCTACAACATGGCCTGCAAGGGCCGCATCGCCGCCGGCTACGACGCCGACTTCACGGTCGTCGACCTCAAGCGCAGCGAGACCATCACCAACAAATGGGTGGCGTCCAAGGCCGGCTGGACTCCCTATGACGGGGTGCGCGTCACGGGCTGGCCCGTCGGCACCTTCGTCCGCGGCCGCCGCGTGATGTGGCAAGGCGAGCTGGTGACGCCTTCGCAGGGTGAGCCGGTGCGGTTTCTGGAGACGCTGAAGCAGTAGAAGCAGGTCAAGCCTCTGCCTCCGCTGTCATGCCCCGGCTTGACCGGGGCATCCAGTACGCCGCGACGAGAGTTGATTGATGCGACTGCAGCCTCTGGAATCCTGGATTGCCCGCTTTCGCGGGCAATGACAGTGTGCCGCGAAGCGAAACCGCAAATTGGGAGGCCGCATGATGTCCCAGCGAAACGCCCTCATCACCACCGAACAGCTCGCCGCCATCCTTGGCGATCCCAACCTGCGCCTCTACGACTGCACGACGTATAACGAGCCTGTTCCGCCCGGCAGCGACGTGCCGTATCGCGCGGTGCCCGGGGACAAGACGTTCGAAGCCGGCCACATTCCCGGCGCCGATTTCCTCGACCTGCAGGGCGAGTTCTCCGACACCTCGTCGCAACAGTTCTTCATGATGCCCGGCGTCACCCAACTCGAGGCCGCCTTCGGCCGCCACGGCCTCGACGCGGGCAAGACCGTCGTGCTCTACAGCATCGGCACGATGATGTGGTCGACCCGGTTCTGGTGGATGCTGCGTTCGCTCGGCGTCGATGCGCAGGTGCTCGACGGCGGTTTCGACAAATGGAAGGACGAGGGGCGGCCGGTCGCAACAGGCGCACCGAGGGGATATGAGGCCACGACCTTCAAAGCCACGCCGCGCGCGGGGTTCTTCGTCGACAAGAATACGGTGATATCGCGGATCGGCGATCCCAAGACAGTCATCGTCAATGCGCTCGGGCCGCAATTTCACCGCGGCCTCGAGCCGAGCCGTTACGGCCGGCCGGGCCGCGTTCCCGGCAGCGTCAACGTGTCAGCGGCAACGCTCGTGAACGCCGACAAGACGCTGACAACGCTCGCGGATGCGGAAGCGAAATTCGCGGCACAGGGCATCACGCGCGACAAGAATGTGATCTGCTATTGCGGCGGCGGCATTTCGGCGACGATCGATCTGCTGCTGCTGACGCAGCTCGGCTACGACAAGCTGACGCTGTATGACGGCTCGATGGGCGAGTGGGCGAGGGATGCGGCCCTGCCGATCGAGACCGATTGAGGCGCGCGTTCCCGGTGGCATCGGGAACATCTCCCGGGCATCGCGAGACTAATGCTTGTCTGCGCGCAACCGCTTCCGTGCGATAAACACGGCAGACTTCGCGACGCTTTTCGCTGAGTCATTCATCCGTCAACTGGCCCCGCCCGTGTGGCGGGGTCATTTTCGGCAGTTCCTACTGCCTGCAGATGTCGACCGAGAATTCGCCGTTGCGGATGCGGCCGGGAAAGCCCTCGACGAACTTGGCGACCGCGTCCTCGCCGTAGGTGCCGACGAGCTCGGCAAAGGCCGCGAACAAGCTCGCCTGCGCCAGGCAGTCGCCGTCGACGCCATCATGGCGCGCTTCGGCCCAGGCCTCGTTGAGATAGCTCAGTGCGGCCTGCTTTTGCTCGTGATCGGGCAGCGGCGCGCGGGCGGGGGCGTAGGAAATCGGCTGGCTCATGAAACTCGATCAGGGCTGGGGCGCGATCCACGGCGATGCGCTGTGCGAGAGGTTTAGCACGGGCGTTAATGACCGCTAGGCTACATCTTTAAGAACGGTTAACGGCTGTGAACAAACTCGATGACAGAGTTCCCACTGCTTGTCATTCCGAGTCGCGCCGACAGGTGCGAACCCGGAATCCATCACGCTACGGAGCCGGTGGATGAATGGATTCCGGGCTCGCACTTTGCGCGCCCTGGAATGACGGGAGGGAGAGTTCAGTTCGCGTAACGCGCCGTCAGATCCCGCGAGATCTTCGAGCCTTCCTCGATATAGCGGCGGATCGCCACCGTCGCCGCCGGCGTGCAGCTCCGGTAGGTCTGCTGAAATCCGTTATAGCCGCGGTTGAAGCCCGCGATCATGCGGGTGCGGCGCTCGCCGGAGGGGGTTTCGGCATCGATCAGCGCCTGCATCTCGTTGCGCCATTTGTTGCCCTCGTTGGCCCCGCAGATGCCGCGCAGATAGTGCAGCCCGCCAAGGATCTCCGCCAGCCTCTGCAGATCGCCGTCAAACGGCGCCGCCACGTCCTGGGCCCGAGCAGGCACGCAGGCGCAGGCGAGAACCAGGGCAAAAATGGCGAGAAATCGCGTGGACATCGGCCGGCTGTATGCCCCCTTGGGCCCGTGGACGCAAGGCGGGCGGTCAGGGGCCGATCAGGCGCGCGGCGGACTGGATGACCTCTTCCAACCCCCCGGTCAGCTTGAGGTCTCCGAGGCTGGCCAGGGCGTCGGGCGCGATCCAGCGGTAGTCGTCGAGCTCGTCGTTCAGAACCGGCTCACGGGCCACCCAGCGGGCGGCAAACGACATGATCAGATAATGGCCGGCCCCGGTCGCCGCCGGCAGCACCTCGCGCCACCCGGCGAGGCCGACGATCGCAATGTCGAGCCCGGTTTCCTCGTCGACCTCGCGGCTCAGGGCCTGGTGCAGCGATTCGCCGAATTCGACCCGGCCGCCCGGGAGCGAAAAGAAGCCCTTGGCGGGCGAGCGGGCGCGGCGGGTCAGCAGCACCTTGCCGTCGCGGAAGA
This sequence comes from Bradyrhizobium sp. NDS-1, assembly GCF_032918005.1. Lineage (NCBI taxonomy): Bacteria > Pseudomonadati > Pseudomonadota > Alphaproteobacteria > Hyphomicrobiales > Nitrobacteraceae > Bradyrhizobium > Bradyrhizobium sp. NDS-1. The sequence continues at coordinate 2,056,080 of NZ_CP136628.1, forward strand.
CGGCGGCACTGACCGCGATCTGGGGATGGGTTGGCTGGACGGCTGAAACCATCTTCTTGAAGGACCTGTTCTGAAAGGACCCGGCTCAGTTCGCCATGATGGTATCGACGTCAGCTTCGGCCCCGCCATGGATGATGCCGCCGCAGGCCGCGATCAGCGGCTTGACCCAGAGCGCGGCCTGCTCGGCGAGACGAATGCGCGTCGTGTCCTTTTCGACGTCGCGCATCGCCGAGCCGACCGCAGTCAGGATCGAGGTCATGGTGTCGGTGAGGTGGTCGAATTGGGCGCGCACGTTGGGATCGGCCTTCTCATAGGCCTCGATGGCGAGGTCGCGCGCCTTGAAGTTGGAGGCCGTGAAATGCTCGGCATAGGACAGCGGCGACCAGGTCAAAAAGTCTTCCGCGCATTCGGGCATGTCGGGGACCATTTCCAGCAGCATCACGGCTTCATTGAAATGGTTGAGATAGTCGGTGGCAAGCCCGGTCCGCGGGTTGATGTTGGCCACGCGCAGCCGCTCGGCCCAGGCGGAAGCCTCGGGGCCCGTCTGTACGTGCGTCCGCGCGGGTTGGGAGGCCATTGAGCTCATCAGCCGCAGTGTTAACGTTCGGGGTTAAAAGGACCTGAACGGACCCTATATAGACGCCCTGGGATGTGTGGACGCTTCGTCATAACTTCGGCCCCCGCGGCCTTGCGGCAACTGTTCGGCTATGTCGAGCAGCCGAATTTCCCGCCTCGGTACAACGTGGCGCCGACACAACCGATTCCGGTCGTGTTGGTCGAGAACGGCGCGCGGCATTTCCGCCTGATGCGCTGGGGCCTCTTGCCGGGCTGGGTCAAGGATCCTCGCGGATTCACGCTCCTGATCAACGCCCGTTCGGAAACGATCCTCGAGAAGCCCGCCTTCAAGAGAGCGATACGCCGGCGGCGCGGACTGATCCCGGCCGACGGCTATTACGAATGGAAGGTGGAGGACGGCCGCAAGCAGCCCTTCTTCATCCACCGCGCCGACGGTGCGCCGCTCGGTTTCGCCGCTGTGTTCGAGACCTGGGCCGGACCGAACGGCGAGGAACTCGACACGGTCGCGATCGTCACGGCCGCCGCAGGCGAGGATCTCGCCGCGCTGCATGACCGCGTGCCCGTCACCATCAGCGAGCGCGATTTCGAGCGCTGGCTCGATATTCGCGGCGACGAGGTCGACGCGATCCTGCCGCTGCTGGCCACCCCGCGCCTCGGCGAATTTGCCTGGCACCCGGTCTCCACCCGCGTCAACCGCGTCGCCAATGACGACGAGCAGCTGCTCTTGCCGATCAGCGCGGAGGAGATGGCGGCGGAAGCAGAGGCGGCCAAGCCGAAGAGGGCGGTGCGGAAGGTTGTGGCTAGCTCATCGGATGACGGGCAGGGGTCGTTGTTCTAGCTGCAGTGTCGCCACCCACTCCGCCGTCGTCCCGGACAAGCGCGCCCCAAGCGCGCGCAGATCCGGGACCCATAGCCACAGGGAGCAGTTGTGGCGCGAGCCGGTCACCACGAGTCTTCGTCAAACGCGACCCTGTGGTTATGGGTCCCGGGTTCGCGCTACGCGCGCCCCGGGACGACGAGGAGAGTATGTGGCGCTATCGTCACACGATCTCCCTTGCCCTCAACCCTGCAATCTCCGCCGCATCGAATCCCAGCTCGCCGAGCACCGCCTCCGTATCAGCGCCCAGCTCCGGCGCCATCCGGTCCAGCCTGCCGCCGCCATGGGCAAGCTTGAAGCCGCTGCCGGCAAAGCGCAGGCGGCCGTAGGGCGTGTCCAGCTCCTGGATCGCGGCGCGCGCCTTGATTTGCGGATGGTCGATGACTTCCTCCACCTTCCAGATGCTGGCGCAGGGCGCGCCGGCGTCTTCCAGTAAGGTCTCCCATTCGCGCGCCGGCCGTGCCGCCAGCACCTCCTCGATGATGGCGCGGAGCGCCGGCTCGTTCTCGTTGCGCGCGAACCAGTCGGCAAAGCGCGGATCGCTGAGCGTATCCTCGCGGCCGAGCGCGCTCATCAGCGCGCGGTACTGCTTCTCGTTGTTGACGGCGAGCAGGATATGGCCGTCGCCGCACTTGAACAAGTTCGCCGTGGTCCTGCGGCTGACCGCCTGGTTGCCCGAGAGCTGCTGGCGATGGCCGGCGACCGACCAGTCCGCGATCTGCCCGGACAGATAGGCCAGCGTCGCCTCCAGCATGGAGACGTCGATGAGCTGGCCCTTGCCGGTGCGGTCGCGTTGGTAGAGCGCGCTCGACACGCCGAATGCGGCGGTCGCGCCCGACAGCACGTCGCAGACCGCAAAGCCCGCCCGCGTCGGTCCGGTCTCCGGATGGCCCGTGATCGCCATGATGCCGGAGAGCGCCTGCATCTTGCCGTCATAGCCGGGCCGCAAGCGGTCCGGCCCGGTCTGGCCAAAACCCGAGACCGCGCAATAGATCAGTTTAGGATTGATCGCCGACAGCGCCTCGTAGCCGATGCCGAGCTTGTCCATCACGCCGGGGCGGAAATTCTCCATGACGACGTCGACGGTCTCTGCAAGCTTCTTCACGATCGCGATCGCCTCGGGCTTCTGCAGATCGAGCGTGAGGCTGCGCTTGTTGCCGTTGACGGCCTGGAACGCGGGGGCCAGCCCGCGCTCGGCCCATTCGCGTGACAGCGGCGTGCGGCGCATGTCCTCGCCCTCACGCCGCTCGATCTTGATGACGTCCGCTCCCAGCAGCGCAAGCTGGTAGCTGGCATAGGGGCCGGCCAGCACCTGGGTGAAGTCCAGTATCTTCACGCCCTCGAACGGTCGCGTCACGTCGCTCTCCCCATTTTGTTGTCGTTATCGGAGGACGTCAGGCGGCGCGGTTGCCCCGCGCGATTTCCTTCTGCTTGTCGAATTCGGCGCGGCGGCGCGCCAGCTCTTCGGCTGAGAGCTGCGCGACGTTGTTGTAGTCGAGCTTCCAGGAGGCGTCCTCGCTCCAGCGCAGCGGCGACTGCATCGTGGTCTGCGCACCGCTCGCGGTCTCCAGCAGCTTGAGCGCCAGCTCGAGCGTCTGCGCCTGCGAGGCGACATCATGCGGCTTGCCGGCGGAATTGCCGAGCGGGAAGTCGCTGAACAGGAAGCGCGGGACGGCGGCGTGCTCGATGATGTCCTTGGCGCAGCCCATGATCACGGTCGGAATGCCGTTCGCTTCGAGATGCCGCGCCACTAGCGCCGTGGTCTGGTGGCAGACCGGGCAGTTCGGCACCAGCACCGCGACATCGACCTTGTCGGCGAGACAGCGCGCCAGAATCTCCGGCGCGTCGGTGTCGAGCGTGACGCGGTGGCTGCGGTTGGTCGGCGCGCCGAAGAAGCGCGGGGCGACCTCGCCGATGCGCCCGGCGGCGGACGCCTTCAGGAGCTGCGGCAGCGGAAACCAGGTGCCGTTGTCGGTCGCCGAGGTGTGCTTGCGGTCGTAGCCGATATGCGAGATGCGAAGGTCGTGCTCCCTGGAGGTGTCGCCGTCGTAGACCTCGTAGAATTTCGCACTGCCGTTATACGCCGCCCCTGGCCCCTGGTCGCCCTTGGCTGGATCGTACGGCGCAGCGGTCGTGATGATGGTCACGCGCGACTTTGCCAGCGGCTTCGTCAGCGGCTGGAACGGCGCCGAGGTGTAGTGCGCCCAGCGATACGGCGTGGTGTAGCCGATCGCCGCGTAATAATCCCGCGTGCGCTGCATGTAGGGGACGGGGGCATCATAGTCGGGCGCAAAGCCGAATTCGTCGTCGCGCGGCGCGGTCATGGGCGCGTCTCCTGGTTCTTGGTTGGGGCCAGACTAGAGATAGTTTTCGCGTCGCTCAACGGGGGGCGCGGCGGCGCAGGGCTGAATTGCAGGCGAGGATGGTGGGCACGGCGCCCCTCAGCCTCCCCTGGCCCCCAGGGGAGGGTAAGCTAGCTCACCTGAACACATGCAGCGCCACATATTGCAGCAGCATGATCGCCTTGGCGTCGATGATGCGGCCGTCGGCGATCATCGCCAGGGCCTCGTCGATCGAAAGCTCCAGCACCTCGATGTCCTCGCCCTCGTGCTCCAGGCCGCCGCCGTCGCTCACCCGCATCTCGGGCTCGTACTCGGCGACGAAGAAATGCAGCTTCTCGGTGATGGCGCCCGGGCTCATGAAGGCCTCGAACACCTTGTGGACGTGGTGCAGGCGATAGCCGGTCTCCTCCTCGGCCTCGGCGCGGATGCGCGCCTCGGGCTCGGCATTGTCGAGCACGCCCGCGGCGGCCTCGATCAGCAGGTCGTCATGGCCGCGGATGAAGGCCGGCAGGCGGAATTGCTTCACCAGGATCACGGTCCGCCGCGCGCGGTTGTACGGCAGCACCGCGGCGGCGTTGTCGCGCTCGTAGGTCTCGCGGTGCTGCGTCTGCCACTCGCCATTGGCGCGCCGGTATTCGAACGTCGTGGTCTTCAGCGTGGTCCAGCCGTCGGAGAGCACGCGGACGTCCTTGATGCGGACGCGGTCGGAAATGGTCATGGCGGGATCTCAATTATTCGGCGTGGTCGCGCGGCCGTCGAGCCACTTCTGGAACATCACGGAGGTCGAGAGCTCGAAGCCCAGCGAGCCGTAGAACGCATTGGCCGCTTCATTCTCGCGGCGGACCAGCAGCTGCAGCTTCGAAATTCCGGCCGCGCGCAGCCAGTCCTCGGCCGCGGCCATGATGACACGGCCATAGCCGCGCTTCCGGCAGTCTGGATCGACCGCGACGTAATAGACCCAGCCGCGGTGGCCGTCATGGCCGACCATGATCGTGGCGACGATCGCGCCGCCCTCGCGGCCGATCAGCACCGTGGAATTGTCGCGCCGCCGTGCCAGCGCGATATCGGCATGCGGATCGTTCCAGGGCCGCGTCAGGCCGCAGCGCTGCCAGAGTGCGACGACCATCTCGACATCGGCATCCTTGATTGGCTCGATCGCGAGCGCGCTCACAGCACCTTCCCCGGATTCATGATGCCGAGCGGATCCAGCATCGCCTTGATCGCGCGCATCAGCTCGATCGCGGTCTTGTCCTTGACGTCGGGCAGCTCGTCGCGCTTGAGCACGCCGATGCCGTGCTCGGCCGAGATAGAGCCGCCCATGCGCAGCACGATCGCGAACACCACCGCGTTCATCTCGTGCCAGCGCGCCAGGTAGTCGGCCGTGTCGGCGCCGACCGGCTGGCTGACATTGTAGTGCAGATTGCCGTCGCCGAGATGGCCGAACGGCACCGGCCGCGCGCCGGGGATCAGCTTCACCACGGCCGCATCAGCCTCCGCGATGAATTCGGGCACGGCCGCGACCGGCACGGAGATGTCGTGCTTGATCGAGCCTCCCTCGGGCTTCTGCGCCGAAGACATCTCGTCGCGCAGCTTCCAGAAGCCGGCGCGCTGGGCGAGGCTCGCCGCGATCACGGCGTCGTCCACGATCTCCTCCTCCATGGCGCGGGTCAGGATCGTCTCCAGCGGCGTGCGGGCATCCTCGGCGGGGGAGGACAGTTCCATCAGCACGTACCAGGGATGCTTCGCCTCAAGCGGATCGCGCACGTCGATGCCGTGCCGCACCGAGAAGTCCACCGCCATCTCCGACAGCAGCTCGAAGCTCGTCAGCGCATTGGCGGCTTCGCCCTGCGCGATCGTGAGCAGCTTCAGCGCCGCCGCCGGCGATCTCAGCCCGACGAAGGCGGTCTCGACCGCCCGCGGCTTCGGAAACAGTTTTAGGGTCGCCGCCGTGATGATGCCGAGCGTGCCCTCCGCGCCGATGAAGAGGTTGTGCAGATTGTAGCCGGTGTTGTCCTTCTTCAGTTTCGACAGCGTGTTCAGCACGCGTCCGTCGGCCAGCACCACTTCAAGCCCCAGCGCCATCTCGCGCGCGACGCCATAGGCGAGCGCGGCCGTGCCGCCGGCATTGGTGGAGAGATTTCCGCCGATGGTACAGCTTCCCTCCGCGCCCAGCGAGAGCGGAAACAGCCGGTCCACCTCGGACGCTTTTTGCTGCGCGATCTGCAGCACCACGCCCGCTTCGACCGTCATGGTGTTGGAGGCAGTGTCGATCTCGCGGATCTTGTCGAGGCGCCGCAGCGACACGACGACCTCGCCATTGTGCGGCGTCTGGCCGCCGACGAGCCCGGTGTTGCCGCCCTGCGGCACCAGCGCGATGTTGTGCGCGGAAGCGAGCTTGCAGATCTCCGAGACCTCCGCCGTCGAGCCCGGGCGCAGCACCAGCGGTGAGCGGCCGTGGAAGAGATTGCGCTCCTCGGTGAGGTAGGGCGCGATGTCATTCGCATCGGTGATGGCATGGCGTTCGCCAACGATCTTGCGGAATTGTTCGATCAACTCGGGCGCAAGCGGCGGGGGGGCGGATGGATTGACGTTCATTCTCGTGTCTCTTCTCAAGCTTCTTATCGCGCAACCGCGGCCCGGCGCAGCCGGTCGTTGATCGCTTCGCCAAGTCCCTCTTCGGGCACCGTCATCACCGCGATCGCCCGCGGGCCCTTCGCGTCGAGGCTCCGAAGATAGCCGAACAGATTGGCGGCGGCTTCATCGAGATCAGCGGTGGGCGACAAATTCATGACGGCGCTGGCGGCGTCCATGCCGGGCAGCCGCGCGGGACCGAATGCCAGCAGCGCCTCGCCCGGCGCCACCTCACGCGCATCGAGCCGCACAGGAGCGCGCGGCGCGTAATGCGAGGCCAGCATGCCCGGCGCCAGCGGCTGGCTGTCGTCGCTTCCGGCTTCCATCGGCGGCCGCGCCAGGGGCGCGCCGAGCACCGCCTCGATCCGTTCGCGTGAGAGCCCGCCGGGCCGCAGCAGCATCGGCGCCTCGAAGCAGCCGACAATGGTCGATTCAACGCCGACCTCGACCGGCCCGCCGTCAATGATGAGGTCGATCCGTCCCGATAAGTCGCTCTCGACATGGGCGGCCAGCGTCGGCGAGACGTGGCCGGAGATGTTCGCGGACGGCGCCACCACGGCCCCGCCGAAGGCGCGCAGAATGGTCTGCGCGACGGGGTGGGCGGGAATACGGATCGCGACGGTGTCGAGGCCGGCCGTGGCGAGATCCGCCACGGGACAGCCGTCGCTCTTCGGCACCACCAGCGTCAGCGGCCCCGGCCAGAACGCCTCGGCGAGCTTCAATGCGCGCGCGTCGAACCGTCCGATCCGCCGCGCGGCTTTGAGGTCAGCGACATGCGCAATCAGCGGATTGAACGCCGGCCGCCCCTTGGCGGCGTAGAGATGGGCGATCGCCGTGGCATTGGCGGCGTCCGCCCCGAGCCCGTAGACCGTCTCGGTCGGAAACGCGACCAGCCCGCCGGCGGCCAGGGCCCTGGCGGCAGCCTCCGCGCCGGCCGCGCCAGCCGGCAAGATCAGTGTTTCAAGGCCCGTTTTCACAGGGACAAAATTCCTCATCTCGGCCGCTTGCGGTGCGCCAAACCCGACGCTATAAGCCGGCCTCTTGTCGGAGTGTGGCTCAGCCCGGTAGAGCACTGCGTTCGGGACGCAGGGGTCGCAGGTTCGAATCCTGCCACTCCGACCATTCTTTCAAATACTTATACTTTCGATGATTTTTGCGCGCAACGAAATGCGCAACGAAATGGCTCGATCGGAGCAATGTGGTGGCTGTAGAGCTCGATTCTGCATACGAGCGTTGGAGTAAGGCCGTGCACGCGCTTGTCACAGCCAACGATCGGTTTCTGCAGATTTCGCCGAGGGATCCTGAGAAGTCCGGGGCTTGGGCGAAGGTGCGGGCCGCTCAATCTGAGCTCGACGCTGCAGCGAACGAAATCGATCCCAAGTTCCCCGCGCGGGACTAGCGTTGGCCGCCAAACGCCTCAGCGGCTTCTTCCTGGAATTCAGGATGGTGATGACCGTAGTTTGCCTCAAGCTGCTCTACCGTCATTCCAAGCCAGCCAGCAGCCTCCCACATATCGACGCCGGCCTGCATCAGCCACGTCGCTGCTGTATGGCGTAGCGAATGCCGGACAACATCCTCGCCAAGCCCCGCGTCCTGCAGAATACCTTCCCAAGCTGACCTGATCTTGCCGGCAAGCGGCTGGCCATCGTGAATGCGGTTCACGACGAATCTGATTTGTTCGCCGTTCTCCAGAATGCCGGCCGCGCGCAGTTCGCTCGATCGCATTTGGTCGATCTTGCGCCAGCGGACCAAGTGAGGGCGCAGGCGGCTAGCGATCTTTGCCGGAGGGCGCCGTTTCTTAGTTGACCGTTCCAGGGCGCCTTTGCCCTGATAGACCATGCCGTCGAGGTTCATCCATGGATGCGTGGTGGTGGCGAGCCATTGTGTGCGCCGAATCGTTTCCTCGCGCCGCGCGCTGTAAACGCCAATCAGACAAAAGCGGGCGGCCGGATAGCGTCGCCGGATGATCCACCGCTCCCGGCGCAACAGCTTGCCATCTTCCTTTCGTTTCCAGGATTTTCGCTCGTTATCCCACACGTAGCCGATCGCGGCACCGAGCAGGCGCGCGGCTTCGTTGCGCGTCAGCCAGCGGTGGCGGCCTTCCGCCTTGGGAGGTAGGGTAATCTTCGGAACGACGCTCAGCGTGTGCTCCGCATGGTACGCGTTGATGGCAGCACGTAAATCCTCAAGCCGGCGCCTAGCGGTTTGCTCGGAAACTTTGTCTTGACGTGGCTTAATCCCGGCCTGCCTGTTGTTTTCATTCGGCGTGTTCGTGGACCAGTCCACGAAGTCGCGGCACAGCTGGGCCTTGAGCTTGCTCACTGTCTTGTCACCGAAGAAGCCATTCAGATCGAGGAGCCGGATGAGCAGTAGATCATGCTGCGCCCAGGCTCGCTCGTCACTCTTATCCTTTGGCCGTTTGGATATCTCGTAGGCAGTAAGGACGTCGGCTATGGCGAGGACCCCAGGGTCACTTGCCCCGATTGTGGTTGGGTGCCGTCCGCCGATGTAGGTTTCGAGCGCTTTCGCAGCGCCGTCAATGTCGTCGCGGCTGCAACCTGTGCGGATCTGCCGTCGCTTTCCCTCCGATCGATCGAGGATGACCCAGCATCCGTCGTCTTCTCGGAACCAGAGTCGCGGCGGCTTGGCTTTGCGGCCCGGCATGATGGCTTTACCAATTTGCGGATAGCACGAGGCGTCGTCAAATCTTTACCTGCCACTTTGGCGATTTCAAGAGTCCCAACTGCCGCTGCCCTGCGCAGTGATGATAATGTCAGTGGACCTTGCGGAAAAAACACGGCGACAGCCTCGACAAAGGTCATCGCTTCATCCTCGTTCCATTGGGAGGGATCCGGTCGTGCTTTCGCGCGCGCAAGCTTGTCGGCATTTCGCTTGGGCATATGTTGGACCCGGGACCTTTGCTTCCGCTGTTCTGATCAACGTGTAAGCAAAATCTGCCCTTCGTGAAGCTTGATGCCTTGGCCGGTGCGGCAATCGGCGACTTCCGAGTACAAATTGGACGATCGAGGACTCTGAATCATCGCATTCCCAAATGGCGTGATGTTCGGCTTCAACGAAAATTCGTGGCCATTCCCAAATCGTCCATCCGTAAAGCAGTGTCCCTCCGTCTCTCGCAACCTTTGCGGCAACGTTGCTGAAGCACTCGCTGGCAACGGCGCCGGGCTCAGGCAAGACTGAGATCCAGACAGGCTGTCGGTCTGGGCTGAGTTCGCGGCAAAGGGCCAGGATGGGCTCGGAGATCTCCCGCGGGGAGGGGGTAAAGGTTCTCTGGAAGATCTCAGTTCGTATCGCCGGCATGGCCTCCATTCCCGTTTTGGGCTTGAAAGGAGGATTATCGCTCTTGAGGCGATAGATCGAGCTAAGATATTGATTTGTCTTATCAATACCCCCATATTTAGTTGAGTAAGACGCTTGCTGGTCGGAGGTCAGGTTCCTTAGACCTTGGCGATTTTCCGGGTTTTTGCCCCGTTGCCCGAGCTTATCGGAACTGCTAGTTTGAACGGACAGGGAACATCCGCCGTCCAAGAGGATTGGTGGGTAGCTGGATTTTTAAGGGTCGATGCCCTATTTTGCACCCTGAGATAGGCACTGGTCGAGAGCCATGAGCGTCCGGATCAACCGGGAATACGTGAACGACACCGCGAAGCTGATCATGCATCGGCTTATTGCGCGGCAGATCGGTCGCGACCCGTCGCTGGTCGAAAGGGCTAAGGATTCTTTGGCCCATAACTACCAGCGTTTCGAAGGCTACGCTTTCGTTCGCGAGTGGTCGGACATGCTTGGCTTTCCTCCTTCTACGGTCCGCCGCCGTCTGACGAGCCGCGACGAAGAGATGACGCGTCTGCGTCTGTCCTCACCTTTCGTTTTGGCGGAAGGCATCAATTTCGAGGACGACACTCTGCGCCGTCGTATCTGGAAGGCGGCGAAGCGGATTGCCGAGAGATCTGCGATCCATCAGACCGCGGGACTTCCGCGGATGGCTGCGTGACACAAAACTCGTTTGTTCGCACTATTGAAGACCTTGTCGAGACAGTCAGGGTGATCGCCCGGCTATTTAAAACCGACAAGGTCTTCATCATCGGCAGCCAAAGCATCTTGCTTTCATGGCCAGACGCACCAATCGTCCTACGCACCTCTGGCGAAATCGACGCTTATCCGGAAAACGCGAAGATTTGGGAGATCCAGCAGAAGGAACTGGATCCCGAAGACGATCCAGAGGCTTCAGAAGAGATCAATGCCCTCTATGGCGAGGGCTCTAAATTCCATCGCGAGCACGGCTTCTATATCGACGGTGTCGACGAGAACACCGCGCGGCTTCCTGAAGATTGGAACAAGCGGGCGATCACCAAGACGGTCGACGTCGACGATCGAAAGGTCCTAGCCGTTGCCCCATGTCCTGAGGACATCATCGTATCCAAACTCGCTCGCTTGTCCGACAAGGACAAGGAGTTCGTGGAAGGCTACCACCAGGCGCGACCGTTCGATCGCGAGCTCGTTGTCGAGCGCATCAAGGCGACGAAGCTTGAGGCCGAACTTCAGGAGCGAGCCATAAACTTCGTGCGCGGCCTTGCGGATGCGCCGAAAGCAGATGCTGCGGCAGGCAAGACGGTCGGATCATAGCCGTTGCCGGCTGTGCAACCTATCGCGCCTTGATTCAGCGTCGCGCGTCGGCGGGGGGCGTTGCGCTTCAGCGCTTCTCATTCAGGTCCTCCAATTCGATCGAAGCAAACACTCTCACCGCCAAGCTTGCGATGTCCGCACGCAATTCTGGTTCGATTTCAGTAGCAGCGAGCGCGCTTAGCTCCGTGACCCACCTCTTTTTTTCCGCAACAGGGCGATCACGCAGGTACTCCTGCACAATCAAGACCTCGGATCTGCGACGGCGCGCATCACCTCGGAGGCTCGACACCAATCTTAACAAGCCTTCCGGGGTGGGCGGATCTTGCCGATATCTAATTTCCGCTCGCGCAGCCAACATCCAATCGACGTATGCGCGCGGTGCGAGAAATCCGCGCCAGTCAGAGAGGTTTATTCCTGGAATTGGATTAGGCAGATCGAAAAGCTCTTCCTTCATTCGGGGGTCTTGATAGCCGCGAGACGCCATGCGTGCGAGCATCCCGAGCTTGAGGTCGACAAGTGATTTGATTTGGTCGCGTCCTTCAGTCGTTTCACCGTGAAAAATATAGTCCGATATGTCTTTTCTAAGCGGACCGAGCCACGATAGACCTTCCGCATAGGCATCGAGCCCGGGGGCAATAGGTTCCATGCCATTTGTCTTAGCTATTCTCTCGATTGGTTCATCCAGACGCAGGAAGCGCTGCTTTGACTCGGAGGACATCTTTGCAACGCCAACACTCAGAGTCTGCAGGGCGCGATCGGGACGCGACAGCGCCTCTGAGAACAGTTGCGCCCACATAGGCGGCACTTTGTCTGCGGCAATTCTATTCGGCCATCTTTCGACTGTTTGAAAAAGGGCGTCTTCCAACTCTCCCGGAAACCCGCGATCCGCCGCCAAGCGCACAGCCATTCGGAGCCTGTCCTTGGCGCTCACCGATTGTGGCACCTGCGATAACAAAGACCACCCTTTAGACGTCTCTTTGATCGCCTCACGGTGGCAAATTTCCTCGAAAGCTCCGAGAAGCAGTTTGACCACGGTATCGCTACGTTTTCCGTACTTGACCGGGGGCGTCGTGAGATCAGTGAGGATCCTCGCTGGCAGCTCTGGATCAGCTTTCTCCTCCTCCAGCCAGGCAAGGAGAATATCCGCCATCGTGCCGCATCCCGACGTTTTCAGTTCGGAAACTTTGTCGGCATCTCCTTTCGCTAACGCCGTCTCATTTCTCAATCGTCGTCCAAGTGCGTAGGATCTAATCAGGTGGCGAAGTTTGGCGGCGCTAAACACTATGTAGTCAAGTGGATCGGATTCAGGAGATTCCGGTCGTGGCGGCTCCGCTCGTAGGATGAGATCCAGAACTCGGGCTTGGAAGATCAGAAAGTCAAAAAACTCGGGTGCGTCGGCTCTGGCCGCCGAGAGAGACAACGATTGCCAAAAATCGCCCTTATCCCACTCGAGGTACTCGTAGCTTATTGTTGTCGCACATGCGTTGGAATTAAATGTAGCCAAATCCTTGTGCTGAACGACCGGTCTAATCAAGCCGTCCATGTCAGTAGGATGATCGAGGACAGCCGACGCGCCAATGGCGATTAAATGATCTATGTCCATCGGCCGGGGGCCAAACAGCATGCTTGAGTATCCGGATACGCCAGCTCCGCGCCTCTTGAAATCGAAGCTTTCCGGATTGATAAGGTTCAAGTCTGGAGCTGCTTCCTGGGGCATGCCATTGAGTGCCCTAGTGTAAGCGCGGATGCCAGGTCGCAGAGCGCCTTCGATGACCTGTAGCCAGCGGCGCTGGCCGAAACGATCGGTCTGCCACCACACACCCTCGATCTTCCGGCTCAACGCCGCTGCCCTAAGGGACGGCTCTTCGGTGATGTCAGCTACTGTAAATGGAAGCTCGCTTCGTAGCAGGAGATCTCCCGGCAGTGACGGTAACCAGGATGGACCTGCAAACAGTGCCAAATAGCCCTTGGAGCTGAATTCAAGATGCCAGGTCGCGGCATAGATGGTCACGATCGAGAACGCGGCAATTACACAGATAGTGGTGACTACTGAACGCCACCGCGCCAATAGCGCGGTGAACGTTCCAGGCGGTGGGCGAGTTGAGGGGGCGATCGGCAGGTAGATATTATCGCGTGACAGTCCGCCGGAAACCGGCTCCTGCGGGGCTCTCCCTTTGAGATTGAACGCGAGCGCAGGTACTCTTCTCTTTAGGTAGGGAAACAAGGCCTCATCCAGGCTAACGTGCTCCGAGCGAAGCCGCGCCGCTTCGTCGATTTTCTCGAACAACGCCAGCGCAAGCAAACTTGACCCACTGGCGTCAGTTGCAGATTTTAGGAGATCGTCTTCGTAGGCTAGTTGATCCGCTTGACACGAAGCGACGAACAACCTGCAACGAGAGCCTTCCAATCGGCTGAAGAACTCGCTGCCCCAGAATACCGCCTCCGCGTGGCAGCAATCCACAAAGATCAGGACGTTCTTTGCTTGCATTCTACGGAGCGCATCGTCGATAAATTGGGCATCGACGCCTTGGCCAACCTGCGGATGGTCGTACGCGCAGAAGTTGGCGCCGTTTGCCGTACGACGACCGTGACCGGCAAGATAGATCAGCACGAAATCAAGGTTTTGCAGGGTCGCGAGTGTCTCGAGCGAGGATTTAATTGTAAGGTGAGTCGCCTGCGCGTTGAAAAATGCGAAATGTCTCGACTGCTCGCGCGGGAAGGTGTCGGAAACCCACGCGTGGACACGGCGGGCGTCTGCGCTAGCACATTTCAGGGGCAATTCATCCCCTTGGTAGAACCCTTGGGGGTACTCGTCGATTCCAATCGCGAGGGAGGCAAAACGGGCTTGGGCCATCGGCTACCAAACGAAAAAATCTCGGATGCCGGCCGATGAGCCTCTCGATCCCTTAACGCCTGCGGGAGCGTGGGCAATCAGCTTCTGCAGTATTATTGGTGCGGCCAGACCAACGAAGTAGACGTCAAATGGAACTCCGTCAGAGCCGAATCGAACCCACGCGAGAAACGCGCCCACCAAGACCATCGCAATCGTCACAATCCAGTAAAAAACCGACTTTGCGTAGATCGGCACACGACCACCGCGTCGAAGTCCATACCAATGAAGAACCTCCGCCGAGATTCCGCCGGCCGCGCCAACGGAAAAAACGGAAAAATCGCTGCTGAGAGTGGCAACCATGGTGTCCCCGCCATTTGTACAATTTTTGGGTTACGAGGCGCAATTATATCGCGCAGCGAGAAGCCGTAAAGCGCGCGCGGACCTCTTCATACTGGCTATACTCGCTTGGCTCCCGAAGTGGACCGCGCTGTCGAACATACGTCGGCTCACCCAACGCCCGCCGGATCTGAAAGTAATCCAGCGATCGGCTCGCGATATCTAGGCGTGTTTTTGAAGGTGCCCGTATAATCAGTCACCGGAGAACCCAAACGGTACGCTTGACGTCCTGAAGTCGTCGGGAAGGAGTTCGCGACCAATTGGAAGCGCTGACCGAGCCGCGCATCTCGGGCGGCGGCAGACGCGACATGCGACGCCGATCGGCGTTGCCTCCTCCGAGCGTGGTCCATGGCCGCCGCGCATATAGACCAATTGCCCGGCGTGCCCGGCTGCGCAGCCAATTGCGATTGCGCGCTCGACGCGGATTGCACCGAACGAGCCTCCGCCGGCGGTGCCCATCGCGCGCATCTCGCCGAAGATGATTTTGACGGGTATACGAACACAAGGTGCGCGAGCTACTTCCGCCGGAGGAGTTTTGGGAGCTGCGCCGTAAGTTCAAGGTGGAAAGCTCAGCAAACCTGATTTATTCTTTCGGAATTGCGTAGCGAGGAGACTAACGTGGCAACTGGCGTGGTAAAATGGTTCAATGCGACCAAAGGTTTCGGCTTCATTCAACCCGATGATGGCGGCCAAGATGTTTTTGTGCACATAAGCGCCGTCGAGCGCGCTGGTCTCTCGGACCTGCGTGAGGGACAGAAGGTCTCTTACGAGGTCAAAGTCGATCAGAGGCGGGGCAAGAGCAGCGCGGAAAATCTGCGCGTATCTTGATCACTGCATTTGTCTCTCAAGATCTCTTAGGAGCGTGTGGAGAAAGTCGCTCGCGCAATCATATCGCGCGCCGCCGCCGGCGATATCATGCGCGCGCGGCTCTACTATACTGCCAACGGTTTCGCGGCCGAGTAAATCAGCTCTTTCAGACCACTGCTGCAATAGACGATCAGGAATGTCTTCCGCGGACCCGAACAGTTTCAGAAGGCATTCCTCACCTTCGGCTTTGTGGTCGTGATGAGCTTTCGCCGCATAGAAAGCGAATAGTCCACGAAAAGCATCACGGGAAACGGCCGGTTTTGCCATTGCAATGTCCCCGGAAAAATTGACTGCTCAATGGGACGATCTTGATTGTCCAGTGCAGGAAAATCCAGCAAAACTTTCGTCGCACGTCACAAGAAAAGGCCGCCCTTCGGACGGCCTCAGGTTGTTCGCTATGCTGATCTAAAATCGTGCTGAAAGCACCGACGTAGCCTTGTTGCTACGTCAGACCCCGGGTGTAAATAGATGCGAGATGAACGTTCCAGCCCCGGCCCTAAGATTATGCCAAGGTGATTTGCTTCTGCCAATGTAAATCCGATGAATGCCGGGAAAGAATGCGAATTCCCAACTTATGTTAGTTTTCGTTTGGAACTCGGCAGGTTGAAATCATGATGATCTATCAGAATTGCGTGCTCGACGAACTTGGTAATGCGCTGAGTTTAGACTTAGCGCGACTGCGCAACAGAGTAAGAAGCCAAGGTCAAGGCCGCCGCGATGGTCGACGGACATCGGGTGGCGATCGACGCGTCGCTCTAGTTGGCGCGACGTGGAGCACCTCGTGGGCTTTCAGACATTAGCGTAGCGGCAGTACCAACTGCAGCCTTGTTTCGCTCGCATTGGCGGCGATGAAGGCATCCAGCGCAGGTGTGATCTCCAAGGCCTCATCGATTGCGAGTTGCGCAAGCGCCGTGGCAACCTCAGACGTCGCGTCCCTCGACCAGCCCTCAATAGCGTTAAAGGCCACGATCCGCACGGGATAGGTGTATTGTCCAGAGATCAGATCGCGGACGATGGTCTCCAAGTCCGTATCTTCCTCGTCGGTCTCCCGCCAAGCGCAGCCGGCGCGCGCTCCAAAGTCCTCCAACACCAAATAGACGTCACGATCGAGGCGATCAGCCGGTACAATCGAGGGCGAGGACCGCATGAGCTATTCCGAACACAAAGGCTGAGAGAGACGGCCCCGGCTTCAGGGGGCTGGGGGGCATGGCCGGGGCCGCTCTGCCAGCTCTCCACGGGCTGGCATCACTCTCAAGCCGATCTGCTGGCCTGCGTTCCTCGCCGGTCCAGCTGGGAAATTTACGGGTGGTCAGACTGGCGGGCCTATCACGTCGTACTCGAACGCCACGCCCTCAGGATCGTTCTCCTCGAAACACGTTTCCGCGGCATCGATCGTGGAGAAGACCTTAATGTGGTCGACGTCGCCGACCTGTTTGGCGGTGTTCACGTAGACGAAGACGGTCATAGTCATCCTCAGACCACGGATGGCGGAGAGACGGCCGCGGCTTCAGAAGACTTTTGGGCCAGGGCCGGGGCCGCTCCGCCAGCTCGGCAGCGCGCTGGCAAGACTCTCAAGCCGATCTGTTGGCCTTCGTTCCTCGCCGCTCCAGTTGGGCAGACTACGGGTAGAGGCGGTTCATCGTTGTGGGGGCATCGTTCTGGTTTCACGAAACGTTCACATGCGCGGTCAGTCTCAGTGGCTTACTTTGAAAATCACGGTAGCCTAGTTTGATGCCGGATGGCCCTGCCTATGATTTTAGACCCTTCCGATGGCTTCAAGGTTGTCACCCACCAGAAACCGCCGGCGTTCAACGGCACTGACCGGCAACGGCAAATCGTTCTCCGCGATCTGCCCCAATGCGTACGAAGCCAAAACACTGCCAAACACTGTGCCTGGTGCGATTCCGCGGCCGTTATAGCCACTGAAACCGATGACGTTGCGATCCAGCTTGTGAAGCCGGGGCAAGTTGTCCGACGTCATTCCAATCATGCCGAACCAGCCGGCTTCAAACTGGACGCCCCGAAGTCCTGGAAAAAGCTTGCGCAGCGATCTTTGGGCCCAGGCCCGGTGAATAGATTGCCCCATTCCCTCAAGCGCACCAACACTGCCAAACACGAGTCGCCCGGAGCGATCGAGGCGAAATGAAGAGAGAACCTCTCGAGTGTCCCACACACCCTGCCGCTCAGGCAGGATCGACTTTCTCAGATCGTCGGGCAGAGAAGGCGTGGCAAAGTTGAAATAGGGCAGTTGAATCTGTTCCTGCCGTATCTCAGACCAAAGTCCTTTGCCATAAGCATCCGTCGCGACGACCACCCAGTCGGCCTCTACAGATCCGCTTTCGGTGCCGACTCTCCAGCGCAAACCGTTGTGTTGCGCCACGATGGCCTCGCTTTGCGTAAATATCCTGGCTCCCATCGCAAGCGCGGCCCGCGCTAACCCTCGCGCATAGGCCAATGGCTGTATGGTGCCGGCGCGGTTATCGAGCAGCGCGCCGGTGTAGTCGCCACCGCCTACTTTCCTGTGTGTTGCCTCCGCATTTAGCACCAAGACGGGCGCTCCACGCTTCTGCCACTGTTCGGCACGGGCCTCAATCTCCTCCAAGCCCTTACGTCCGAGCCACAATGTAAAGTGCCGGCACGTTCCACTTCACATTCGATGTCGTGCTTTTCGATGAGTTCGAACACCGTCTGCGGTCCGCGCCCGAGTTGTTCAAGCAACCGTTCTCCAAACGGCGCGCGGAGCGCGTCCGGAAGCGCGTCAGGCATGAGCCACATACCCGCATTCACGAGCCCGACGTTCCGCCCGGAGCCGCCGAATCCTATTTCAGACGCCTCCAAAAGCGCGACACGCGCCCCACCTTCAGCAAGATAGTATGCAAAACTGACGCCGGCCAGGTGCTAGTTTCTCACTACATCATGCTCGGGGCGCAATGAATAGCCGCCATCGGGCCAAGTCGCGGAGGAGAAACATCGGCCAGGTGAAAGCGATCAGGCGTCGAGATTGTGCAGGTGCTGGCGGTTGCGCAGCACGATCTGGCGAGCGCCCGAGAAGCCGAGTATGCCCTTTGCGTGAAGCTGCGAGAGCGCGCGCGACACGGTCTCGAGCGTGAGGCCCAGATAGTCGCCGATATCGAGCCGACACATCGGCAGCGCCATCATGTTGGCGACGGCGAGGCGGCGATCCATTTCGAGCAGGAAGGTTGCAACACGCTCCATCGCCGTCTTGCGCCCCAGCAGCAACATGTGATCTTCGGCGTGACGCAGCTCGCCCGCCGTCATGGCCCAGAGCTTGCGCGCGACCTGTACGTCGGTGCCGGCGACCCTTTCGAGGCTGGCCCGCTCCACGAGGCGCACGCTTGTGGCGACAATCGCTTCGGCCGCAAGGCGATGCGTCTGGCCCGGTTCGAGGCCGAACACGTCACCGGGAAGGTGAAATGCGCCGATCTGACGGCGGCCGTCGGAGAGCAGCTTGTAGCTGCGCACCGCGCCGGAGACCACCTGATAGACATATTCGGCGGGCTCGTCTTCGCCGTAGATCTCCTCTTCCTTGCGATAGGAGAACTCGGTGGCAACGAGGCCGGCATGTCCCGCGATCGCGCCGAACTGGTCGGAAACGGGACGCGCGGGAGCGATCTTACCGCCGATTTGGGTGTTAATCGCCTCGGTCTTGAGCGTCTGGGTCAGCATCTGCGCCATCTCCGTTGTGATGGTGCATTGGTATGCCGGATCGTACGGTCCGGAAATTTCGAGCGATATCTTAAGGAGGTTTACCTACGGAGAATCCCGGAGGTCAGTGGCCGCGCCTGTCCTGGATGGCGTGGCAGATGCATTTCGCGAGGCTTTCATCGAGGAGCGGCTTCAAAATCACGTCCTTGATCCCTGCCGCCGCCGCCCGTGCTGAGATATGTCCGTCCGGATAACCCGTGATCAGGATCACGGGCGTGTCGACGTCGGATTGGCGCAGCCGCCTGGCCAGCTCGATGCCATTGATGTCAGGCATCTTGTAGTCGATGACATAACAATCTGCGCGGGGCGGGTTCGTCGCATTGAGCAGCGCCGTGGCATTCCTGAAGGTCCGTACGGCAAAACCGTCGGTTTCCAACAGGAACCGCAGGGAGCCCAGCACGGCGGCATCGTCATCGACAACATAGACGGTGAGCTTCGCCGATGACGCCATTGGGAGCCGCTGATGGTGCGAGCCGATCTCGATCATGCTGCTTGGCTAGCACAGGGCCAGCGCAAGGGCTTTGACCTGACTCAATCCTTGATCAGGCCGGCGCGCATCGCCAGCCGCACCAGCTCCGAGAGGCTGTTGGCCTGCATCTTGGTCATCACATTGGCCCGGTACACCTCGATCGTGCGCGGGCTGATATCGTATTCGCGGGCGATCAACTTGTTGGAGAGGCCTGCGATCAGCGCCTCCATGACCTGCCGTTCGCGCGGGCTCAAGGAGGTGACGCGGGCGGCGATGTCATGGGCGACGGCCTCGTTCTTGGCGACCGGTTCGGCCTGGCGGATAGCGGCTTCGATCATGGTGACGAGGCGGTCGTCCTCGAATGGCTTCTCGAGAAAGTCGACCGCACCAAGCTTCATCGCCTCGACCGCGAGCGGCACGTCGCCGTGACCAGTCATGATCAGGATCGGAAACGGACTGTTCTGCGCCTTCGTGCGCTTGAGAAGCTCGATTCCGTCAAGGCCCGGCATGCGGATGTCCGAGACGACGCAGCCGAAGGCGAGGCCGGGCAGGGCGTCGAGGAAACTTAGCGCGTTGTCGAACATCGTGACGCCAAAGCCCGAGGAGTCCAGCAGGAAGTTCAGCGAGTCCCGCATCGCCTCGTCGTCGTCGATGACGTAGACATGTCCCTTGGTCGTCATGAATCAGGTCTCATCGGCTGCTGGGAGGGTGAAGCGGAATGTCGCGCCCCCCGATGCGTTGCTTTCGGCCACCATGAGGCCGCCGTGAGCCTCGATGATCGAGCGGCTGATCGACAGTCCGACGCCCATGCCGGTCTCTTTGGTGGTGAAGAAGGTCTGGAACAGATTTGGAATGACGTCGTCCTGAAAGCCGGAACCGGTGTCGGACACCTCCACCTCGATCATATCGTCGCTGACGCGGGCGTTGGTGACGGCGAGCTCACGCCGTGGCGACTGCGCCATCGCTTCCAGCGCGTTGCGGAACAGATTGACCAGCACCTGCTGGATCTGCACGCGGTCGGCAAGGACGAGATCGGCGTCCGGATCGAGGCTGAAACGGAGCTGCACGTTCTGCTCGCGTGCGCCGGCTAGTCCCAGCGCGCCGGCTTCCTCGATCAGTTTGGACAGGGTTTCGACCCGCTTTTCGGACTCGCCGCGGGAAACGAAGTCGCGCAAGCGCCGGATGATCTGGCCTGCACGCACGGCCTGCTCCGAGGCGCGATCCAGCGCGCTCTCGATCTTCGGCGTGTTCGGATCGGTACTGCCGGCGAGCAGTCGCCGCGAGCCCTTCATGTAATTGCTGATCGCCGCCAGCGGTTGGTTCAGCTCATGCGCGAGCGCGGACGCCATCTCGCCCATCGCGCTCAGCCGCGAGACATGGACGAGCTCCGACTGCAATTCCTGGAGCCGCGCCTGGGTCTGCTGATGCTCGGTGAGGTCGCGGACGAACCCGGTGAAATAAGGCTCGCCGCCCGACTGCATCTCGCCGATCGACAGGTGCATCGGGAAGGTGGTCCCGTCGCGGCGTCTGCCGGTGACGATGCGACCGATGCCGATGATGTGCGGATCGTGGCTGGAGCGATAGCGGGCGATGTAGCTGTCATGGCGGGCGCGGTCGGGCTCCGGCATCAAAATGCTGACGTTCTGTCCGATCGCCTCGTGCTCGGACCAGCCGAACAGCCGCTCCGCGGCCGTGCTGAACAGCTGGATGATGCTGTTGCCGCCGATGACGATCATCGCATCGGGAATGGTGTGTAGGATCGAGCGGAGGTGAGTCTCGCGGGTGCGCAGCGCCTCCTCGACCTGCTTCTCCTCGTCGATGTCCAGAAAGATACCGCTGAGATGACGGGCGGCGCCGGCTTCATCGCGAATGACTCCCGCCCGGGCGCGGATCCATTGCCCACTCTCTGATTCGCCTACGACCCGGAAAGACAGGTCGAACCCGCCGCCCCGCTCGGAGACGCGCTTGATCGCCGTCTCGACCCGCTCGCGGTCCCCGGGCTCGAGGCGGGACATAAACAGGTCGTAGCTCCGCGGCTGGCCCCGCGCGACGCCGAGCAAGATACCGGCGGTTTCCGACCAGTCCAGCTCCCGCGTGTTGAGGTCGAGATCCCAGGTGCCAACGCCGAATCCTTCGATTCGGACGCGAAAATATTCGCCGCGAGCGTCGTCTTGTGGATGCGTGACGCGGCTCGGCGACAAGCTATTGCTCCCATTCTCCTGCGGCGGGTTCCGTGCCGTGAAGATGGCTGCAATTTCGCCCAAGGCCGGGCCGGAGGCAAGTTCGGATGTCTGATTTTATTGGCGGATTTCTTCCAGCTGGCGCGACGAAATTTGATCTACCTCATCCCGCCTTGCGTCGGCGCGGCTAGATTCCACCGCATCTCGCTGCCCGGAGGCTCCCGATGACATATGCGACAGTGATGGTCAGCCTGGCGCTCGATCAGCCCAAAAACGGCCGTCTTCTGGCTCGCCCGCCACGGCGTCGCTGCTAGCACGCGCATCGCGGAAGTCGGGAGAAACGAAACCGCCGCCGTGCAATTGGAGAAGATCGCCCATGACGTCGGTGCCGGCCTGATCGTCGCCGGCGCCTACGGTCATTCGCGCTTCCGCGAGCTGATCCTCAGCGGCGTTACGCAGTATCTTGTGATGCAATCCGCCCGCTGCGTGTTGCTGTCGCACTGACGGCCGGCGAACCCAGATGAACGAGGAGGACGCGCCGTGTACAAGTTTCTTGAGCAGACCGTCGACGGCTACATGACGCGCGACGTCCGGATGGTGAAGCGCGATCTCGACCTGCTCGAACTCAGCGAGATGTTCGAGCGCGACGATTTCAACTCCTATCCAGTCGAGGACGACGGGCAGGTCGTCGGCATCGTCACCAAATTCGACATCCTGAAGGGCTTCGCCCTCACGCCGAGCCAGATGCTGCCGCGCTATCACGATCTGACGAGCCGCAAAGTCGGTGACGTCATGGCGCCTGAATTCATTTATGTCAGTTCCGACACCAAGTTGACGCGCGTGCTCCAGATCATGGTCGAGCACCGCATCAGGAGCGTCATCGTGCTCAACAGCCGCCAGAAGCTGGTCGGAATCATCGCCCGTGAGGACGTCATCGCCGCACTCAAGGCGACCGCGCGCGACTGACAGGCCGTCCGCAAATCGCTCGACTTGAGCTCCATGATTTCACGCAAGCGGTGGTTACCGCGCGCTGCGAGGAGCGCGAGCGGTTGATATCGCTCTCCGACCAGCGGCTGCTTCACATTAACAGAAATTCACTGACCTTGATTTCAATCAAGTCCCCGCGAGGTTGAATGTGGTTTCTGGCGCTGTGTTTCTTTCGAAAGAGAATCCGCATGAGCCAGCCATCTATCTCAAAATCCATGACAACAGGTGAAAGCGGCCTGGCGCTCGTGTTTGCGGTCACCGCCTTCCTCTGCTTGATCGCCTCAGCCAAGGCGCTCGATGCGCCGTTCGCGTTCCATGCCGCGCTCAGCGCGGCGGCGAGCCTGGCCGCCGTGTTCTGCATCGTCAACCGCTACTTCGATCGGCCGGCAGAGCTGCCGCCGGCGGAGATCAACGGGCGCCCCAACTACAATATGGGGCCGATCAAGTTCTCGTCCTTCATGGCGATGTTCTGGGGCATTGCGGGCTTCCTTGTCGGCCTCATCATCGCCTCGCAACTGGCCTGGCCCGCGCTGAACTTCGATCTGCCCTGGACCAGTTTTGGCCGCTTGCGGCCGCTGCACACCTCGGCCGTGATCTTCGCCTTCGGCGGCAATGTGCTGATCGCAACATCGTTCTACGTGGTGCAGAAGACCTGCCGCGTACGCCTCGCGGGCGACCTCGCACCCTGGTTCGTCGTGGTGGGCTACAACTTCTTCATCCTGATCGCCGGCACCGGCTATCTGCTCGGCGTCACCCAGTCCAAGGAATATGCGGAGCCGGAATGGTACGCCGATCTCTGGCTGACCATTGTCTGGGTCACTTATCTCCTCGTCTTCCTCGGCACGATCATCAAGCGCAAGGAACCGCACATCTTCGTCGCGAACTGGTTCTATCTCGCCTTCATCGTGACGATCGCGGTGCTGCATCTCGGCAATAATCCAGCACTTCCCGTCTCGGTGTTCGGCTCGAAATCCTACGTCGCCTGGGGCGGCATCCAGGACGCCATGTTCCAGTGGTGGTACGGCCACAACGCGGTCGGCTTCTTCCTGACCGCCGGCTTCCTCGCCATCATGTACTACTTCATCCCCAAGCGCGCCGAGCGGCCGATCTATTCCTACCGTCTCTCGATCATCCATTTCTGGGCGCTGATCTTCCTCTATATCTGGGCAGGTCCCCATCATCTGCACTACACGGCGCTGCCGGACTGGACGCAGACGCTCGGCATGACCTTCTCGATCATGCTGTGGATGCCGTCCTGGGGCGGCATGATCAACGGCCTGATGACGCTGTCGGGGGCCTGGGACAAGCTGCGCACCGACCCCGTGCTGCGCATGCTCGTGGTCTCCGTCGCCTTCTACGGCATGTCGACCTTCGAAGGCCCGATGATGTCGATCAAGGTGGTCAATTCGCTCAGCCACTACACCGACTGGACCATCGGCCACGTGCATTCCGGCGCGCTCGGCTGGGTCGGCTTCGTCTCCTTCGGCGCGCTCTACTGCCTGGTGCCGTGGGCCTGGAATCGCAAGGAGCTCTACAGCGTGAAGCTCGTCAACTGGCACTTTTGGATCGCGACGCTCGGCATCGTCCTCTACATCTCGGCGATGTGGGTGTCCGGCATCCTCCAGGGCCTGATGTGGCGCGCCTACACCTCGCTCGGCTTCCTCGAATACTCCTTCATCGAGACCGTCGAGGCGATGCATCCCTTCTACATCATCCGTGCCGCCGGCGGCGCGCTGTTCCTGATCGGCGCGCTGATCATGGCCTACAATCTCTGGATGACGGTTCGCACAGGCGAACAGGAAGTCCAGATGCCCGTCGCTCTTCAGCCGGCGGAGTGAGGAGCTTCCCATGTCGTTCTGGACACGCCACCAAGTCTTCGAAAAGAGCTCGATCATCCTGGTCGTCGGCATTCTGCTAGTGATCGCGATCGGCGGTCTCGTCGAGATCACGCCGCTGTTCTACCTCAAAAGCACGATCGAGGTAGTCGACGGCATCAGGCCGTACACGCCGCTGGAGCTGGCGGGCCGCAATGTCTACGTCCGCGAAGGCTGCTATCTCTGTCATTCGCAGATGATCCGGCCGCTGCGTGACGAGGTCGAGCGCTACGGCCACTTCTCGCTGGCCGCCGAGAGCATGTTCGACCATCCGTTCCAATGGGGCTCGAAGCGCACCGGTCCTGACCTTGCCCGCGTCGGCGCCAAATATTCCGACGACTGGCACGTCGCCCATCTGACCAATCCGCGCGCGATCGTGCCGCAATCGGTGATGCCGGGCTATCCGTTCTTGGCCCAGACCGAGGTCGATCCGGACACGATCGCCGACCACATGCGCACCTTAAGGACGGTCGGCGTGCCCTATACCGACGACCAGATCGCCAACGCCGGCGCCGACATGAAGGCCCAGGCCGATCCGGACAATGCCGGCACCGATGCCTTCAGCAAGCGCTACGCCAAGGCGGTGGTGCGCAATTTCGACGGCAAGACCGGCACGCCGACCGAGATGGACGCGCTGATCGCATATCTGCAGATGCTCGGCACGCTGGTCGACTTCAAGATCTACAACGAGAAAGCCAATCTTCGCTGAGAAGGCATCACCGATGAAAGCCATCCTGACACTCGACAATCTCGCCTCCAGTCTCGTCACCACGATCTGGACGCCGGTCTTCGTCGCGATCTTTCTCGCGATCATCACCTACGCATTCTGGCCCCGCAACAAGGCTGCGTTCGACGAAGCGGCACGCCTGCCGTTGCGGGAGGAGTAAGAGATCATGACCGATCATCATGGCGACATCGATTCCGTCTCCGGCAGGTCCACGACCGGGCACGAGTGGGACGGCATCAAGGAGCTCAACACGCCGCTGCCGCGCTGGTGGGTGATTACGTTCTACCTCACCATCGTCTGGGCGATCGGCTACTGGATCGTCTATCCGGCCTGGCCGCTGATCTCCAGCAATACCACAGGACTGTTCGGCTACTCGACACGCGCCGACGTCGCGGTCGAGCTCGCCAATCTCGAGAAGATCCGCGGAGCCAAGATGGTGGCGCTGGGCGCGGCCTCGCTCGCCGACATCGAGAAGGATCCCGCCTTGCTGGCGCTCGCCCGGGCCAAGGGCAAGACCGTGTTCGGCGACAATTGCGCGCCGTGTCACGGCAGCGGCGGCGCCGGCGCCAAGGGCTATCCGAACCTGAACGACGACGACTGGCTGTGGGGCGGTACGCTCGACCAGATCATGCAGACCATCCAGTTCGGCGCGCGCTCCGGCCACGCCAAGGCGCATGAAGGCCAGATGCTCGCTTTCGGCAAGGACGGCGTGCTGAAGTCGGACGAGGTCGTCACGGTTGCCAACTACGTGCGGTCCTTGTCGGACCTCCCGACCCGGAAGGGCTATGACGCCGCCAAGGGCGAGAAGATCTTCGCAGACAATTGCGTCGCCTGTCACGGCGACGGCGGCAAGGGCAACCCGGAGATGGGCGCGCCCAACCTGACCGATAAGATCTGGCTCTACGGTTCCGACGAGGCAACCCTGATCGAGACCATCAGCCAGGGCCGCGCCGGCGTCATGCCGGCCTGGGAAGGGCGGCTTGATCCTTCCACCATCAAGGCCATGGCGGTCTACGTCCACTCGCTGGGCGGCGGAAAATAGTGGATCAGCGAACGACGGGGGCAAACAAAAGTGCCCCCGTTTGAGCAGGATCAACTGACGCGGCGGCGCCGGGTCTAGGTTTAATCGCACCTCTCGAGACAAATTTCGCGATGAACAAGCCCGTGAACCCGAACGACCTCACATCGGACGACGACTACGGGCCGCTCTACGCAACCCACAAGAAGGTGTATCCCCAGAGCATCTCCGGCACCTTCCGCCGGATCAAATGGGGCCTGATGGCGCTCTGCCTCGGTGTCTACTACGTCCTGCCTTTCGTGCGCTGGAACCGCGGCCTCGGTGCTCCCAGCCAGGCGGTGCTGATCGACCTTCCCAACAGCCGCTTCTATTTCTTCTTCATCGAGCTGTGGCCGCAGGAGGTCTATTACTTCACCGGCCTCTTGATCGTCGCCGCGGTGGCGCTGTTCCTGATGAACTCGGTTGGCGGCCGCATCTGGTGCGGCTATCTCTGCCCGCAGACGGTGTGGACCGACCTGTTCTATGCTGTCGAGCGGCTGATCGAAGGCGACCGGCGCGAGCGGATGAAGAAGGACAAGTCGTCCGATCCGATGAAGCTCGAGCGCATCTCCGAGATCGTGCTCAAGCATTCGATCTGGCTCCTGATCGCCTGGTGGACCGGCGGCGCCTGGGTGCTCTACTTCAACGACGCGCCGACGCTGGTGAAGGAGCTCGTCACCTTCCAGGCGCCGATGATCGCCTATATCTGGATCGGCATCCTGACTGCTACGACCTATGTGCTCGCCGGCTCCATGCGCGAGCAGGTCTGCACCTATATGTGCCCGTGGCCGCGGATCCAGGCCGCGCTCACCGACGAATGGGCGCTCAACGTCACCTACCGCTACGACCGCGGCGAGAAGCGCACTTCGGTCAAGAAGGCTATCGAGCTGCGCGCGCTGGGCGAGCACGCCGGCGACTGCGTCGACTGCTACCAGTGCGTCGCGGTCTGCCCCACCGGCATCGATATCCGCAACGGGCCGCAGCTCGAATGCATCCAGTGCGGCCTCTGCATCGACGCCTGCGACAACGTGATGACCAAGATCGGCCGGCCGAAGCGCCTGATCGGCTACGACAACGACATCAACATCCATCGCCGCCAGGAAGGCAAGGCGCCGCTATATCGTGTCGTCCGTCCCCGCACCGTCGTCTACAGCGCGATTATCGCGGCCGTCGGCGGCTTCATGCTCTACACGTTGGCGACGCGCAGCCTGCTCGACGTCAACGTGCTGCACGACCGCAATCCGGTCGCGGTCAGGCTCAGCGATGGCTCGATCCGCAACGCCTATACAGTCCGACTCCTGAACAAGAGCGGCTACGAACGCGTCGTCGCGATCGACGCGGATGGTCCGGTCAACGTGACGATTCATGTCGTCGGCGTGGATTCGGTGACGCCGGACCGGCCGATGATCGTGATCGCCCGCGACTCCACCAGCGAGCTGCGGCTGCTCGTTACCGCGCCGGCGGACAGCAATCCGGAGAAGTCGACCCCCGTTCGCTTCCACGTCACCGATATCGGGCTCGGCGAGGTCGCCTCCGCCACCGATAATTTTGTCGCTCCTTGAGAAAGTCCGGAGTTCGCCATGGCATCCGCACCGAAGCCGCTGACCGGAACGAAGGTGTTCCTGATGCTGGTCGCCTTTTTCGGCGTCGTGATCGGCGTCAACGTGACCATGGCGAAGCTCGCGATCGCGACGCTGCCCGGGACCGACGTCGACAGCCCTTACGCTGCGGGTCTCGCCTATGACCGCGAGATCTCGGCGGCGCAGGACCAGGCCGCGCGCAAATGGCGGGTCAACGCCCATATCGAGCGGCGCGCCGATGGCGGCGCCGTGCTTCAGGTCGAAGCGCGCGATGCGAGCGGCCAGCCGATCGCCGGACTGAAATTCGGCGGCCGCCTGGAGCGGCCGACCGACAAGCGCGCCGATCTCGCGGTCGAACTCTCCCAGGCCGGCGTCGGCATCTATCGCGGCAGCGTTGCTTCCGTCGCGCCGGGCCAGTGGGATCTCGTGATCGAGGGCGACGCGCGGGGCGAGCGTGTGTTCATGTCGCGCAACCGCGCGATCCTGAATTGAGAGAACACGCCATGCAGATGACGCGGGATTTTTCCCACTATGTCCGGGCTGCGGGCGAAGGCCTCCAGCACATCGATCTCGCCGTCGAAGGCGTGCATTGCGCCGGGTGCATGGCGAAGATCGAGCGCGGGCTGTCCGCCATTCCCGACGTCACGCTGGCGCGCGTGAATCTCACCGACCGGCGCGTCGCGCTGGAATGGAAGCAGGGCACGCTCGATCCGGCCCGCTTCATCGATCGGCTCGAAGAGCTCGGCTACAAGGCCTACCCTTACGAGACCGAGAGCGCGGAGGCGACCGAGGTCGCCGAATCGCGCTTCCTGCTGCGCTGCCTCGGCGTCGCCGCGTTCGCCACCATGAACGTGATGATGCTGTCGATCCCGGTGTGGTCCGGCAATGTCTCGGACATGCTGCCGGAGCAGCGCGATTTCTTCCACTGGTTGTCGGCGCTGATCGCGCTGCCGGCGGCGGTCTATGCCGGCCAGCCGTTCTTCCGCTCGGCCTGGCGCGCGCTGTCGGCCAAGACCACCAACATGGACGTGCCGATCTCGATCGGCGTGTGCCTTGCGCTGGGCATGTCCGTGGTCGAGACTATCAACCACGCCGAGCACGCCTATTTCGACGCGGCGATCATGCTGCTGACTTTCCTCCTGGTTGGGCGCTTCCTCGACCAGAACATGCGGCGGCGGACCCGCGCGGTCGCCGGCAATCTCGCCGCGCTCAAGGCTGAGACCGCGGCCAAGTTCGTCGGCCCCGATGAAATCTCGCAGGTGCCGGTCGCCGCGATTCATCCCGGCGACATCGTGCTCTTGCGGCCCGGCGAGCGCTGCGCCGTCGACGGCACCGTAATCGAGGGGCATTCCGAGATCGATCAAAGCCTGATCACCGGCGAGACGCTCTATGTCACGGCCGAGCACGACACGCCGGTCTATGCCGGCTCCATGAACATCTCCGGCACGCTGCGGGTGCGGGTCTCGGCGGCCTCCGAAGCGACGCTGCTCGCCGAGATCACGCGGCTACTCGACAACGCGCTCCAGGCGCGCTCGCGCTACATGCGGCTCGCCGACCGCGCCTCGCGGCTCTATGCGCCGGTGGTGCATGCGACCGCGCTGATCACCATTTTGGGCTGGGTCATTGCGGGCGCAAGCTGGCATGATGCGATCGTTACCGGCGTTGCAGTGCTGATCATCACCTGTCCTTGCGCGCTCGGGCTTGCGATTCCGACGGTGCAGACGATCGCCTCGGGCGCGATGTTCAAGTCCGGCGTGTTGCTCAATTCGGGCGATGCCATCGAACGCCTCGCCGAAGTCGACCATGTCATCTTCGACAAGACCGGCACGCTGACGCTGCCGGATCTCGAAGTCACGAACGCGGCCGATATTCCGGCAGATATCCTCGATCTCGCCGGCCGGCTCGCGTTGTCGAGCCATCATCCTGTCGCAGCTGCGGTGGCGCAGGCTGCGGGTGCCAAATCGCCCATCCTCAGTGCGGTCGAAGAGGCCGGGCAGGGCGTGCGTGCTGTGGTCGATGATGTCGAAATCCGACTCGGCCGTCCGTCTTTCTGCGGTGCCGAGGCATTGGTCAGTGGCACCGATCTCGATCCAGAGGCGTCCGTCGTGGTCTTCAGCAAGGGCGGCGAAAAGTTCATCCTCTCCGTGCGCCAGGGCCTGCGTCCGGATGCGCAAGCGGTGATCGCGGCGCTGAAGGCGCGCAACATCGGCATCGAGATCCTGTCCGGCGATCGCGAACCGGCGGTGAGGGCGGCGGCCGACGCCCTCGGCATTCCCGAGTGGTGCGCCGGCGTCACCCCTGCCGACAAGATCGCGCGGATCGAGGAGTTGAAGCAGCGGGGCGCAAAAGTGCTGATGGTTGGCGACGGCATGAACGATGCGCCCTCGCTTGCGGCAGCTCACGTCTCGATGTCGCCGATCTCGGGCGCGCATCTCAGCCAGGCGACCGCCGATCTGGTCTTCCTCGGCCGGCCGTTGGCTCCGGTCGTCGCGGCGATCGACTCTTCGTGCCAGGCGCTGCGCCTGATGCGGCAAAACCTTTGGCTTGCGATCGGCTATAACGTCCTGGCGGTGCCGGTCGCGATCAGCGGCGTGGTGACGCCCCTGATTGCGGCGGCGGCCATGAGCGGATCGTCAGTCCTGGTCATGCTAAATTCGCTGCGCGCACGCAGCACTTCGCGGGGGATCGCGTGATGGAAATTCTGCTGATCCTAGTTCCGCTGATGCTGGCACTCGGAGGTGCCGGTCTCATCGCCTTCCTCTGGTCGCTCCGGAGTGGCCAGTATGACGATCTCGAGGGCGCAGCGTGGCGGGCCGTCGGCGAGGACCGGCCGCCGAAGGAGGCGCAGGGTTAGGGCTAGGTGTGGTCTTTCCAGAGGTTGTCCATCTGGTATGAACCGAGCAAGCTGAGGTTGCGAAGCTTCAGTGTTCCAAGAGAGACCAGATGAAAGTCCAGAAGGCGCCTTTGACGCCCACCGAGAGGCGATGGTGCGGAGTGTCGTCCAGGGCGGGCTTACGGAAGCGCGCGATGAAATCCGATGCGAGATTGGCGGCCTTGCGCTGCGTCAAGTTGAAGATCATCGCCAAGTCGTCGTCGTCCGCGAGATTCCAGTACCAGATGTACTGCACGTAGTTCCGTAGCCGCCATAACTGAAGTTCTCGTGGGGTCACGAAAGGCTGCTGTCCATTTATCCAGGCGCGGTATTCGTAGTCGGCCAGACCGCCGAGCCGTTCCTCGACGTAGGCCTGCAGGATCGCCTGCCGATCTCCTTTGCCCGCGTTCGGAAATTTCTTCGACGTACAGTAAGCGTGGCATTCGGCAGGAATGGCGCGGGCGACAGTCACGAGCACGTTCGGCATGTAGACCAGATCGGTCGGTATCTTCACTTCGAAGTACGCTTCGTAGTCGGTAGGAACGGTGACCGCCTTCGCCATCGACAATTCTCGTGTCCCCTGAGCAACTCGGAGTCGCTACTACGCCCCTATAGGATACAACGAGAGAATGCAACGCCGCGAGAGATGTAGAAGCGTTTCTCGTTTGAAATGCGTCGATTAGTCCGCCCATCGAGCGTCACATCGATGCCGCAAAAGGCCCGTGTCCCGGATGACACGCTGGCGGCGGGGTCCACAGGGGCACGGCCGAGACGCTACTCAGATAGTGTTCAATGCTGGGAGTGTTGGCGCGCTGCGATTTCGTTGCGGCGTTCTCAGAGAAAAAACTGGCTCGCCGGTGAGCTTCTCGGCAGCCAAACGTGGGTTTATGCTGCGCTCGGATTCTTAGCGATTTCAGAGGCTTGCAAGGCCGAGCTGCACAGTAAAGCGCATTTCGGGACCGCCTGTGCTCTTCAGCTTGGCCAGGTTTCAAAACCATCAAGGGGAGCCCAGTTGCAGATGTGTTTGCAGACAGCCTGTGACCTTCAGGTTATGAGCCCCGTCACAAGGCGCAAAAAGCCCAATCTTTTCAATCTTCAAGCGGGCGCTTCGTGCCAGTTCTGTGCCGTGGAGAGAACAGCTACGGCTGGTAATTATTGTGAGTCCTTCCCGCGGGCTTGGGCCGCGAAGAGGTGGATACATAAGAGTGATCAAAGGCGGGGCCGATCCCTTGCCGTCGGAGTTGCCAACTGTCCTAGCTGACTCCTTCTGCGAAGCACCGATCTGGAAGAATTTTCTAATCGCATACGCCGTTATGTTGCCCCGCAGCCACGATCGCCTCCGCTGGAATACGGAGTGAAGCATACCCTTAGTTATCAACTGCGAATTGTTTACTTCCAAGTTTCGCGTCCATAGTATCTGTGCGGGGTTTGGGGGACGACCAGTGTCGCGGTTGAGTAAGCTTGCAGTTGAGAGAGAGATTATATCGGCGAGCCCTAAGGGGCAGACTCCGCCTTCGCTGACGCTGATAAAGTCCGTCAGCGAAACGATCGCGCAGCTTCCATCGACGAGATACTATGGGAGCAAGCGAAAATTGCTCCCGTGGATATACGATCACGTCCGAACCCTTGAGTTCGACACCGTCTTGGATGCACTCGGTGGTACGGCGTCTGTCTCGCTACTTTTCAAAGCAATGCGTAAGACAGTCACGTATCATGACGGGTTCCGATTCAACTTGGACATCGCAAGCACGTTGCTTTCCAATCAGACTGCGATGACCCGAGACGATGTATTCCAATTCCTTGACAACGTTACTCCTGTTTCCGGCGTCGTATCGAGATCATTCCGCGGGATATATTACAAGAACAGAGAGAATAGCTGGATT
The DNA here is from genome assembly GCF_032918005.1 of Bradyrhizobium sp. NDS-1. Lineage (NCBI taxonomy): Bacteria > Pseudomonadati > Pseudomonadota > Alphaproteobacteria > Hyphomicrobiales > Nitrobacteraceae > Bradyrhizobium > Bradyrhizobium sp. NDS-1. The sequence goes on from NZ_CP136628.1 coordinate 2,088,598, forward strand.
GACGGCTTTGTGGCTTCGCTTCAACGATCAGACCTGTCGCGAGCACAGACCGCGCTTCTCCGCTATCTTCTGTATCAAGCATGCCTAAAGAAGCGCCCATTTAATCTCTTTCATCGGTCCAACTTACACCTCCGGACCAACAAAGGGGTAAGTCGATCTTTCGGCAATCACGTAACATGGGAGCGTAGCTTTCAGCATCACATCATGCAGGCTTACGACGAACTGCCAAGCGGCCTCAGAACGCACGCACAATGCGTTGTCATGCAGTCTGGCAACGTCGAGCGCATCAAGCCGGGCTACGACCTCGTTTACATCGATCCGCCCTACGTAAGCGAGATCTCGCGTTACAATCGAGACGATTATTGGCGTCGCTATCACTTCTTGGAAGGCTTAGCGAACTACAGCACTTGGGAGCAGCGGATCGATACGGCTTCGGACATTCGACTACTGCGTCGCCCCAAATGGATGCTCGACTGGGCGACGAAAGCCACTTTCGCGGAACGTCTATTTGCTTTCATCAGCACGCACAAACAGTCCCAGGTCGTCCTGTCGTATGTGACGAAAGCGTGTCCCGGCGAACGCGAAATTACGCGTTTCTTTGAAGACACATTCGCGAATGTCTCGATTCACTCACGGGAGCACAGCCACGCGCTTGGCGCTACTCCCAGACGAGAACTACTATTCATAGGACGACCATGACCATATTTGAGGCCCGAAATACTTCAATACCGACATGGCTTTTGATTGTCCTGATGGTGGCGATCGTCACATCGGGTAGCGCAGTCTATTACTTCCTTTATCTAGATCCGAACGACGCTAAGTTGATTGGCCTCGTTGGCGGCGTCATTTCAGGCGGCCTCGTCTTTCTTCTTACTTACATTGTATCAGCTCAACCCCTTCGAGATTTGGCTCGCTATGAGCAAATGGGAATTCGCGGTGTACTGGCCAGCCGCCATGACAAAGCCTATTATGCTGTGCTCGTGTCGAAGGCACGACGATCCGTCCAGGTGATGGGCGCCTCTTGCACAAGATTCGTCGAGGACTTCTTAGACTTACAGAGTGAAGACCACGCACTTGTAGATGCGCTTCGGCGCAATCAAACACTGTATGTTCAGCTCCTCATCCCAGACGACGAACACATCGCCGAGAGCAGCACGCCTCGATTACCTGGATTGTTTCACAAGCTCGAGGCACTTAAACCGGAGTTCGGCGAACGGATCGAGCTGCGCCGCTTTCGTGCAAAGGCCCAGCACAGCTTCATGAGCGTCGACGACGACCTGGTTGCTGGGCCCATCTTTCAGGACAACGAAAGCAAATACGCTCCTGCTGTGCACGTAGCGATGTCAACGCGGTTCGCTCAGAAGTACTATGATCACTTTGAAACGGTCTGGAATGCCTGTGAACCAACTGGCTGAGGCAAGCATCGTCGCGTCCGCTCGTATCCATTTGGGCCTGATCTCGATGCATGCAGGAGGCCCCAGAATGAATGGCGGCATCGGATTCGCCATCGTGAATCCGATCGCGAACGTCAACGCTAAATTAAATTATCGCTTCACAATTAGAGACTCACGACCTATTCCACTCCTTGAGCACGAACTCGATGAGCTGATCCGTGATGTCGAGGTCGTTCGACTCGAAAATGGCCTTAGGCCAGCAACGATCACCATCTTCGGCCCCATTCGAAGTCACGTGGGTATGGGATCGGGCACAGCAATCAGGCTTGCCATCCTGGAAGCTCTATTTGCGCTGAACGGGCAGTCGCCCGCTGATAAAGCTCTTGTTGCAAATTCGAAGAGAGGGGGCACTTCTGGCGTCGGAGTGACGTCTTACTTCAGCGGAGGGATGATCTTAGATTTGGGCCGCCCCACCGACGGCAGCCTTCCTACGCCGTCGTCGCAATCGAATAGGCCGGTCTCCGCCGCAACTATCCTTCCTACTTTGAGAATGCCGGACTGGCCACTCTGCGTCTGTATTCCTGAGCGTATACGAGCAAAGACACAGCGAGAGGAGGTGGAGTTCTTCGAGCGCGTCCTTCCGCTGGCTATCCAGGATAGCTACCGCACCTGCTACGAGGCAGTCTTCGGAATCTACGCTGCGGTCAAAGACCACGACTATCAAGCGTTTTGCCGCGCTGTAACCTCAATCCAGACGACGACTTGGAAGGCGCTGGAGTGGAACGAATATGGCGGCGCTCTGCAGCGGCTGAAGGGGCAAGTGGAGCGCTTTGGCGTTGATTGTGTCGGAATGTCCAGCTTGGGACCATCCCTTTTCTGCTTTGCGACGCCCCAAACACTAGATCGCTTAGTCGAGGCCCAATTATCCTTGAATTGCGAGATCTACAAAACGCGCCCAAATAACAGCGGGCGCGTACTGCGGCTTTTGCCATGAAAGAACTGACTTTCTTTACATCGAACTCAACGAAATTGGCTCATGCACGTTACATCGCCGAGAGATACCCGGTACGCATTAAGGGCTTCCGGCAACGCACCTACCACGCAAATTACGATGAACCCCGGTTAGCATCGAGAGCAGATCTATTGGAGGCAAGTTATCGCAGTGCACTCCGTCAGTGCACAAAAGCAGGCCTCTCGACCGACAACCATCCATTCATTCTTGAAGATACATCCGTAAAGATCGATGCACTCAGCCGGGACGGAGGCGAGGTACCTGGCGTTGAGATCAAATACTGGATGGAAGGGCAGACATTCTCCAATCTCGAAGCAATGCTACTTTCAGGCGGGAACAATAGATCGGCGACGGTGCGTTCAGATCTTCTTCTGCATATTCCGAAGCACTACAAAGCTATCTGGCAGATCAAGAGCGACTATTTGACGTTTGTGGGTACGCAACAGGGACATGTTGCGGGATCGGAGTTCATTTTTGAGACCAATCTAGTCTATCCTTGGCTAGACAATCGATCTTTCAACAAATGGTTCGTCCCAAGCGGTCACGCACTTCCCTTCGGAGCCCTACCGATTAGCGATGCCGATCGTGTTGACTTCAGACGCAAGGCTTTCGCACAACTCTTCGACTTCCTAATTGAGCGGCGCTATCTATCCTCCGAGCCGAAGCAACTTGAATTTGGCCTCGACCGTAAGCCCAACTTGGTCATGTCAGGCTTCACCTGTGCTGGCAAAACCACCGCCAGCCAGCACCTCGCTCGAAAGTTTGGCTATCTACACGTTGAGGCGAGCGATTTCATGTATCTGAATTACTATTATCGACACGGCTATCGTGGTGACATTTCGATAGGCGATTTCGCCGAAGACGCTCTAGCTCAGAAACCCGAGATCGCCGCAGAGAGAGTCGCGGAATATATCGCAGACAAGGGAAGCGGGCCGGTAATCATATCCGGCTTTCGTTCCCCCGGAGAAATTGACTACCTCAGCGACGCCATGAACGTACTGGGAAAGGCAATCCGCATAGTCTTCGTTGAATCCAACGAAGCCGCCCGATACAAACGCCTTGCTGCGCGTGGGCGACCTGGAGATGATATATCCCTAGATGCGTTTAGACGACGCGATGAACAACAACGCCGAATGGGCCTCGAAGAGATCGCCAAGTCCGCAGGTGCGATGACTCTTAGCAATGAGGCTAGCCTGCCCGAATATCTCGAAGCCATCGATGTTCTCGCCGGGCCGGATCTGCCGGACGATATTATCGTTGCGAGCGCGCTCGCCCGACTCGTCGACGTAAAAGAGGTCAAATTGGAGGACGCCATTTTAATCGCTCTTCTGGGCGCTTGGACCAGCGAGGAGAGTCGGCCTTTCTTTTCTACCACGCAGATTGCCCGGAGAATTCAGGCGACATTTTTGAATGCCCCGCCAAAGCATAAAGACAACGTTAGCCGTTACTTCAATCAGGATTTCTATGCGTATTACGAGATTGCCGGCGAACAATCCGACGCCAAACGTCGTTACCGGCTTTCGAACACCGGTTACGGCATGGCTATTCGCTCGTTAAGGACTTTGTTGAGAGCCAGCCAAAACCTTTCGCGTCCTGCAGAGCCGCTTTAGCTTCAGATTTCGGCCAGCAGATTTAACCGAGCATCTCGGCCGGGATTGCGTCCATGGCCTTCTGATCGTCCGACTTGAATAAGTGATCGGTCGCGGCTCGTTTGCGGGCCACCTCTCGCTGGCTTCGGATTGACACGATTTGCGGGAATGAAAGCGCATAGGGCAATGAGTACCGTTGCCCACAGTGACACGGTCCCCAATCGGGTGTATTCCGAACCCACCACCAGAAAGCCGCGCGATAGCTCGCCACTAGGCGTACTTTTTTTCTGCTCAGTCTGCCAAGGTGTTCTTCTGGTCAACCGCAACTGCGGCTGCCCAGCTGAAGTCATAATGAGTGCCCAACAACTTCATTGTGACAACAGCGACAAGAACGCAGATGATCTTCAACAACGTTCTGCTCGAGAACACTCTATTGAAGCGCGTCATGATGCCGCCTTCTAGCGCTGATGACCGAGCCGGATTCCAAGCTTGAGCGCCTTTTGGCGGAGTGAGCCTTCGGAGCGCTTTGTGAGCTTCGCAATATTCGCAACCGGAGTCTTCGCTTTCGAATGAGCGCGCAGCTCCTTCACGTCAGCCTTCGTGTATTCACGACGCACAGGTTTCTTTTTCGTAGCCGTCTTCTTTGCCTTTTTCGCCACTCTTAGCTCCTCGATTCGAGAGTGGGCGTACTAGCACAGCTACATTGAGGCGCAACTCTCCATCAGTTGACCTTATCCGCTGGTCCGATGCGTGAACTCGCTCATGATGTCAGTTTTGCCGGCGATTTGATGACGGAGAGATTCGGTCTGTGCCCGAAGTTCAAGCACGCATTAATGCGCTGCTGGCGGCGGGTATGTCCGAGATGCTTCGAAAGCGGATGTGGGATCTGCTCGTCGTCGACGAGGCGCATGACTGCCGGAACGCGGACCGTCTTCGATTCCGCTTCGTCTACTCGCTGCGGGCCCGGCGTCGCGTATTCCTCACCGCCACGCCGATCCATAATAGCGGCTATGATATGTTCAATCTCGCTACGTTGCTGAAACCGGGTTATCTCGGCCAGCGTCGCTTCTTCGCCGAGAAGCACATGGCCGGCGACCGCATCATCAAGGACAACGACGTTCTTCAACGACGTTTGGCGCCCTTGATGGCTCGGAGCCTTCGTCGCGAGACCGATATCCTGTTCGCAAAGACAATTGACCAATGGATCATTGCGAACGGCACCTCGGAAGAAGCCAAGCAGCAGATCTGGGGACCCAGGAAGAATTGCCAAAACCAACGAGTCTACGTTGGGGCTCGGGCGAACCATAACGGAAAGGACGAAGATGTTCTTGCTCTCGAACCTCAATATCGGGCGCGCCCGCTGGATGGTGTTTGGGCGACAGCTCCGTATCTGCACAACGGGTCTGTGCCGACGCTAAGAGACATGTTGTTGCCGCAGAAGGAACGGCCGATGTCCTTCTGCGTTGGCAGTCGCGAATTCGATCCAGTCAATGTCGGGCTTGTCACGAAAACTCAAGCGAGCGACGCCTGTGCGGCCGGTCTGACGGAATTCAGTGTCTCGCTGCTTGGGAACGGCAATCGTGGACATTCGTTTGAAGGCAAGGAAACCGACTTAACGAAGCTGCCGCCTGGTGTCATCGGGCCAGAATTGACCGACGCCGAGCGGCGCGCACTTGTCGAGTATCTCAAGACGCTGTGAGAGGTCCGTTGCCTGCACGTGGAAAGTCAATCGAGACCTTTCGAATTGTCGAAGCCGTTGGCCCATCTCGTCCATACGAGCAGCTCTTCCCTCGGTCGCTTCTCATGTATTCCCCTGAGGTGGGTCAAGCGCCCTTGCATATCACAGATTGTCGCGAAGGAATGTGGAACCAGCTTTCGAAGCATCATTCTTCTTGCCGAACTGCCACGCGACTTGCACGCGACGCGATGTTCATAATTACAAGGTGGCGTTTCTGTCCGACCTGACCGGCCCGGATATGGGCTACGGAGCGCTCTAGCTTTGGTCTCTCAGGAGGTTGTCCATCTGGTCTGAACCGAGGAAGCTGAGGTTGCGAAGCTTCAGTATTCCATGGTGAGACCAGATGAACGTCCACAAGAATGCGCCTTTGACGCCCAAAGGTCGAGAGGCGATGGTGCGAGACGAGGTCGAGGGCGGGCTGAGGCAGGCTGACGCGGCAAATTAGTTCAGCACGACACCGAAAACCTTGGCCACATGGGTCAAGCGGTTCCGAGCAGAAGGCGTGGATGGCTTTGCGCGACCGCTCGTCGCGACCTCATTCATCGCCGAGCCAAACCCCGCCGGCCACGTGCGCTGCCGTCGAGACGTTGCACCGACAGCGCCACTCCGGTAATCAGATTGATGCCGAGATCGAGGTGTCACCGGCCACCATCAGCCGTATCTTTCGCCGCTTGGGATTAGGCCGGATACGCGATCTGGAGCCCGCCGAGCCGGTGCGCCGCTACGAGCGCGAGCACCCCGGCGAGCTCATCCATATGGACATCAAGAAGCTCGGCAGTTTCGTAAGACCAGGCCACCGCATCACACACGAAGCAAATGGGCTGCTCACGATCCAGAGACGAGGCCTCGGCAAGACGAACATCTATGAACTGTATCTCACGGAGACTTCCCGGACAAAAATGTCCGGTCCAGAAAGGTACGTTAGGTCCGATATGGCGCAGACAAAAATGTCCGCTCCTCAATTAATGAGACCTGATGAATGAGATCCATATTGAGAATAAGCAATAAGGGAAGGTACTTTCGCAATAAAGGGAAGGCTCCAACAGGCGGCGCGTATAGCTCAATGCTAGGTTTGATCGAGTCTCCCAAACTCCAAATTCGGGGAAAGCGCGCATGACGCCGGAACAGTTCCAAACACTATACCCTCACTTAATCGGTTGGATTCATCAAACACTACAAGCACATTCGAACGAAGTAAGGATCGTAAGTTCGCTCGGATTCCCGAGACTGTCGCAATACTTCAGCGGAAATCTCTTATCGTCGACCAAGGTTGCCGTCGTCGAACGGGTTCCGATGCCGCCACTATCATCTTTAGGACTCAGCCAGTTCGCCGAATTCGAAAACGGCGATTACGACGGTATCACGTACCTGGACACATTCTTCGTAAAGCGTCGCTCTGCGTCGAGTGAGCGGCTCCACTTTCATGAATTAGTCCATGTTGTACAGTGGCGATTGCTTGGTCCTGAAAGGTTTCTCGCGACGTACGCCGATGGATTGGAGAAACATGGGTATCGGCAAAGTCCGCTAGAGGCCATGGCTTACACCGCCGAGGAAGTATTTTGTCAGTCCAACGAGAACTTTAATGCCGAAAAGCTGGTTGCGGACGAACTGGATCGAATGTCAGGCGTTTAGCGAAACGCGTGCACGATCGGGGATACCGTCGCGCATTCATCGCACATTGAGAAAAAATGGCTCAATCTTGATGCCGTCGTTGAATCCGACGATTGCGACGACCTTCGGCAACGGATTTGCGCTTTTTGAGCCGCCGCCAGGTCCTTGATGCGGCGATAACCAGCTTGAACACCATCGGCCTGGCGGTGGTTGGCGAAGGAGCCCTTCGTCCGCACGGTCCTGTATCGCCCGGTTGCGGACACGCGCTCGATGGGATTGGTAGTGCTCAAGTCAGCCCCAATGTGCGGCAAGAAAATCCCAGAAGGGCAGCAGTGCGTCGCGATCCCTGACCAGGCATTCCACCGCCCAGCCGTACGTCGCGCAAAACGTCTTGGCGAAGACGTCGGTCGACGCTTCGGCGGACGCTGGGCTCGCGCCCATAGACCTCGCGCAAATCCTTCTTCATGGTGGCCTGCACCGAGAGTGGGACCTTGTCCGGGACGTTCACGTCTTGTGCACTCACCATTATGGTGGCTTGTGCGGGGAAAGACCGGCCGGGGCTTCGCCCGCCCGCGCCCCGCCGACTTGCCTGCGCGCTTTTAGCCGGGCAAGTCTCGGCTTGCCGTCCAGGAGCGTTGAGAAGACGATCTTATCGCTTCGCACAATGAAGAACGATTTGATCACTGACATGTCGAATCTTCCCGCCAAGAAGGTCGAAGAGGTAACCGCTAGCAGTGGGAGTAGCACCGCATCCAGTCCAGGTTCTCGACCATGCTTGGCCGCGACGCACGCGTTGAAGCGTTCGTTGCGAGAACCAACAGGACTTGCTGCTGAAAGACTTTACTGGTAGCGCGCGAGCTCAGGAGCGATTTAACCGTGTGAAGCAGAGTTCATAGTGCCGTCACGGCCTCTTGCGCGCGCAATCCTGCAATCGATATGTGCTCGCCTCGTAGAAACGGCGTACCCGTGCTAAGGCCGGATAGCCATCCGGAGGCGACGCAACCTCAATCATGGCGCGTCGCCTCCGAATGTACCCCCTCGAGGAGATGCCGACGTTGTCAGAGCTTCGGAAGTCGCGGGAAATCCATAGCTCCTGAAGCACGCCGTACGCTCCGGCTGCTCCCATGCCTGTACGGATGAGATGGTAGCGAGCCGTACAATCTGCCCCGTGGCTTGTTGCTTGATAACAAGAATGAAGGCCCCTTCGGGATCCTGAATCAGGCGCAGATCCGCCTGCTTCGCGCCTTCAAAGGCTGAACTCTGCTCCGGGGCCACGTAATTCAGATATTAGCTTTTCGACCGCTTCTGCGATCGCGCCCTCATCTCCTGGCACGCCCCTGCGCGAAGCCGAGCCCCCGTGGCGGGCCTTGCGCTTCAGCGCCAGCACGAACACCGCGACGTTAATCCCTCTTGAAGAAATCCATAGTCAAAAGGATACCGAAAGCTCAACCGAGAGCAACTATCAAGCTCGGTAGAGAATGGGACCTCCGCACTGCTATAAGCAACAGAGGTGAGTAAGTGCAAGCTGCTTCCGTTTTCAGAATCGACCGCGTCTTGAGCGCCTGCGAACTCAGGATGGACTTCCTTCGATTGGAAAATAAATGAACCATACGCCACATTCGCGCGTGTGCAAGCCGGCCATGCCGACGAACCATTCGTAAGAGAGTTTGCCGATCGTCACTCATGAGTGAGTCCATGAAGTAGATCTTGTACCATGAGCCATAGGGCGCATCAGTCCGACGGTGAGATTCTCCACAGTCGCGTGCGTCACTCAACAAAATTACGCGAAGAGGTATCATGCGCGCGCCCGACAAAATCGTCAGAACAACATCGCGAATTGCCTGCTCATGCACTATCTTAAGCTTACCTCGAAGAATCGAAAGATAGCGACAAGCGCAGCTTGTTTGAACCTTCGCTCCTCGTTTAAACGGTCGTCACGGAACGGGAGTGGTTGCGATGGAGCATGGGCAGGCCGAATTGATCGGAGGGAAACCTGCGATCTTCGGGCGGCGTAAGGTGCGGCCGCGAGCGTGCGTGGCCGTCGGCAAGCGGCATCTGCGCGCGTTTCTACAGGATGTGCTGGAGGATATGGGGTTTATTATCAGCGAATGCGGGACTGCTGAAGAGCTGCCGCTCGTACTCTGCACGGAGCTCCCTGATCTGATCCTGCTCGGCATTGGCTCGGATCGCATCGAGCCTGGACGATTGCTCGAGATACTCGTGCGCGAAAAATTTGCAGGCAGAGTGCTGGCATTTGGCGCCCGCGAATCGATCATCATGACGGCAGTGCAGCAGGTCGGGGGCGAATATGGACTTGCTATGCTGCCGCCGCTGAGGACGCCGTTTGCAGCCGAGACGCTGCGCGATCGGGTCGCCATGCTCTTGCCCAGAGAGCCGGCGCCCCGTCCCGCGGTCCATGTCGGAGAAGCCTTACACGCTGGATGGCTTGAGCTCTGGTATGAGCCGAAGTTTGACGCGTGTACCCTCAGCCGCCGCGGCGCCGAGGCGCTTGTGCGAATGCGGCACCCGACCTGGGGCGTTGTTCCACCGGCCTATTTCATCCCAGAGCCTCACGATCCGCATTTGAGGGAGTTGTCGGAGTTCGTGATCGACCGCGCAATCAAGGATTGGCGGTATCTTCTGGAGCAGAAAACTTCAATCGATCTCTCCATCAATCTCCCGGCAGCATTCCTGATGGACCCCGCAGGCGGTACGCGATCTGTGTCAGCGCATGCCGTCGCACCCCGCTTTCGGCGGCTTGACTATTGAAATCGAGAGCGAGGAAGCCATCCGCAATCTAGATCTCCTGATTGAGGTCGCGCGCGAGGTTCGCTTTTACAACATTGGCCTTGCAATCGACAATGTCGGCGCCAATTGGCCGCAGCTGATGGGGGTGGAGAGATTCCCGTTCATGAAATTGAAAGTGGACCGGCAATACGTCTCGGGTTGCGGAAATGGGCCCCTGAAGCGAACGGTGTGCCGCCAGATCGTCGATCTAGCCAAAGAATACAGTGCGCGCACCGTCGCCGAAGGTGTGGAGAGCCATGCCGACCTGATCGCTGTGACCGAACTCGGCTTCGACCTTGCGCAGGGCCATCTGTTCGGAAAGGCCATGCCGCTGAAGCAATTTGCGCAGTCATCTTTCAGCACTCCTCCACTTCTTCCAAACTAGGTGCGTGAGAGTGGCTGAGCACAGTCAAGCAAAGCGTAGCAGCGCTCGCCCACACCGCCATGCTTACTCGGCGCCAGGCGTGAGGCTGACTGCAATTATCGGTCAGTCTGCAAGGCCAGTGTCGCTCCTCCCGGCGCGACTTCATTTCCCTCCGAGCGAGACTTGGACAAAACCTCCAGTCAGGGCGTGTGACCGGAGGTTTGCCGAAACCCGGCCTAGACGTGCGTCGGCTCGCGGCTTTTAGTCGCGCCGCCGGTTTCGGATCATCGAGCGTCGCGTAGCCCGCGCTGCCGTGCCGGACAAACCGACGGAAGCGCGCGGCGGTCGAGTCGCGACATGCTCTCGGAGTACTGCCGAGGGCTCTCATAGCTTGAATTGAAGCGGCCTGTTGCTGTAGCAGATGCAACATGGTCTCAGCCCCGGGACAGCACAATTGCGCAAATTGCCCGCCATTGCGCCTATCTGTGTTTGGCACGGCATTTGAAGGGATCGCCAATGGCATCGCTCGCCTAAGGAGTCGGAAGGCATGGCTTACAAGATCGTCGCTTCGCAATGCACCGTTTGTGGTGCATGTGAGTTCGAGTGTCCCAACGCGGCAATCAGCCTCAAGCGCGACATTTACGTTATCGATGCCAAAAAGTGTACGGAGTGCGAGGGCCATTCCGACACGCCGCAATGCGCGGCCGTCTGTCCGATGCCTGACACCTGTGTCCCGTCTAAGACAGCATAAGCAGCCCGCGTAAGGCTTCATCGATGTCGTGAACGAAGTAGTCGAAGTCGAGCTCAAAGGGGCTTTGTCGGAGGACAGCTCGAATTTATCTCGAATAAGGACAAGGCCGCTTCGATGCTCCAGTGGCCGCGTTGAGGCTTGTCGTCGCTGGCTGACGAGCCGAGGCGAGGTGGACGGGCGTCGAAGGATCGCTTGCAGAATATCTAAAACTGCGTCACTTCGGAGCCGAAGAGACGGTCTCCTCGCGCGACGAGATCGTTCCGGAGATCCTGAAGAGGTCCGAGAAGCTCGGCCTCCGCTTGCCCATGGTCACCGTGCACGAGTGCCTGGAGTGTAGGGTCATAGCCCGATCCCGCCGCCCGCGCTCTGGCTGCTTACTCCAGTTTCGCAACTCGGAATGCATCCTGAGGTCAGGAGCTGTTCCTGCATATCGCCCGCGTCCGGGCTCCACTTGCCAAGCGGCGGCGGACGCATCGAAGGCGCGCGCCAAAGTCGCTCAGCACGTGAATACCTGCCGCACCGAGGAGATCGTCCTGACCAACGGCACGGAGGCGATCGAGCTCATGGCTCGTCGCGGGGCCAGCCGTATACCAAGCTGTCCGACCTGATCATTCCTGCGATTCTAGAGTAATCTGGCATTGGCAATTCCTAAGGAGCCTCATGGCGGTGTGATCAAACGGACGCCTGCCGAGGATGATCGCAACTTCCTGACAGGCGGTTTCGAGAAGCTGCTGACGGAAAAACCAGGCCCGTCGCAATCACACAGATATCGAAAGCGGCCCGGGCTCGTTCCGGCCGCGGAGCTCATCCGGTTACCCGAACAGGGTATCGAACGCGAACGCATTCACAGGCGGAGCCTCCAAGCAGTTTATTGTGTTGGCGCCGCAGCGAGTGTCTGATCGGCAGCTCTGGATCAATCCCGACTGCGGGCTGAAAACTCGAAAGTGGGAGGAGGTGCGTCCCGCGCTCGTCAATATGGTGGCTGCGCGTTGCGGGCTGCGCCACGTGCCGACCGTTTTGCCACGCTTTTGCGAATGAGATGCACACCCTTTGGGGGCTTGCGATGTCCTTGCGAGCTTCCCAAAGTTCCAGAGACGGGAATGCCGACCGGCGTTGGCCAAGGCGGTCGCATAACAGCCGGCGACAAGCTCGATTCTCGATCCGACGGCCGATAGCCTGCCGGCGATGCCGATCGAAGTCATTAATGGTCGATGCTAATCCAGCTCTGCTTTTCATTTATCCATCGCGTGGATGCGTCCCATCACAACAATCTATTTTACCTCCCTTACGGAATGTCATAGGAGATTGGCGCCTTGGCACGATCTTCGGGAAGATAATCGAGCGTTGCTGGTGTTTTGGGGATGCCAAATGCTGCTGCGCGACGGTAAGCGGCCGCTTGAGTTTCAGGGCGCGGCGCATTGCGCGAAGGATCCAGCTCCATCAAAGGCACTGCCTTGCCAACTGGACGCGGGTGCGAGTGGTGGGCAGTCCTGAAGTGTCCCACAGGAGCGGAAGGCAAGCGGCTCCAGATTTTCCGCGGAGGCGATATCCGCTTCTCGTTGTTTGACGGCGAATGCCCTCGCCGTAAATCGATCGCCGGTAGTCCTCCCTACCGACGAAAGCTGGTGCGATGCGTAAAGCAGCGTCGCTCCTGCGTGACTTTCGCCCGGCCTCCAGAGTAGGCCGGGCGCTTTTTTATATGCCTGGCTATGAGTGACGGCACGGGATCATTCATTTTGACGCCATTGCGTGACCCCGGGGTACGTGCATGGCATCTGCTACACCAAGCATGAGGCCGGTGCTGCTAATCCTATCTATCTATGGAAGGCTTTGGCCTCGTGTTTGTACGCGTGGGTAGTGGCGGATACTCGATCTTAGGTACCCGCCCGATCAGCGAATACAGAAACACTACGATATCGTTCTCTTCCTCATCCCTAAGCTTGGCGCCGAGCTGGATTTCACTCATCAGGGCAACAGCTTGCTTCACGCTCCAAACTTGGCCCGAATGGAAATAAGGGGCTCGCAACCGACGTTCCGCAAGAGCGCCGCGCGGAAGACATATTCGTCACCGACTGCCTTGGTGACCGCGAACCAACCCTTATCGGCGGCCCGGGAGCAGGCTTGCGTCAGGCGTTTTCATCACGCCGAATGGGAGGTAGGCCTGTCCATCGACTTTGATTTCCTTGTGGCAAGCGGCGCATCCGTTCTCTATAAACAGCGCCAACCCTGACTTCTGCTGATCATCCAGAGCATGTGGATTGCCCTCCAGATACTGATCGAATGGGACCGCAGGTGTAATGAGAGTCGCTTCATTAGCCTCGATTGCCTTGGCAAGGTTTTCAAAGGTGACCGGTCTCGCTTCGTTCGGAAAGGCGTTTTTGACCAAGGCGACATAGCTGGCCATTGAGTTCAAGGTGTCGAGCACATGATCCGGGGTCGCATTCATTTCGGCACTCGCCTGCACAGGGCCGGTGGCTTGCGCCTTCAGGTCCGCGGCGCGTCCGTGCCAGAATTGCGCCACATTGAACACCGCGTTGTAGACGGTTGGGGCCCGACGTAGGCCGACCTTCCAGCCGTGGCCGACTGAGGTCGGACCGGCATCGACTCCGCCGGTGCCGAGATTGTGGCACGTATTGCAGCTAATGATTTCGCTTGCCGATAGCCGCGGATCGAAGAACAGCATCTTGCCAAGCCCGACCGTTTCATGTGTGACTGAATTGTCCTTTACCGCAGGAATGACTGAGGGGATCGGATGGAAGATCTGCTTGGCGGTTCTCATCAGATCATCGTCAGCGTTAGCTGCTGGCGACAACAGCAGCCCAATCGCCAAAACAGATGCTTCGGCCACAGGCCGAAGCTTCCGGATCGATTTGTTCATACACCCACCTCATCAGCTCTGATTGTTAATCAAGAAGACAGTCGACAACGAGGCCACCCTCCGTTCCGTCAACGGGTCGGCGCAGTATGCCCCGGATCCTCTGAAAGCGAAGCGGCTGCATCAAACGCGCGATTTCGAGGTACTTGCTCCCGGCGTGCGCGCACGAGGGTTTGGCTCTTATTTGATTCGCGAGTTCGCTTTGAGCCAGATAACGACATTTGGTTGGTAGATCAGACGAGCGCCTCAACCTTCGGCGTGATGGTCGATCTGACAACAACGGGTGTGCCAGGGTAAGCTGTCCGGTGGCCGCATCGGTGCTCCATCAATCGATTGGTTGGCCAATACGCTCCCGCGAAGTTGATCATATGCGTCTTACACCGCTGGTCGCGCTCAGCGCTCACGGTGTGGCTGACAATAGCAACCGCCATGCCAGTTGTATCTGACGTGCAAGCTGCTGATTTAGTTGCAGAGCGAGTCCGGGCGAACAAACAACGTCGGATGTCTTGGCTTGATGAATACATGCAGTGTTGCAGATGCGACAAGCGCCAGTCCCGGCTAGACATCATCGCACAGAGAGTTTTGTGATGAGATCGAATTGCCAGCTTGCGGGCCGAACGCGGGAACGGCGGTAATAAAGGTCTACGCAGGTTTGGCGAGACACTGAGCCGAGCGCCGGCGGTGCGCATCGCTCACGATTTCGCCGCGCCCTGCCGACTGAAGCCTCTCCGACTCATATCCGGGCCGCTCCGGCGCGCCGCCGCCGCGAAATCCCGCTCCTTTGTAACGGACCAGCCCCAAGCCTGAACATGGCCTGCCTTCCACCTGAAGTCCGCTGGCATGACAATTGCCGTTCTCAAATCTGAAAGGCGCGGCTACCCAGAGCTTGACGGTGCGACGGTCCGATTAGTCGGATACTCCCATTCGAACCAGCTCAAGTCGCCGGCATGACACCGGATCAGGCCGGGTGTTGGTTGGAATAACAAACCACTTCGTCTTACTACGGCGAGTGGCAGCTTTTGAAGTCCTGCGCGCTGATGGCAAAAGCCGCTGAACTTCTGCGGAAGCAACCGTCACTTCGTGCCCTTGCGTTGAAAGACTGCGATACAAGAGGACATGCTGGGAGGAGATCGTGACATCATGTCCGCAGATGGCCAGGTCGTGACATGTCATCGGCGTCTTCCCCGGAAAGACGTGATTGACCAGTTGTCCATGGCTGGTTCAGGTTGAATATGGTATGCGTGATGGCTTCGATTGACGATCGCTTGAATGAGATCAGATACATACGGAATGACATTTGGCGCTGTCGCAGAAGGCTTCAATGTGAGCTGAGTGGTGTCGAGCGTAAGTTCCTCGAAGAGCGTCTGCTTGAGCGGCAGACTGCCTTTGACCGGCTCCTGGCGACCACGTTTCCTTTTACATTGAAACTGTGAAGAAAATTTCGGGACCTGGCCGCGGGGCATTGGCGCGGAAATGGCTTCCGCCCGCAGAACGCCTGCGCCCGCGTCAGGAACGTAGCGCTCCGGCGCCGCGGGCCGTCGGGCCCCTCATAGCCGCCGCCGAGCTGAATGGCGTCGGTCCATAGCCTTGGTTCACCGACGTGCTGGCCCGCTGCGCGGCGTGAACGCGGATACTGGAATCGTTCGGGCACCCATCCAGGGGTGTCGCCGGGGGACACCGATCGCCACGTTTCTGCGACACCGCGGTCACCGTGACTAGCTTTCATCCGACAGAGCGATCGAAGAAGCTTGAATCGGCCGTAGCGTCAGATTGTACAGAGTAGGCGAACGATATTCCAGACCAGGTGCAGCCGAATGATAAGACCCGTTCTCGCTTTTGTATTGTGTTCCGCGCTCGAGTTGTTCGGGCCAAGCACGGGCGCGGTTGCGGACACAAGGCGGTACGCGTGCACGATCACTGCCGCCGATCGAGAGCCGGTCGGAGTTCGGAATGAGCGGGTCATTCTCAGCGTTCAATATGGCTGCCGGATCGCGGGTGGTCTCTTGAGCGACGCGGGGATCACAGCAGTGTCGGTCAGTGAGTGGGCTGCTGACAAAGGGTCATACTTGGCTTCCCTGGAATTTCACCGCGCGCTGGAGGGAGTTGCAATTGGACAACTCTCCGAGGCGACCGGCTTCTCTACAATGGAAGGCGAGCAGGGCATTGCGGTCGCAACTTCCGGCACGACAGTATTCAAGTTCGCATCTGGCTCATTGGCAGCCCTTTCAGGGAAGACCCTTAAATTTACGACCAAACCCGCTGGCCTACGTAGCTTCGAATTGGAGTTCACAGATTGGCCCGAATCTCTTCTACGGAGGTGAACTCGTGTCTTACGCTGATTTCCGCAGGCGCTCGGACACGAATTACCGTCCATACTCTTAGCCGCACACAATACGTGCTCCCCGGCCTGTGTGCTGTCCTCCAAGGCGAGCACACGCGCAACAAGTTAAGCTAAATCTCCGAAGGCACTCGAGCGCTGTAGAGCTTTCAAATTAACCTTCACCCGAGCCGATCAGCAGCTCTTTAAGGTGCTGATCAGCATCAGGGACGAACTGGTCCCGCAGAAGGGGCATCTCTTCGGCAGCGCCTGCGCGACACCGAAGCTATCGACAAGGAACAGACGCAGCCCGATGATGAGCACGAAGAAGAAGAAGCTGCCGTCCCACAGCCGGGGCTCCGGCAACATTTTTGCTGATCTCGGCCTGGCGAACGCCCAGGAGCACCAACTCAAGGCAGCACTCGTCGTACAACTGAAGCGCTTGATGGCGGAGCGGGAGATCACTCAGACCGAAGCCGCGAGGCTGGTGGGCGTGAAGCAGCCCAACCTGTCTAGGATGCTTCGGGGCCAGTTCAGGCTGGTTTCTGTGGTAAAGCTGCTGCGTATGCTGACGGCGTTCCACCAGGACGTCGAGATAACGGTAAAGCCACATCGGAAGCGTGGCAGAGCGGGCCGGATCACGTTATTCCGGCCTGAGAGCTGCCGAAAAGGGGAGGGTTCATGACATCCAACGCGACGGCGCCCAAAACCGCTCATGACCCCGCCTGTCGTGCCCGAACTGCAATGATTACATTCGGCGGACTGAAAATCCCTCGCCGCCCCTCTCCTCGCGGAGACCTGCCTGCGCTTTCAGGAACAACTGGGCGAGCAAGGACGCGGAGCTCGCCCGAGAGACCGAAGCGCCCCAGCAGGAGCGCGAGAAGCTCCAAACGGGTCGTGAGCAGGTCGTGAACCGACTGGCGGCTGAGTGCAGCCAACTCGCCGTTACAGAAGCAAGGAACGCGGGCGAGGCAGCTCGATGGATTGGGCTGATTCCACCGGACTCCCTCTTTCTCTCGAAGGAGAAGATCTCGACTTGCAAGCCGGGCATCTTCCATCCAGAGCGCAGATCGTAATCGGATATCTTTAGAGCGGGATCCCCGACTGCAGTCTTCGCCAGGCCGAGTGCCGAATACTGTGACATGGCGTCCAATGCCGATTTCCCAAGACCAATCAGCGCCCACACGAACAACCCAAGCCCGCCGAGTACGGTGCAGCCACAGACGACGTTCAGGATGGCCAACCCAGGGGTAGTCATGCCGAATCCCGAAGGCGGCGATGGTTGACAGAAGGTACGCCGCGGCCAGCAGGATCATTCCAACCAGTCACCGACGGACATGCTCATCACAGCGGAAAGCGCGACGATGGCAGCGATGAGTCGGATCCCGAAATGCCGGTGCTCGGGGATGTTCAAGTTGAGCGATGTCTCCTTGGCGATATCTTTCTGCGTCCCTAACTCGACCTTCAATGCGGCGAATAACCGATCTTTGGCGGCGTAGATTTCCCGGAGAGCGCAACTGATTGTCTTGTTTCAGACAGGCCGTTAGCCGGTACGCCTGTCGGTGGCCAACAGGTCAGGTTTCTAACAATCCGCATCCTGCCAACTATCTAGCTCTACAGACGTGGGTTTTTGTCTTCGACCAGCGCTGGCACACTCATTGCAAACCCCTGCGCAAGAGGCGGCTGTTAGCCTTTTGCAACAACATGCAGAGGGACACCCCCTGATGGCAGCCAGTGAGTAAAGAAGCCGATATGACCACCCGCTGGAGAGTAGGCATGACTTCACCGAGACGCGTCTTGGTCAGCGATCCCGTCGACAAGTCAACAGCGTCACAAACACCGCGTTCGCAAGCGCTCAGCCGAGATGAACTGCAAGATCGTGAACGACCGCCGCCGCATGATCCGGAAGGCCGCGAAGTTGCGATCGGTAGGACCGGTCACGGAGATTGCACGTTTTACACCTGAATGCCGGATCGGAAATCCGTCGGTCTACCGGAAAAGCGTCGCTTCATGATCTGAGGCGACAATCAAAGGAAATTTGTATGAGCCGAGCAACTACCCAGAGTGTCGCTGAGATCAAGGCGCGCAACAAGCAGCTAATCGATGAGGTGTTGAAGGTCTACCCAGAGAAGACCGCCAAAAGACGCGCCAAGCATCTCAGTGTTCACGAGGCGGGGAGGTCGGATTGTGGCGTCAAGTCGAATATCAAGTCCATTCCGGGCGTGATGACCATCCGTGGCTGCGCCTACGCAGGCTCCAAGGGCGTGGTCTGGGGGCCGATCAAGGACATGATCCACATCAGCCACGGTCCGGTCGGCTGTGGTCA
The DNA here is from genome assembly GCF_032918005.1 of Bradyrhizobium sp. NDS-1. Lineage (NCBI taxonomy): Bacteria > Pseudomonadati > Pseudomonadota > Alphaproteobacteria > Hyphomicrobiales > Nitrobacteraceae > Bradyrhizobium > Bradyrhizobium sp. NDS-1. The sequence goes on from NZ_CP136628.1 coordinate 2,107,362, forward strand.
GTACTCTTGGGGCTCGCGGCGCAACTACTACGTCGGCACGACCGGCATCGACACCTTCGTGACACTGCAGTTCACCTCCGATTTCCAGGAAAAGGATATCGTATTCGGCGGCGATAAAAAGATCACGAAACTCATCGATGAGCTCCAGGAGCTATTTCCTCTCAACAGGGGCATCACCATTCAGTCCGAATGTCCGATCGGTTTGATCGGCGACGATATCGAGGCGGTCTCCAGAGAAAAGTCAAAGGAATATGGCGGCAAAACCATCGTGCCTGTGCGGTGCGAGGGCTTTCGTGGCGTGTCACAATCGCTCGGACATCACATCGCGAACGACGCAGTTCGAGATTGGATCTTCGACAAGAGCGCCCCAGAGGCCAGTTCAAAATTTGAGCCGACGCCATATGATGTCGCGATTATCGGCGACTACAACATCGGCGGCGATGCCTGGTCGTCACGGATCCTACTCGAAGAAATGGGCCTGCGCGTCATCGCCCAGTGGTCCGGGGATGGATCTCTCGCTGAATTGGAGGCGACGCCGAAGGCGAAGCTCAACATATTGCATTGCTATCGCTCGATGAACTACATCTCACGGCACATGGAGGAAAAATTCGGGATTCCCTGGTGCGAGTACAACTTCTTCGGGCCTTCCAAAATCGCGGAGTCGCTGCGCAAAATTGCAAGCTTCTTCGATGATAAGATCAAAGAAGGTGCCGAGCGCGTCATCGCGAAATATCAACCGCTTGTCGATGCGGTGACCGCGAAATACCTGCCGCGGCTCGAAGGCAAGACCGTAATGCTGTTCGTTGGCGGCTTACGTCCTCGCCATGTCATTGGCGCCTACGAGGACCTCGGCATGGATGTTGTCGGCACAGGCTATGAGTTCGGGCATAACGATGACTACCAGCGCACCGCTCAGCACTACGTCAAAGATGGCACACTGATCTACGACGATGTCACCGGCTACGAATTCGAGCGCTTCGTCGAAAAGATCCGGCCAGACCTCGTAGGTTCCGGTATCAAGGAAAAATACGTCTTCCAGAAAATGGGTGTGCCGTTCCGTCAAATGCATTCCTGGGACTACTCGGGTCCTTACCACGGCTACGACGGCTTCGCGATCTTCGCCCGCGACATGGACATGGCGATCAATTCCCCGATCTGGGGGAAGACCACGGCACCTTGGAAGGACGCTCCGCGGCCGAGCCTCATGGCGGCGGAATAGGAACGCCGACGCCCGGCCTCTTTCTTCCGCAGAGGAGGGGAAGGGCAGGAGAACGAACACAAGAACCTAAAGAGTGCCATGATGACACAGAACGCCGAACACATACTCGACCACTCTGAGCTTTTCCGGGGAGACGAATACCAGCAGATGCTGGCCAATAAGAAGGCGCTATTTGAGAATCCGCATGATCCCGCCGAAGTCGACCGTATCAGAGAATGGTCCAAGACGCCCGATTACCGCGAGAAGAACTTTGCCCGCGAGGCGCTAACGGTCAATCCGGCGAAGGCTTGCCAGCCGCTAGGTGCGGTGTTCGCTGCGCTCGGGTTCGAGCGCACACTGCCGTTCGTCCACGGCTCACAGGGCTGCGTTGCGTATTATCGCAGCCATCTGTCACGCCACTTCAAGGAGCCGACCTCGTGCGTCTCCTCGTCCATGACGGAAGACGCGGCCGTGTTCGGGGGGCTCAACAATCTTACCGACGGGCTTGCCAACAGCTACAACATGTACAAGCCGAAGATGATCGCGGTCGCGACGACCTGCATGGCGGAAGTCATCGGCGACGACCTCAACGCCTTCATCAAAACATCCAAGGAAAAAGGTTCAGTCCCCGCGGACTACGATGTACCATTCGCTCACACTCCTGCATTCGTCGGCAGCCACGTTACCGGCTACGACAACACGCTCAAGGGCATCCTCGAGCATTTTTGGGACGGCAAAGCCGGCACGGCACCAAAACTCCAGCGCAAGGCCAACGACACGATCAACTTCATCGGCGGCTTCGACGGCTACACTGTCGGTAACATGCGTGAAATAAAGCGCATATTCGAGCTGATGGGGATCGGCTACACCATCCTCTCGGACAACAGTGATGTGTTCGACACCCCCACCGACGGCGAGTTCCGCATGTATGATGGCGGCACCACGCTGAAGGATGCCGCGGACGCAGTCCACGCGAAGGCAACCATTTCCATGCAGCAATATTGTACGGAGAAGACGTTGGCCTTCATCAAGGGGCACGACCAGGAGGTCGTCGCCTTCAATCACCCCTTGGGCGTCAGCGCCACGGACGATTTCCTGATGACGCTGTCGCGTATCACCAACAAGGCAATTCCAAATGCGCTGGAGCGGGAGCGCGGGCGTCTGGTAGACGCAATGGCTGACTCTAGCGCGCATCTTCACGGCAAGAAGTTCGCGATCTACGGCGATCCTGACCTCTGCTATGGCGTGGCCGCATTCTTGTTAGAGCTCGGCGCTGAGCCCACCCACGTGCTCTCGACGAACGGGGGTAAGGCCTGGCAGCAGAAAATGCAGGCGCTGTTCGCGAGCTCGCCGTTCGGTAAAAACTGCCGCGCCTTCCCCGGCAAGGATCTCTGGCACATGCGTTCGCTCCTGTTCACAGAACCGGTCGATTTCCTGATCGGTAACACCTACGGAAAATATCTCGAGCGTGACACTGGAACACCGCTAATCCGCATCGGGTTTCCCATCTTCGATCGCCATCATCACCATCGTTATCCAGTGTGGGGCTATCAGGGTAGCATGAATGTGCTGGTCAAGATTCTAGACAAGATCTTTGATGAGATCGATAGAAAGACCAGCTCGGTTGGCAAGACAGACTACAGCTTTGACATCATACGCTAAGGCGAGCGCCCCGCCTCATCGTCCGCAGGAACAGCGGCGCTGTGGCGGGGACCACAGATTATCCGCCGGCCATCCGGTTGGTCTGTGCGGCGTCTTGACATTCCCGAAAGAGACACCATGACTTCGCTTCGCACGACCATACTGGACGTCTTTAACGAACCGGGCTGCGCCAAGAACGCGAGCAAGTCGAACATCGAGCGCAAGAATGGATGCACCAAGCAGCTGAAGCCGGGCGGTGCCGCCGGCGGGTGTGCCTTCGATGGCGCCAAAATCGCACTGCAGCCCTTCACCGATGTCGCCCATCTTGTGCATGGTCCAATCGCCTGTGAGGGCAATTCCTGGGACAATCGCGGTTCCGCCTCGTCCGGCTCCGATCTGTGGCGCAGAAGCTTCACCACTGACATGAGCGAGACCGACGTCGTGTTCGGCGGCGAGAAACGGCTGTACAAGGCAGTCAAGGAGATCACAGAAAAATACGACCCACAGGCCATCTTCGTCTACCAGACCTGCGTGCCCGCGATGATCGGTGACGACATCGATATGGTCTGCAAGGCGGCCTCCGCCAAATTCGGCAAACCGGTCATTCCCATCAATGCACCGGGATTTGTGGGGTCGAAGAACCTTGGTAACAAGCTCGCAGGCGAAGCACTGCTGGCGCACGTCATCGGTACCGGAGAGCCCGATTACACCACTCCGTATGACATCAACGTCATCGGCGAATACAACCTGTCCGGCGAGCTCTGGCAGGTCAAGCCGCTGCTCGACGAGCTCGGAATTCGGATCCTGTCGTGCATCTCGGGGGACGGCAAGTACCGCGAGGTCGCTTATTCACACCGAGCCAAAGCCGCGATGATGGTCTGCTCAAAAGCAATGATCAACGTCGCACGCAAGATGAGGCAGCGCTACGGCATCCCGTTTTTTGAAGGATCGTTCTACGGTATTGAGGATACCAGCGATTCACTGCGCCAGATCGCGCGCATGCTAATCGAACGTGGCGCGCCGGCTGAGCTGATGGAACGAACGCAAACCCTAATCGTACGCGAAGAGACCAAAGCCTGGACTGCGATCGAACGTTTCAAGTCGCGCTTTGCCGGCAAGAGGGTCGTTCTCATCACCGGTGGCGTGAAATCCTGGTCGATGGTGGCCGCTTTGCAGGAGGCCGGACTCGAAATCGTCGGCGCGTCCGTGAAGAAATCGACCGAGAAGGACAAGGAACGTATCAAGGAATTGATGGGCCAGCACGCCCACATGATCGAGGACATGTCACCGCCCGAGATCTACAAGATGCTCAAGGACGCAAAAGCCGACATCATGCTTTCGGGCGGCAAGTCGCAATTCGTCGCACTAAAGGCGGCGACGCCATGGCTCGATATCAACCAGGAGCGCTGCCACGCCTATATGGGCTATGTCGGGATTGTCAAGCTCATGGAGGAGATCGAGAAAGCGCTCTACAATCCGATATGGGATCAGCTCCGCCAAGGCGCGCCCTGGGATGAGTTCGATTGGAAGCGACAGGCAAAGACGGTTGCGCAGATGGGTGCGCAAGCCGTTGATCCAGTTCGGGGCGCGAACACGAACGGCGTCAAGACGATAAGTTTCTCCAACAGAAGTGAGATCGGCGATGGTGAGAGCGCGATTGCGGCGCACGGCCCGAACCTCGTCGAGCCCGCCAAGCCGTGCACCAATTCCACCGCAAGGGGCCATGCTTGTAAGGACACTCTTTCCGATCTCCAGCCCCCGGCGCTGCAGGCGGTGGAGTAGGAGAACGACATGGCGATCGTCACTGCCTCGAAGAAAGCCTGTTCGGTCAATCCGCTCAAGATGAGCCAGCCGATCGGCGGCTCATTTGCCTTCATGGGCCTCCGCGGCGCGATGCCCCTTTTGCACGGGCCGCAAGGTTGCGCCTCGTTCGGGCTGACGCTGTTCGTGCGCCATTTCAACGAAGCCGTGCCGATGCAGACGACCGCCATGAACGAGGTTGCTACCGTGCTCGGCGGTCTCGAGAATCTCGAACAGGCGATCCTCAACATCTACAATCGCGTCGGGCCCGAGATCATTGGTATCAATTCGACTGGCGTCACCGAGACCAACGGCGATGACGTCGAGGCCTTCATCAGGTTGATCCGGCAGAAGCATCCGCAGCTCAAAAAGCTTCCCCTTGTCTACGTCTCGACGCCGGATTTCAAGGATGCCTTTCAGGATGGCTGGGGCAAAACAGTGGCGCGGATGATCGAGGCGCTCGTGGCTCCCGTCGACCCAGCGAGACCGCGCGACGCCGCCCGCGTCAACGTGCTACCTGGCTGCCACCTCACGCCCGGCGATCTCGACGAGCTTCGCACGATCTTTGAGGATTTTGGGCTCAAGCCCTCCTTCCTGCCGGACGTTGCCGGTTCGCTGGATGGCCACATCCCCGACGAATTCACGCCGACCACGATCGGCGGCATTGGAATGGACGAGATCGCGACGATGGGGCAGGCGGCCTGGACGATCGCAATCGGCGCGCAAATGCGCTGTGCGGCCGAGATCATGCAGGCTCGGACAGGCACGCCGTTCCGTCTGTTCGAGCGGCTCTGCGGCCTTATGCCAAGTGACGAATTCATCGCGTTTCTGAGCGAGATCAGCGGCCGGTCGGTGCCCTGGAAGTATCGCCGGCAACGTGGACAGCTGGCAGACGCCATGCTGGATGCGCATTTCCATATCGGCGGCCGCAAGCTCGCGATCGGCGCCGAGCCGGACTTGTTATTCGATCTCTCCAGCTTCCTTCACGAGATGGGGGCGCAGGTAACGGCTGCGGTGACGACGACGAACTCACCGGTGCTCCAGCGGGTCAGGACCGAGGACGTCCTGATCGGCGATCTGGAGGATCTTGAAGAGCTTGCCAGGTTACGTGACTGCGACCTCTTGATGTCGCATTCACACGGTCGACAGGCCGCTTCGCGACTCAATGTTCCGTTCCTCCGGGTGGGCTTTCCGATGTTCGATCGCCTTGGCGCTGCGCACCTCACGACCGTGGGCTATCGCGGCACGCGTGATCTGATCTTTGATATCGCCAATCTGATCATCACCGACCGCGAAACCAACCATGGGCCGACGCCCGACTCCTGGCGATCACCTGCGGTGACCTGCAGGTCCATCCGCCCCAGTTGCATTGAGCAGGAAGAGAAACCACTCGGATGAAAGTTGCATTCGCCACTCAGGACTTGAAGCACGTCGATGCGCACTTCGGCTGGGCCAAGAACATCGTGATCTACGAGGTCGGCCCGGACGGGCATCGGTTTATTGAGGCGGTTCAGTTCGGCGGTGACCTCACGGAAGACGGCAATGAGGATAAGCTGGCGCCGAAGATCCAGGCGATCAGGGACTGCGCAATTCTCTATGTAGCGGCGATCGGCGGCTCGGGTGCTGCGCGCGTCGTCGCGAGCAACATCCATCCGATGAAGGTGCTGCAACCAGAGCCCATCGACGACCTTTGCGTCAAACTCGAGACCGTGCTGAAGGGGTCGCCGCCGCCCTGGCTGCGGAAGCTGCTCACCAAAAGCTCGGAACGTACGGTGGATTTCGAAGCCTGAAGGAAAGAGGATGCCCGATCAGTCTGAAATCAATCCAGCCGCCCCCGCGGCAGAGCGGCCATTTCTCAAAGAGCTCATCAAGATCTTGCGCGCCCAGGACACCCACGGCGCCTGGGAGGGCAAGAAGGACCTCGACCTGCTCGACCCCTACATTCTGGACAAACGCAAGCGCCGTGCGCTGCCGATCGTTGGCAATCCCGAGCCCGACACGATATGGCGACTGCAGTTGTTCTTTGACGCCATTGCGCTCTCGATCGAGAAGGCGACGGGCGTGATGATCTCGCCAATGTTGAAGATGCATCAGGAAGGGTTCGGTCGGATCGTACTGATCGGGGGCCGGCTCGTTGTCGTGAGCAAGCAGCTACGGGACGTGCATCGCTTTGGTTTCAACAATCTGTGTCATCTTGCCGACCAAGGCGACGAAATCGTCAACAGTGGTGTTGAGATGATCCGCGAGTTCCCGGACGTGGCGAACTATTGAGGCAAGTATGAGCGATGTTGAAAGCCTGAAAGCGGAAATAAAGAAGCTGTCGGCCAAAGCGCCAAGTTCTCCAGGCGCTACACAAAGCATAACGGACCTCAAGCCATGTCATTCAGAACCCGCGACGGCCGCGATTGGAGGCCGGACTACCTGGTTTGGATCGATCCGAACAAGTGCATCGGCTGCGGCCGCTGCTACAAGGTCTGCGGCCGCGAGGTCATGACGCTGAAGGGCCTGAGCGAGGGCGGCGAGTTGATCGATCTCGATGAGGACGACGATGAGGTCGAAAAGAAGGTCATGGTGATGAAGGACGAGGGGGCCTGCATCGGCTGCAGCGCCTGCGCCCGGGTCTGTCCGACAAACTGTCAGACCCACGCGCCAGCTGCTTGAATCGACTTTTCTCTCGCTATGAACAGGGGTGGTTTGTCAGAGACAAAGGTAGCTCGGAAGATCCGGCATCGAGCCGACGACATGTACGGCGAAGCCTTGAATCCTGTCGAAAGTGCGCGTCAATGCTAAGCATGGAGTGAATCTTGGTCAAAAAAGGTGTGCCGTTGCAGTCGCGGATTGAAAGGCCAACGGCCTCGACTCCAGATGATGATCCCTATCTATGGTTGGAAAAGATCGAAAGCGGACGGGCGTTGAACTTCGTCGAGCGGCAGAATAGCAGGACGCTGCGCGTGTTCGGCGGACCGGCCGCGGGACGAGATCGCGATGCGCTGACCGCGATTTACGATCGGCCTGACAGGATCCCGTACGGCTGGCGCCGCGGCAGCTATCTTTACAATTTCTGGCAGGACGCCACCAACCCGCGCGGGCTGTGGCGGCGGACAACAATGCCGGAGTTTCGAAGACCCAATCCGGCGTGGGAGATCATGCTGGATATCGACCAGCTTGCGGCAAGCGAGCGCGAAGACTGGCTACTGAACTCGACAAGCTCACTGCCGGGAAGCCCGCGAAGTATCTTAAGCCTGTCGCGCGGCGGCAGCGATGCCGTCACCTTGCGGGAATTCGACGCCGACACGAGGAGCTTCGTCGCGAACGGCTTTGCGATGCCGAAAGCCAAGGGCAGCGTCGACTGGCTCGACACGGACACGCTGCTGCTGTCCAGCGCCCATGGCGAGGGCATGGTCACGAGCTCCGGATATTCGAGGACCGTTCGCCTGTGGTGTCGTGGCGAACCTGTGGATCGGGCAGAAGTGATCTTCGAGACCGCGGCTGATCACATGCGTGTCCATGGCCTCGCGGACCATACCGGCGCGGTCCCGCGTACCTGGATCATCGATCGGATCGACTTCTTCAACCAGCGCATCTGGCTGCGCGATCACGCCGGCACCACCACGAAGCTCGAGCTCCCGTCCGGCATCTGGATGCAGGCCCATGGCGACTGGTTTGCGATGAAGCTGCGCCAGCCCTGGTCGACCGGAGGTCGAACCTATGCCACCGATGCCGTCCTCGGCATCTCGCTTTCGGCTTTCCTTGCAGGCAGCCGCGATTTTTCGCTCCTGTTCGAGCCCGGACCGCGGCGCGCATTGCAGGACTTGTTCTGGACTGCCGGCAGACTGGTGCTCTCGATCCTCGACGAACTTAAGCCGCAATTCCAGATCTGCACGCCATTCGCCACGGGCTGGAGCCGCGCGATACTCGGCGGGCTTCCTGAAATCGGCGTGGTCGACGTCCGGCCGCTCGATTGTCATCCGTCTGAGAGCAACGGCGACCTGCTCGCCGAAGTGCAGGACCCGCTCACGCCGCCCTCGCTGCTGTTGATCGAGCGCGGCGTCGAAAGTCCTGTCGTGTTGAAGCAGGCATCGAAGGCCTTCACCGCCGATGGCCTGGTGGTGACGCAGCATGAAGCGATCTCGATCGACGGCGAGCATATCCCCTATGTGCAGACCGGCCCCGCAGGCGAAACCGGCGATGCGCCGGTCTATATGACCGCCTATGGCGGCCTCGGTCGCTCGGTGAAACCATATTACAATTCGTCGCTCGGCAAGCTGTGGCTGGAGCGCGGCGGCACCGTTGTGCAGGCGAATTTGCGCGGCGGCGGCGAGTTCGGCACGCGATGGCACGAGGCTGGCCGGCTCGCCGGCAAGAAACTGTCGCATGACGACTTCGCGGCCGTTGCCGCCGATCTCATCCGCCGCGGTGTCACGAAAGCGAAACGGATCGCAGCCAGGGGCGGATCGAACGGCGGCATCCTCATTACCAACATGTTGACGCGATACCCGGAGCGTTTCGGCGCGCTGTTCTGCACCGTCCCGCTGACCGACATGCGCCGCTACACCAAGCTGCTTGCCGGCGCGAGCTGGATCGCGGAGTACGGCGACCCCGACAAGCGTGAGGACTGGGAATGGTTGAAGACCTATTCCGCCTATCACAACGCAAAACCCGGCCAGCCCTATCCGCCAATCCTGATCGCCACGAGGCGGCGGGACGACCGCGTCCATCCCGGACATGCTCGCAAAATGGCCGCAAAGCTCCAGGCGATGGGCTATGAGGCTTATTTCTACGAGGCGGCGGGCGGGCACGGCCGCGGCAAGGACAACAAAGAGCGCGCCGGCCTCGAAGCGCTGGGCTTTGAATTTCTGAAGAGCAAGATTGGCTGGCAGGAGGAGGAGGCGTCAGCCAGCTAACGCAATTGCCAGATGACATTCGTACGATATCGACCAGAGCGAGGGCAATCTGACCGCCGTCCAGAACTCCTGCTACGGCCGATTCGAGATCCTGCGTGCTTGAACCAACGCATGGTGGAGTTACTGTCTCGCCGGGACTTTGATAACGACCGTTTCTCTTCACAACTCTATGACCTCACTTACGTGCTGTATCTCAGCCCGGTGCTGCGCGTGATCTTCCAGGACCGGGACTGGACTGCGTCACTGCGTCTTGTCTTGCCCTTTAGAATGTATCCGCACAAAAGTTCGCGATTTAAAAGTTCGAATTGCCTTTTGTACGTTCCGCAGGCGCTCAATTCGGCGACAGGATTATCTTCAGGCAGCCGCGGCCGCGCTTTCTTTAAGAAGCAGGTCAGACAGATAGAGCGAGCGAGGCTCATACCAACTGTTATTTGCCGGCGCCGCGCGCCGGCGGTTACGGCAGCGATCCTCAAAACGCCAGCAGCGATCGTCACGATGGGCGAGGCACAAACCCCGCGGCCCGAAGCGCTCGACCCGCGTCCGATGTCTGACATCGAACGAGACCGTTTAGCTACAAACGTACCGTCATGTTGAGCTGCCGAGGCAATCTCAGACCGGATCAGGCGCGTGATGTTCGTTGCTGGCGTTGGCACGGCCATTGCTGCTGAGATCGAGCACGGTGTCAGGCGGAGTGCATGCAGACGCGCTCTCTCGTACTCGGGCCGCGTTTCTTAGAGACAGACGAGCTTGCGCAAACATTCGCGTGAAGGTTTGGCAATATCTTTGGAGAACAACATGAATCTTCGTATGGAGTCGCCAACTCCTCCGATCAGAGTGGAGAGCTGGGTACGTGGCGAGCCCCTCACCAACTTTAAGCTGGGTACGCTGTATATTGTCGCGTTTTGGGCGACTTGGTGCGGCGGATGTGTGGCGGAGATTTCCCACCTCGCGCAGCTGCAAGAGAAATACGACGATAGCGCAGTTGAGGTCATTGCAGTTGCAGCTTCCGAGCGAGGTTCAACGGCCGAGGAGGCGCGAACTCACTTGGACGCGTGGTTGACCAAGAACGGCTCGGAGCTGAACTTTCGGATCGCGTTCGATTACGCCGGAAACATGAAGAAGTCTTGGATGGCGCCCAGCCTTTCCAGCACTATCCCCACCTCATTCGTCATCGACCGTGACGGTCGCGTCGCCTTTATCGGTCACCCGATGCAACTGTATGACGTGTTTCCAACAATCGTAAATGGCACCTGGCGCACCAGCGATGAAGCCAAAGCAGCGGATGCTGAGCGAATCGCTGAAGCAGAATCTGAAATGCGCGAGAAAGCCCGGACGCAAGCATTCTGGGGCAAAATTGGACTGACGCTGAAGGCGAAGGATTCGTCGACGGCGCTTTCGGCCGCTAAAGAGGGCGTCGCAATCATGCCGGATGACATCAACGTTCACCTAGTTCATGAGGATCTAGCCCTGCACAAAATCCATGACATGCAGACGGGATTACCCGTTATGCGTCAATTGGCTCGCGATGCGATCGAAAAACAATCCGAGTTGTGGAGGGTGCAAGCGATCCGCCAACTCTCTAATCCAGCGGAGAAGAACTCTGATGTCCCGCATTCTGATCGCTTTGCGATTGGCAAGGACTTGGCCGAACACATCCTCGCGCTGGACTCTCCAGAAGGCTGGGCCGGCCGCAAGTTTCTGTCCTATGTGGCGGTCGCCCAGTATTGTTTCGAATGCGGCGACAACGATCGTGCGGTCGAGTTAGCTGAGTCGGCGGTGAAGTCGCTGGACGACCCGAAGCCAATGCCGGCTGAACAGAAGGCACACTACCTGCGGCTGTTGCTTGCGGCCTTGGCCAAGTACGAGGATGAGGAGGCAAAGTCGTTCTCGGGGACGAAGAACGCCTTGGTCTGAATTCTTGGCCTGAATTTAAGAAAATGCGGCTCGCAGAGGACGAGCGGTGACCCAGAAGCGGGTGCCGCGGAACGCCCAAGGTGCGCCGAAGATGGCGGTGAGGCAGCTTGCCGCACGGAGAGGATTGGAACAATGAACGGGTCGCAATTCGAGCGCGCAAACATCGTGGCAGAAGAACTGTCGGCGACGGTCGCTTCGAAAACGACCGATCCGATTCAGGAACACAGTTCGCGCCCGCCGGCCGAAGGCCTCTACGATCCGAGCCTGGAGAAAGATTCCTGCGGCGTCGGCTTCATCGCCAACATCAAGGGCAACAAGTCGCACGAGATCGTCTCGGACGCGCTCAGCATCCTCTGCAATCTCGAGCATCGCGGCGCTGTCGGCGCCGACCCGCGCGCCGGTGACGGCGCCGGCATTTTGGTGCAGATCCCGCACGCCTTCTTCAGCCGCAAGGCCAAGGAGCTCGGCTTCGCGCTGCCCGCCCCCGGTGAATACGCCATCGGCGCGCTGTTCATGCCGCGCGACACCGCCTGGCGCAACGTCATCAAGAGCATCATCGCCGACCAGATCAAGGAAGAGGGCCTGACCCTGCTCGGCTGGCGCGACGTGCCGACCGACAACTCTTCGCTCGGCGTCACCGTGAAGCCAACCGAGCCCGCCTGCATGCAGGTGTTCATCGGCCGCAACGGCACCGCGAAGACCGAGGATGATTTCGAGCGCCGGCTCTACATCCTGCGCAAATCGATCTCGCAGGCGATCTATCAGCGCCGCGACCGCGGATTGGCGGACTATTACCCCTGCTCGATGGCCTGCCGCACCGTGATCTACAAGGGCATGTTCCTCGCCGACCAGCTCGGCAAGTACTATCCCGATCTGCACGAGAAGGATTTCGAGAGCGCGCTCGCCCTCGTTCACCAGCGCTTCTCCACCAACACCTTGCCGACCTGGTCGCTGGCGCATCCCTATCGCATGATCGCGCATAATGGCGAGATCAACACGCTGCGCGGCAACGTCAACTGGCTGGCGGCGCGCCAGGCTTCGGTCAGCTCCGAGCTCTATGGCAAGGACATCAACCGACTGTGGCCGATCTCGTATGAAGGCCAGTCGGACACCGCCTGCTTCGACAACGCGCTCGAATTCCTGGTGCAGGGCGGCTACTCGCTGCCGCACGCCGTCATGATGATGATTCCGGAGGCGTGGGCCGGCAATCCCTTGATGGATGAGAAGCGCCGCGCCTTCTACGAATATCACGCAGCCCTGATGGAGCCGTGGGACGGCCCGGCCGCGATCGCGTTCACCGACGGCCGCAAGATCGGCGCCACGCTCGACCGCAATGGTCTGCGGCCGGCGCGCTATCTCGTGACTAAGGACGACCGCATCGTGATGGCGTCCGAGATGGGCGTGCTGACGATCCCCGAGGACCAGATCATCACCAAGTGGCGCTTGCAGCCCGGCAAGATGCTGCTGGTCGACCTCGAACAGGGCCGCCTGATCCCCGACGACGAGATCAAGGCCGAGCTCGCCCGCAGCCATCCCTACAAGGAGTGGCTGGAGCGGACCCAGATCGTGCTGGAAGAGCTGCCGAAGGTGCCGGCCACCGGCGTGCGCTCCAACCTGTCGCTGCTTGATCGCCAGCAGGCGTTCGGCTACAGCCAGGAAGACATCGCGATCCTGATGACGCCGATGGCCTCGATTGGCGAGGAAGCGGTCGGCTCGATGGGCAACGACACGCCGATCTCGGCGCTATCGGACAGGGCCAAGCCGCTGTTCACCTATTTCAAGCAGAACTTTGCGCAGGTCACCAACCCGCCGATCGACCCGATCCGCGAGGAGCTGGTGATGAGCCTCGTCTCCATCATCGGACCGCGGCCCAACCTGTTCGACATCCCAGGACTTGCCACCACCAAGCGCCTCGAAGCACGACGGCCGATCCTGACCGATGCTAATCTCGAAAAGATCCGCTCGATCTCGGACCTGGCCAAAACCCACTTCAAGTCGCGCGCGCTCGACACCACCTTCCACGCCGGTCTTGGTGCTGCCGGCATGGACCAGGTGCTCGACGAGCTCTGCGCGCGCGCGGAAAGCGCCGTGCGCGAAGGCGTCAACATCATCATCCTGTCCGACCGCATGGTCGATACCGATCGGGTGCCGATCCCGTCACTACTGGCCTGCGCCGCCGTGCATCACCATTTGATCCGCACCGGCCTGCGCACCTCGGTCGGCCTTGTCGTCGAATCCGGCGAGCCGCGCGAAGTGCATCACTTTGCCTGTCTCGCGGGCTACGGCGCGGAAGCGATCAATCCTTATCTGGCGTTCGAAACCATCATCGCGATGAAGGACCGCCTGCCCGGCTCGCTCGACGACTACGAGATCGTCAAGCGCTACATCAAGTCGATCGGTAAGGGCCTGCTCAAGGTGATGTCCAAGATGGGCATCTCGACCTACCAGTCCTATTGCGGCGCGCAGATCTTCGACGCAGTCGGCCTCAAGGCCGATTTCGTCGGAAAATTCTTCGCCGGCACGCACACCTGCGTCGAGGGCGTGGGCCTTGCCGAGATCGCCGAAGAAGCCGTGCGCCGTCATGCCGACGCGTTCGGTGATGCGCTGGTCTACAAGACCGCGCTCGATGTCGGCGGTGAATACGCCTATCGCAGCCGCGGCGAGAACCATGCCTGGACCGCCAAGTCGGTGAGGCTGCTTCAGAACGCCGTGCGAGGCAATTCGCTGAAAGACTATCGCGACTTCGCCAAGATCCTCAACGAGCAGTCGGAGCGTCTGCTGACGCTGCGCGGCCTGTTCCGGATCAAGAACGCGGACGAAGAGAAGCGCAAGCCGGTGCCGCTCGACCAGGTCGAGCCGGTCAAGGACCTCGTCAAGCGTTTCGCCACGGGAGCGATGAGTTTTGGCTCGATTTCGCGCGAGGCGCACACCACGCTCGCGATCGCCATGAACCGGATCGGCGGCAAGTCGAACACCGGCGAAGGCGGCGAGGAAGCCGACCGCTTCAAGCCGCTGCCGAACGGCGACAGCATGCGCTCGGCGATCAAGCAGGTCGCCTCGGGCCGCTTCGGCGTCACCACGGAGTATCTCGTCAACTCCGACATGATGCAGATCAAGATGGCGCAGGGCGCCAAGCCCGGCGAAGGCGGCCAGTTGCCCGGCCACAAGGTCGATGCCACCATTGCCAAGGTCCGGCATTCGACGCCTGGCGTCGGCCTGATCTCGCCGCCGCCGCACCACGACATCTATTCGATCGAGGACCTGGCGCAGCTCATCTACGACCTCAAGAACGTCAACCCGGACGGCGCGGTCTCGGTCAAGCTCGTCTCCGAGATCGGCGTCGGCACGGTCGCCGCGGGCGTCGCCAAGGCGCGCGCCGACCATGTCACCATCGCGGGCTTCGAGGGCGGCACCGGCGCTTCGCCGCTGACCTCGATCAAGCATGCCGGTTCGCCCTGGGAAATCGGCCTTGCCGAAACCCACCAGACGCTGGTGCGCGAGCGGCTGCGCAGCCGCATCGTGGTCCAGGTCGACGGCGGCTTCCGCACCGGCCGTGACGTCGTGATCGGCGCGCTGCTGGGTGCCGACGAGTTCGGCTTCGCCACCGCGCCGCTGATCGCGGCCGGCTGCATCATGATGCGCAAGTGCCACCTCAACACCTGCCCGGTCGGCGTCGCGACCCAGGACCCCGTCCTGCGCAAGCGCTTCACCGGCCAGCCCGAGCACGTGATCAACTACTTCTTCTTCGTCGCCGAGGAAGTCCGCGAGATCATGGCCTCGCTCGGCTTCCGCAGCTTCAACGAGATGATCGGCCAGACCCAGCTGCTCGACCAGACCAAGCTGGTTGCGCATTGGAAGGCCAAGGGTCTCGACTTCTCCAAGCTCTTTGTCCGCCAGAAGGAGGAGAAGGGCCAGAAGATCTACCACTCCGAGCGCCAGAACCATCATCTGGAAGCCGTGCTCGATCGCACGCTGATCGAGAAGGCCACGCCCGCGCTCGACCGCGGCGCGCCGGTGAAGATCGAGGCCGCCATCAACAGCACCAACCGCTCTGCGGGTGCGATGCTGTCGGGTGCGGTCGCCAAGATCTACGGCCATGCCGGCCTGCCGCATGACACCATTCATGTCAACCTCAAGGGCACCGCGGGTCAGGCCTTCGGCGCATGGCTGGCGCAAGGCGTCACCTTCGAGCTCGAAGGCGAAGCCAACGACTATGTCGGCAAGGGCCTGTCCGGCGGCAAGATCGTCGTCAAGCCGCCGAAGAACAGCAGCATCGTGCCGGAAGAAAGCATCATCGTCGGCAACACCGTGATGTACGGCGCGATCCAGGGCGAGTGCTATTTCCACGGCGTCGCCGGCGAACGTTTTGCCGTGCGCAATTCCGGCGCGGTCGCGGTGGTCGAAGGCGCCGGCGATCATTGCTGCGAATACATGACCGGCGGCATCGTGGTCGTGCTCGGCAAGACCGGGCGCAACTTCGCGGCCGGCATGTCCGGCGGCATTGCGTACGTGCTCGACGAGAGCGGCGACTTCGACAAGCTGTGCAACATGGCGATGGTCGATCTCGAGCCGGTGCTGTCCGAAGAGCTGATCAAAGCCGGTACCTATCATCACGCCGGTGACCCCGAGGCGCATGGCGGGGTAGACGTGTTCAAGGACCTGCTCTCGTCCGACGTCGAGCGGTTGCACGTCCTGATCTCGCGCCATGCCAAAGCGACCGGCTCCAGGCGCGCCGCCGACATCCTTGCCAACTGGAAGGGCTGGCTGCCCAAATTCCGCAAGGTGATGCCGGTCGAGTATCGGCGCGCGCTGCGCGAAATGGCCGCCAACGCGGACGCCGAGCCGAATCGCGATCGAGCTCCGGGAGCTGAGACAGTACCACCGACATACTGAACACCGCACGTGCCCGATGATGGGCAGATATAGCGCTAGGGTTTAGACTCAATTGATCCAATAGGCGACGATGGCGGCGAGGTGGACGGCAGCCAAGAAGTTTCTGGCAAGTTTGTCGTAGCGAGTTGCGACACGCCTGAAATCCTTGAGGCGGCAGAAACAGCGCTCGATGACGTTGCGCCCCTTATAAGCGCGTTTGCTGAAGCTGTGGAGGGTGACCGTGTTAGATTTGTTTGGAATGACGGGCTTGGCGCCAGGATCGACGATTTCGGCGCGAAAGCCATCGCCGTCGTATCCTTTGTCGCCAATGAGGGCAGACATGGGTGGCGCGAGTTCCAGAAGGGTTGGCGCTGCGGCAATATCTGCGTCCTGGCCTGGAGTTAGATGAATGCGCAAGGTCTGCAGTCAGGGTCGCTCAGTGCGTGGATTTTCGTGGTCCGCCCACCGCGCGAGCGGCCGATCGCCTGTTCATACTCCCCCTTTTCCGCCGCTCGCCGAACGATGCGCCTTGATCGAGGTGGAGTCGATGGACAAAGTCACGCTATCCTTGCCGCAGCGGGCGAGCGCCTCAGAGATCGCTTGCCAATGTCCGCGCTTGGCCCAGCGATTGAACCGATTGTAGACCGTCGTGCAAGGACCGTAGTCGGGCGGGCAATCGAGCCAGCGCGCGCCGCACTGAAGCATGTGAATGATAACCGCTGATAATGCGTCGATCGTCATCGCGCGCCGGTCCGGTCTGGTTCGTTGGCAGATGTGGTTCTATCCGAGCCCACTGCTTGTCGTTGAGCCAGAACAGTCCTTCGCATCGAAATCCCCCCAGCCCGAATCAACTCGTTGCGAGGGAATCAGAGATCGCTAATTAGGTACAGACCCTAAGGAGTTGGTGTCGCGTCTTGTCGGCTCGTCGGACCCATCATGAGGTATGAGTCAGCCGATGCCATCGGCCGGAGAAAACTGCATGCGCATGTACTACCAGTTGGACGCTTTCGCTGAAGGACTTTTCGCCTGCAATCGCGCAGCCGTTCTCGTTCCTTGACGGATGGCGAAGCTCCAATTGATCGTCCGACAAGTGCGCCATTCCAGCCTGCTCTCCGAAAGAGTTCCATGCTACCGCTTATCTGCTCTGCTCATTGCATGTCGGCTGTGGCGAGGCGCTGCCTTCGTGATATCGAAGCCCGCCTGTAGGGGGCAGGCCGGCATGGAACAGGAATTGCGAGACGGTTGAGCGGGCGATTGCGGCGGCGGTTCGCGTTCACGAACCGCCTCGCTGCTCATTAATCGTAGACGCGTCGTCGACACCCGGCGCATGCGGGAGTTGGCGCAGCCCTTGGCGGGTGATCTTCCTCCCTTCGCTTCATTCAGACCCCGCAGCCATCGCTCCGGCCCCACCCAAGAGCTTCACGTTAAGGCGGCCGCCGGTGAACAGCATGTCGTCGAGCGCTTCCTCGATGTCAGCTGTGGTCACTGAGTTTCCACCGTCACGAGCGATGCATGATTGCGCAATGCGTCGCATCAGCTCCTTAATGAAAGCGGCGCTGACGCCCTCAGTGCGGCGCACCGTCTCGGCTACGATCTCCGCCTCGAGCGGCAGGCCCATGCCGTAAAGCCGGATCAGCTTGTCGCGGCCGGTCGTATCTGGCAGCGGCATCTCGATCGCCTGGTCGATGCGGCCGGGGCGACCGGCCAGGGCGCCCTCGAGTTGCTCGGGACGGTTGGTGGTGAGCACGAAGAGGATGTCAGCGTCTTCCTTCAAGCCGTCCATTTCATTTAGGAGCTTGTTCAGCGCGGCCTCCTCACATGTTGTCAAGTCGTCGCGCTTGCTGGCGATAAGATCGACATCCTCGATCACCACCATGGTAGGCTGCAGCAGGCGCGCGAGCGCCATATAGGCGCTCAGCTCACCGACCTCTTCAGCGGTGATGATTAGCGTGGTGTGTCCCGGTAGGTTGGTGGCGAGATAGCGGATGGTGTGGGTCTTACCGGTGCCGGGCGGGCCATAGAGCAGGATGCCCTTGCGGGTCGACTGGCCGAATCGGCGGAGTTCGCCGCGCGTGGCGACAAAACTCAACACGTTGCGATCGAGCAATTTGATAGCCTGTTCCCGCAAGATCACGTCCTCGCGCCTCACTGGTGCCAATCGATGCACCATGATGCCTCTTGAGCGGCCGCTGTAATCCGCACCTTTCTCGAATGAGAGGATCTTGCCGCGATAAGAACATGCCGCGTGTACCGCCCGTTCCAGTTCGTCAAAGCTGCGCTGAACAAAGGCTGCGCCGCCAGACCCCGCAGGGGCAACGATTTCAATCCGGATCCTCGGTTCTTGCTCGGACTCTAACTCAGTAGAGAGCACGACGGCATAGAAAAATTCGCTCGCCCGGCAAAGCCACAGTCCATTATACAGGCATTTGACCGGCGCCGTCTCGCCAGTATCAACCTGGTGATATTGCGGCGGCACCAGCGAAATCGCGTTCTGTCCACGCCGTTTCATCCGAGCGAATGAAAGCGTCTCGTACCTATGTTCTTCATAGGCGCCGAAGAAGCGGACCGGATCGGCGAATAGCTTATCGATCGCGACCTGCACATCGGCCTGCATGTGGCCCGGGAATTGCCGCACAGTAGTGGCGAGTTCGCTCGGCGGTATATTGGTGAAGTGCCACTCAAGCGCTTCGAAGGCATATTCGAATTGCACGTCGGACAGGTCGGGGGCGTCCGCTTCGCCCGCGGCTTCGCCCGTGATCAGCAGGGGACATCCTTCAACTCGGATACGCTCTTGCGCCGCCTCGAGGAGCGCTTTTGCGACTGAGTGAGGATAGCGTCCGCAGACGGCCTTGCCATGCTGCAAGACGAGTTTGGCGAGCGCAATGGCATCCCGCTCCTGTTTGTCGAATACCTCGCGCAGCAGGCGTACCACGAAACCGAGAGTCGTCTTGCCGTCATTGTGCAAAACAAGCTGAATGGGCGCACCGCCTGCGCAGATATTGTCCACAAAGACCCCCGCTGCGTGTTCTAGTTGTTCGCCAGTGTTCATCATGAGTGGTCTCCGATCTTCATCACCGGACACTTCGGTCGGCTTAGACCAAGTTATGCAAATTGCTTGCCGCCGCGTTCCTTACGCTTCATCGGCGGAATCCATATTAAAGAAGACACGCAAAGCCGCCGCAATCCCTCGAAGACCTTTGTCAGAAACCCTACACGCGTCGTAAAGCCAACAGGCGCGATTTCGACAAGGTGACCGATGTCAAGCTCGGGCGCGCTGGCATGCGACTTGCCAATTCCTATGCAAACGACCCAGGCAAAAAGGATAGCCATGATCAATCTGACGGATAGCGCAGTGAATGCGCTCAAGAGCGCGATCTCGGCTTCCGCGCAGCCGACGAGCGGCCTGCGCATCATGGTCGAGGCCGGTGGCTGCGACGAGTTCAAATACCGGATGAGCCTGGCCGACGAGGCTAAGCCTGACGACACCGTGATCGAGCGCGTCGGCGTCAAGGTGTTCGTCGTCTACAATAAGGGCCCGTCCATAAACAACTGAGTCATAATTGCCACAGATCGCGAGGATTTTTGCCCGGGATTCACAATGATGAGTCGCGCGACGTAGCGTCGTGGGATGATTCGAGCCGCTCAGGCGCGCGCCGCGCGTAAGCGCTATCGGGAGATGGCCCTGTTCTGAATGAACAGAGCCTCCGGCGCTCTGTCGCCCTGGAGGCGAAAGCGCTGGGACACGGCGGGGTCAGCTTGATGTCCGGCATCAGCGGATTGGCGCGGTCGACGATTTATCACGGACTTTCTGACATTCGCGACAACGTGGCGGTTCCGGCTGGACGTGTCCGTAAGGCGGGCGGCGGGCACAAGAAGAAGTCGCCCCGGGATCCAACCCTCGCGGCCGATCTCAAGCGCCTGGTCGAACCGGTGACGCGGGGCGATCCGATGCAGCCATTGTTGTGGACGACCCGTAACCTCGTGACCGAGCTGGCGAAGGAAGGTCATAAGGTTTGCCCGACGGTTGTCAGCGAGCTTCTGCGCGGCATGGGCTACAGCCTGCAAGCGAACAACGAGACACGAGAAGGCGGCCAGCACATCGATCGCGACGCGCAGTTTCAATACATCAACACGCAGGCCACGACGGTCCTGGCGGCGAACGAACCGGTCATATCGGTCGACACGAAGAAGAAGGAATTGGTAGGCAATTTCAAGAACAACGGCCGGGAATCGCGTCGCCAAGGCAGGCCTGAGCTCGTCAACATTCATGACTTTATCGATCCCAAGCTAAGCCGCGCCGTGCCGTACGGCGTGTACGACATCACCAATAATGTCGGCTGGGTCAGCGTCGGCACGGACCACGACACCGCCAGCTTCGCGGTCAATGCGATCCGCCGATGGTGGCGGACGATGGGGAAGAAGCGTCATCCGACAGCCATAACGCCTGATGATCACGGCCGACGGCGGCGGCAGCAACGGGTCTCGTGTGCGCCTGTGGAAGGTCGAGCTTCAAAAACTGGCGGACGAGCTCAAGTTGCCGATCACGGTTTGCCACCTGCCGCCCGGCACCAGCAAGTGGAACAAGATCGAGCATCGTCTCTTCTCCTTCATCACCATCAACTGGCGGGGAAAGCCACTGCGTAGCTATCGCACGATCGTCCAGCTGATCGCGGCGACGACAACAGATGCCGGCCTCAAGGTGCGCGCCGAGCTGGACGAAAAGAAATATCCCAAAGGCGTCAAGGTTTCCGATCTCCAGATGGCTGCCATCAATCTCACCCGCCACTCGTTCCATGGCGACTGGACTATACGATTTCACCTCATCGAAAAATCATCGTTTCCAAAACGAATTGACTGAGTTATTTATGGACGGGCCCTAACTGCTTCGAAGAGAGCCACGTCGATTTGATAACTGCCGTCGGCTTCCGTTTCGAAATGCTTGGTGGCCAGAATCGAAACTGCGTTCTGAAGTGATCGGATCGCATCCACGTGAAGCTTTGGCGTATTCATGCGCTCGACCCAGGCCTTGAAATCCAGCCGCAACCGAAACGGTGCGACGGAATGGCCTTGAAGTCCCGCCCGGGCGATGGCAGCCTCCCACTCGGCTCGCGAGTAATTGCGAGCGTGTGAACAATCCCGCAGGGGCTCGATCGCCTGAAAATAGGTGTCGACGAGCGGATTGCTGGACGTGACAGTATCAACGATTGCCATCGTGCCCCTGCCTTCAGAACGCGCCGTGCCTCGCCCAGCCCAGCGTCAAGATCGCGCCAGTGGCGCGCACTGAAAACGGCTGAGCACGACATCGAAACTATTCTCATCGAAAGGAAGGCTTTCAACGGCGCCCTGGCGCACCGTCACGTTCTCCAGCCCGCGTTCGCCCGCGGCGCGCGCGACCACGTCCAGCATTTCCAGTGAAAGATCATATGCCACGATCTCCTTGACCAAGGGCGCGACATTGAAAGTGACGTGACCACCGCCGCAACCGAGATCGAGGACGCCGGGCTCTGCGCATGCACCGCGCTCTTCAAATAGGCGTCGGCTCGGGATCCGAATTGATCGCCGACCAGGGCTTCATGGCTCTTTTCCATCGTCGCAAGCTCCATTGTTGGCCACAAGGGCGCTAGCATGCGGCATGAGCTGGTCTCAGCCTCAGATTTATGCTGGTAAAACTCTCACCATGATCCAGCGTGGACGAATCAGATGACAGCGACCTCGGCAACAATCATCGACTTCACTGCTTACAGGATGAAGCGCGCTGCGGCCAAGCTGTCATCCGACACGGTCGGCTCGATAGCGCCCTATGAAGCGATCGCATCCTTCTATTTCTTGTGGTGCTTGCTAGCTTTGATCCCGTTTGCCTCGCTCGATCTGTTCGGCATCGAAACAGCAACCTTCGTGAGCAATCCTTAAGGACGCCGCGGATGGCCGAAGCCGAGGCTGAAGGAGAAATCCACCCGCCTGCTCGACCTCTCGCGCGTGTGTTGACTACAGCGGCGGGCACTCGGGCAGGTATCTCCGATCGAGTCCAGCACCTCCACCAGTTCAGCGACAGCTTCGTCCCCCGATACTCCTTGGGGCGGATCTTACCGAGCGATTTCGCAGGCGCGCTGGCGCGCATGCGGGCCGGCTGGTCCTGCATCCAGCCGTGCTCCTCGCACTCGCGGATGGCGCCGGCTTTCCGCAGCACGGTGATCGCCCAGCCGCTGAGCGTGCCGATCGGGTCTTCCTTGAACGTCAGCACAGTGATTGCTCCTCGTGCGACATCCCAGCTCCGCTCAGGCCGGCAAAGGCCTGGAGCACAACGCCAAAGCTGATCCATACACCGTCGATCAGCCCTCTGAAATATGAGCGCGATCATGAGCCGATCATCATTGGAATGTTCCGATCCCGATGGACGCAGTCAGCCGGACCCTCGCGGCCAGCCGCCCCTCGGTGTAATTGACGACAGTACTCATGACCAACACGCGCTTAGCAGAGTGGGTCGTGTGATCTCCCAAACATAGGCCGAGAAGTCCATCACGAGGGTGTCAGAGCCAGTCCCAGGCGAGGCGGTACAGTGACTCACTCTGGGTGCAGTGACTCTCTCTGCGGCAGACTCGTCGAGCTGGCGAGGGGATCTGAGGCGATGCCTCAGACCGGGCGGTTTTCGCCTCTGTTCTTCACCGGCTCCATTTTGGCCAAACCGTCCTCGTATGAGATATCGCTGTATGATCCACCGATGTCCTTGGCCGCGTCGAGCAAGTAGTCGAGCCTACCGGCCGTACCGAACTTCTTGATGTCATTCTTGTCGACGCCGGCGAGGTCCATCATCTCCTTCCACACAGTTGATTCGTCGCAAGGCAGAATGCGGAAGGTGATGTCGCCTATCTTGACGCGGTACTTCGCGAGCAGATCGATGTTGTTGCAGAAGATGAAATAGCTGCCTTTGGGGCTCAGCCTGCCATCCAGCACCTTTGCGGCCTCGGGTAGATACGCGAAGGAATGCAGATACCCGGCAAGGACTGGGATGGTCGGCTCGCCTTCCTGCGCGATCGCAAGAACTTGTTCGATGGAATAGTCCGGTGGTCGTTTTTCGTCGGCCAGCTGAGCTTGGAACTTCAGCGCGATGTCGCCCCGGAATCCAAATCGCCCCGACTTCGTTGTTTCACTCTTAAGCACCGCATTCAATAGCCGCCCCTCCGTGTCCAACGGGCCAAGAGCAGTGTTGTCAATCGACGTCATGGAAAGGCTCCTCATCAATGCGTGGTGTGACGCGTCGCGCAAAGCGACGTGTCGGCTACGCTTATGCAAGTTGTTTGCCGTCACGCTATCTCCGCGGCGTAAGCGGCAGCTTGGCGCTATGTGCATGGATACGTGCTGGCACCGTCGCGAGGTCTTGGCCGGATGACGCGGCGGCCGGGAAGCCTCGTGTCGAAAACCCGACACACAAGTCGTGAATCGAACAGTGGCCGCCCGCAAATCCTTCATTTCAGCTGCATCTCGACTGGCATGGGATTTGCGAAACGTGCCTTGCGACAAGACCTGAAAGCGAGTCAAAAATGATCAACCTAACGGATAACGCCATCAACGCATTGAGGGCCGCAATCTCCACGACAGGGCAGCCGGCGAGCGGCCTGCGGATCATGGTCGATGGCGGCGGCTGCGAAGGGTTCACATACAAGATGGATATCGCGCATGGGCCGAGCTCCGATGATGCCGTGGTCGAGCTAGACGGCATCAAACTCTTCGTCGACAGCGCGACCCAAGAGCACCTCAACGGTACCACGATCGACTTCGTGGTGTCGCCCGAAGGATCGGGGTTCCGATTCGACAATCCAAATGCCAAGTCGAGCTGCTCCTGCGACAAGCCGTGCAGGTGAGCCTGTCCTCGACCATCCGCAATAGAAGGGCTTCGAAACATGGGCATCAAGACTGCACCAACGAAGCAGCCTCCGATTTCTGAGCCTTCCGATTGCGAGCAAATTGTCGGAGCCGTGCTCGATGAGAATCGGGCGAGCCTCAGGCGTGATCGTGGAGATCGTGAGCTCATCGTCAGGCTGACCGGCGCCTGCATGTCATGCAAGCTTGCGGGCACGACGGTCGCGGCCATTCAGGCGCGTCTGATCGAGCGGCTCGGCGAGTTCGTCCGCCTGATCCCGCTGCGCGGAGCTGCCAAAGGGCGACATTAAGTGCAGAGCGGACAGTCCGTGCGGCCGATCTACCTGGATAACAACGCGACGACCCGCGCACATCGGTTGGTCGTTGCGGCGATGCTGCCGTTCTTCTCTACACAATTCGGCAATGCGTCCTCCGCACATGCATTCGGCAGCGAGGTTGCGCCCGCATTGAAACAGGCGCGCCGGAACCTGCAGTCCCTCATTGGCGCGGCATTCGATCATGAGATCGTCTTCACCTCGGGCGGGACTGAAGCCATTAACACAGCGATTCTGTCTGCGCTCGCCGTGCAGGAGGGGCGCGACGAGATCGTCACAACGGCCGTTGAGCATCCGGCCGTGCTGTCCCTTGCCGAGGAGTTGGGTCGACGAGGAATCAAGACCCATGTCATTCCGGTAGATGCCAGCGGCCGACTCGACATCGAGACTTATCGCAACGCATTGTCGAGGCGCACGTCAGTCGCCTCGGTCATGTGGGCCAATAATGAGACCGGTACGATCTTTCCGGTGAAGTCCCTCGCCAAGATGGCGCGCTCAGTCGGCGCGCTCTTTCACACCGACGCAGTCCAGGCGGTCGGGCGAATTCCGATTGACCTGAAGGCTACGGACATCGACATGCTGTCGCTCTCCGGGCACAAGCTCCATGGTCCGAAGGGGATCGGCGCGCTGTACGTGCGCAGGGACGTCAAGTTCCGGCCGCTGCTTTTCGGCGGCGTACAAGAGCGGCGTCGCCGCGCTGGTACCCAAAACGTTCCGGGTATTGTTGGACTCGGCAAGGCGGCGGAACTCGCTGCGGCAAACCTCATACAAGACCAGATGCAGATTGGCGCCCTTCGCGACCGGCTGGAGCAGGGCATTCTCGCTCACGGCTGTTGCATCGTGCTTGGCCATGTCAAGAACCGCTTGCCAAATACGTCTAACATTGCTTTCGAGCATCTCGAAGCAGAGGCCATCGTTCACCACCTGAACCACAACGGAATTGCCGTCTCACTCGGTGCAGCCTGCGCGTCCGGCTCGATGGAGCCATCCCATGTCCTGCGCGCGATGAGAGTACCACCGGCCTTTTTGCGCGGCGCGGTTCGCTTCTCGCTGTCGCGCGAGACGGCGCCAGATGAGATCGACCGTGTCCTGCAAGTCATGCCGGACATCACTGCCAAACAGAGAGCCTTGTGGCGTGCGTATCAGGAGCGCGCGGGCGAGAGCTCACAACGTGCGGAGCTCCCATGAAGGTTATGATTCGCCGTTCGCCCGAGACGGGCCTTTCGATTTATGTGCCCAAGAAGGATCTTGAGGAGCCGATCGTCGAATGGGAGCACGAGACGCTGTGGGGCGGTTGGATCAGAATCGCGAACGGCTGGGTGCTCGACCTACCCGCGATGGCGAGTGACACCACCCTACCAATCACTGTCAACGCCAAGAAGCGCGGCGGCGAAGCAACCGAATGATGAATGCTGCGGTTCCACAGAACCTCGCCAACCGGCGGATGCGGAAGCTCTTCTTGGCGGGGCGGTCCGGCACCTGGGAGGAACGCGACACCATTCCCCTGGCTTGGGCCTGGCGTGACCGGCCACCCGCCCTGCGTTTTGCCAAGGGCGTTGGTGAAGCAGCCAACTCGTCGTCAAAACAACGCTGCCAGCGCTCTTGTGATCGCAATCTCTGTCAGCTTTCCAACATGAGTTGATAAACTGACATTCGAGAGAGCGTTACCTAACTACTTGAAGCAAACCGCAAAAGTCATTTGTGGCAGGCATGGCACGCCAGTTGCTCTTAGCTTTTCGGAAAACGTCGCTGTGGATGCTTGCCAAAACGGTTCGGCTTGCGAATAGAATTGGAAACATGAGTACTTCAGCGCAACACCAGGTATCCTGCGGCGGCGGCGAGATCAGCGAGACCATGCAAGCGGTCACTAAGCACAAGGGCTGCGGTACTATCCGCGGCAGCGGGAAGGCGAGCTGCGGATCTCAGACCGGCATCAGCAATCTGCCAAATGAGATCTGGGAAAAGGTGAAGAACCATCCCTGCTACAGCGAGGAGGCGCACCACCATTATGCCCGCATGCATGTCGCGGTCGCACCCGCCTGCAATATCCAGTGCAATTACTGCAATCGTAAATACGATTGCGCCAACGAATCGCGCCCCGGCATTGTCAGCGAGAAGTTGACGCCAGAGCAGGCCGCCAGGAAGGTGCTGGCGGTCGCTTCCGCGATCCCTCAGATGAGCGTGGTCGGCGTTGCCGGCCCTGGCGATCCGCTAGCGAATCCGGACAAGACATTCAAGACGTTCGAGCTTGTGAACAAGCTCGCGCCAGATATCAAGCTGTGCCTCTCGACGAATGGTCTTGCGCTAGCCGATCATGTCGACACGATCGCAAGACTCAAGATCGATCACGTGACGATCACGATCAACATGATCGATCCCGAAATTGGTGCAAAGATCTATCCCTGGATCTTTTACCGCCACAAGCGCTACACCGGCGTTGAAGCTGCAAGCATCCTTAGCAATCGGCAGCTCCAGGGCGTGGAGATGCTCACCGCGCGCGGCATCCTGTGCAAAGTCAACTCGGTGATGATTCCCGGGATTAACGATCAGCATCTGGTTGAGGTGAACAAGGCTGTGAAGTCGCGCGGGGCTTTCCTGCATAACGTGATGCCGCTGATATCGTCGCCCGAGCACGGCACCGTGTTCGGTCTCAGGGGGCAACGCGGCCCGACCGCACAGGAAGTGACAGCGTTGCAGGATAGCTGCGAAAGCAAGATGAACATGATGCGTCATTGTCGTCAGTGCCGGGCCGACGCCGTCGGACTGCTCGGAGAGGACCGCGGCTCGGAGTTCACCATAGAAAAGATCATGGCGATGGACATCAAATACGACGAGCAGCCCCGAAAGGCGTATCGGGCCAAAGTCGAGAAAGCGCGCATCGCAAAGCTTGCGGCCAAGCAGGAGGAGCTTGCGGGGCTCGCCAGCGCTTCCAGCGAAATCAAAGTGCTGGTGGCGGTTGCAACCAAGGGCTCGGGATTGATCAACCAGCACTTCGGTCACGCCAAGGAGTTCCAGATCTACGAGCTCTCGACTTCAGGCGCGAAATTCGTTGGTCATCGTCCTATTCATCCCTATTGCCAGGGCGGCCATGGCGAGGACAGCAAGCTCGCAATCGCCATCGGCGCTATCAAGGATTGCCACGCCGTATTCGTGTCAAAGATCGGCGGCTGCCCGAAGGCCGAATTGATCAAGGCCGGGATCGAGCCGATCGAACAGTACGCCTGCGAGTTCATCGATGCGTCGACGATCGCCTGGTTCAAACTCTATCTCGATAAAGTCAATGAGCGGAAGATCAAGCACCTTGAGCGGGTCGAACCGGCCCGCCACAATGCGCTGATTTCCGCCGCCTGAAGAATGGGTTCAGACAATGCCGTTCAAGATCATCGCCTCGCAATGCACGGGCTGTTCAGCGTGCGAAACGCAATGCCCAAATCTTGCTATTTCCGAAGTAGCCGGCGTTTTCCTGATCGATTCGGAGACATGCACCGAGTGCGACGGCCACTTTGACGAACCGCAATGCGTGGCGGTTTGCCCAGTTGACAACACATGCGTACTCGACCCAGCACTGCCACGCTATCGGGCGCCCGCCTGAGGACCGCGACATGGATGTCACCACGACACGAACGGTTCAGAAACTTGAGAGGATGACGCTTCGCCTTGACGAGGTGGCGACCGCGGCTGTCGCCCTCTCAGACGACGGCTCGCCCTGGTGGCCGACGTGTTCGCCAATTGCTAAGCCATGTTCTGGCGACGCGAACGTCGAGGGCAACGCGTTAAGCTATTCCTGCCGGCCCGAAGGCTGCGGTCTTGAACGTCGAGGATCGATTTCGCCGATGGGTGCACCAAGAGCGGACTCGTCTTCCGCGATATCAATCCAGTCACCTGCGGCCATCTTTGAACAGGCGCCATTCATGCCAGAGGCCTTCTTCAGTCGGTCATCCGAGCGAAACGAGGGCGTCCTCACCCAGCCCTGTGTTGGTCGCAAGGTGTCGAGCCGGCCGAGCATAATTGCAGGACGGCAGGGGTATCCTATCACCTCGATGAAGACGCAGAAAGTCAACCTA
This sequence comes from Bradyrhizobium sp. NDS-1, assembly GCF_032918005.1. Taxonomy (NCBI): domain Bacteria; kingdom Pseudomonadati; phylum Pseudomonadota; class Alphaproteobacteria; order Hyphomicrobiales; family Nitrobacteraceae; genus Bradyrhizobium; species Bradyrhizobium sp. NDS-1. The sequence continues at coordinate 2,135,947 of NZ_CP136628.1, forward strand.
TGTCAAGCCAAGGCGTTCGTGATGCGGATATGATTTTGCTGCCGACCGGCGCGGTGGTGCCACCAGCCCGAATTCGGCTGCTATGAGAGCACCTCGCGTGGGTCTTGCTATTATCGCTCAAGGCTTGTTGCCCACTTGGAGAGGCGTCTCGGGCAACCCGAGGGAGGGACGGCGGTTGCCGAGAGACTGCTGGGCCGCAGTCCCGCGCACAAGATTGGCGCCAAGGTTTGTGAGGCACGCTCGAGCGGATGGGCGGGACCATGAGTGATGTCATCGACGATGCCCTCAGTTGCCGGGGCAATCAGGTTGTGCCGGCCGCGCGTGTCGCGCTGAACCGCGCTGCTTGCTGCCGGCTCAGGCTCGTTGCTTCAACGACAGACCCGCGTGCAGCATCGGCGGCTTCCTCGACATCAATCATGGGCTCGCGGATCGCCACCTCAAGCATCCGTTTTGGGGTGCCGGGCGTTGATGTTGACGCATCGTCATCCCCGTCGGCTCATCCACTACGTGGTCGCAAGCCGCGCGGCGGTGCGGGAATCGACGGAGTTGATCGAGGATTATGATAGGGCGGTCCGTAACGCCGGGCGCTCGCGCAACGCCGCACAGTTGAAGCATGGAAAGGGACGGCAGCATGAGCAACATCGCCCGTGATAGTGACATCGTCGAGTTGACGGACGTGCCCTTCTTTGATTATGGCGACAAGGTGCGGGCCAACCGCACCATCCGCAACGACGGCACCTATGTGGGCAAGGAGATCGGTGAGGTTCTGGTCAAGAAAGGCGAGCTTGGCTATGTCGTCTCGATCGGTACGTTCCTGCAACAATTTTATATTTATGGGGTCGATTTCCTCGCTTCAGGCTATCGCGTCGGCATGAAACGCAAAGAGCTTGATCTAGTCACGCGAAGCAACAGAGGCGAGGAGCCTTGCTTGTCAGGAGGGGCACCCTGATGATGGAACCAAGGTTGCCGAAATACCGCTCAGGCCAACGTGTCGAGGCGGCAATCGATCTGCTCAACGACGGTTCCTTTCCCGACGCCTCCGCGGAAGAGTGTCTGGTCAGCGTCGGACACATTGGTGAGATCGTCCAGGTCGGTCTCCATACGGAAGCGAACCTGCCCATCTATATGGTCGACTTCGGCAAGCAGTTGGTGGTTGGCTGCCTCGAGGCAGAGATCTCCGCAGTCCAGGACATCGCGCAATGAACGCCGCCATCATCAGACAACATCATTCCGGATTGCCTGCGCATCCCAACGAGCTCGACCGGTGGCGGATCGTGCGCGCGCTGACGAGCCGCGAGCGCTACCGATATGTCTCGCCAAAGGTAACACCGGTTGCTGGCGGCTATCTTGTCGAGAGCCTGTGCTGCTCAGGCAATATCGATGCGGACGGAGGCCTCGTCGACGTCGCGCTATTGCACCACGATAAGACTGGGGCGGCATGGCAGCTGTTCCGCAAAGATCACGGTAAGGGCGTCTGGGAGTGGCATTCGACCCATCAACGGCTTGGCTTGGCGACAGCGGTTCTGAACGCCGACCCTGAACGTTTGTTCTGGCAATAAGGATGATGGAGATGGTGCTCGCTGCAGGCGAATTGACGAACATCGAGAAGACGCTCGCCGCTATTGATACAGCGTCTGAGCCCTGCCTCACGCTCCGGCAGACATTTCCACATCTCGCCTGGATTTGTTGCGAAGCCTCTGACATGACGCAGAGGCCGTTCCGCCGCGTTGGACAATTCGAGCTGCATCTGCTCGACAGTGGCGGTCAGTGTGCACAGATTACGAATGATCCGCAGCGTGCCACCGGCATTGTGCTGGCCAAGCGCTCTGGCAAGTCATGATCAACCAATCGCCTGCCGGTTCCAAGCTCACCCAGGACGGCTGGGCCCGCGGGTTGATTACCATGCGGTAATGACCAGCCCGGGGAGTATCACGACGCTCGTTCGTCGGGTCCATGAGAGGGGGGCCGGCGATCGTTCCTCGCAGCGGAATTGCCTGAGTATGTCAACGTTACTAATTAGGTCAACAATACCGCGGCAGATCAATTAGGACGGGCGAGCCGTGCTCGATCAACCGACGAGGATCTGGTATCGCAAGATTTGCCTTTGTGAGAACTTTCAAAAAGCCGCTTTCCTTCGGAAAATAGGACAAGTCGTTTGTTCTTCGCGCGGTAACGCCGTGCACTCGCCGTGGAGGCCGGTTGATGATGCGCGCAAGTGAGGCAGTGCGAGTGTCCCGGCCGATCCAGCGCTACTTAATACTGGCGCCTAGTATCGTTCTACGAACGTCTTGGTGAGCTGAGGTCGGGGCATTCAAGCTAGAAGCGCTCTTCCAGTTGTCTTTCGAAGACGTATCGAGCGTCCCTTCTCTGTGGCTTTTTTCCATGTTGAAGCTGGGTGACGTGCATGTCGAAAATCGGGTTTGTCACGCAGATAAAAATGGAGGGAGGACAAATTCGCGTGTAGTTCCAGTTCTTATCGCGAAGAGAACCCGCTTGGATAGTTGTCGATCACGATTGATATGGTAATGGGATGCAGTTGCGTCTACGCCAAAAAATCAAGGCGCTACAGGCAAATGTGCAAAGCGAAATCGGAGAACATCACGTGGCAAAAACCACCAAGCGCAAAGAGTATAGTAAGGATGACGTCAAGCTGCTCAAAGGGCACTCTAAGGCCCGCACTGAACCGCCCCGGGTTTGCCGGAGGCTCCAACTCCTGAGAGGATGGAGCCATGACGAGCAAGACGACGAACAAGTTTTCACCCGAGGTCCGGACCCGCGCGGTTCGGATGGTTCTGGATCACGCCAGCGAGCACCCGTCGCGCTGGGCGGCAGTGACGTCAATCGCGGCCAAGATCGGCTGCACGCCGCAGACGCTGCATGACTGGGTCAAGAAGGCCGAGGTCGATAGCGGGCAGCGGGCCGGCGTTCCGACCGACACGGCCGAGAAGCTGAAGGCGCTGGAACGGGAGAACCGTGAGCTTCGGCAGGCCAACGAGATCCTGCGCAAGGCAAGCGCCTATTTTGCGATGGCGGAGCTCGACCGCCGGTCCAAGCCATGATCGCCTTCATCGACGATCATCGTGGGGCGCATGGGGTCGAGCCGATCTGCAAGGTCTTGCCGATCGCCCCCTCGACCTACCACGCCCATGTGGCCAAGCGGCGCGATCCGGCCAGGCTGTCGGCGCGCGCCAGGCAGGACGCCGCGCTGAAGATCGAGGTTCGGCGCGTCTTCGATCAAAACTTCTCCGTCTACGGCGTGCGCAAGGTCTGGCGGCAGCTCAAGCGCGAAGGCTTCGATGTTGCCCGTTGCACGGTGTCGCGACTGATGCGGGACATGGGTTTGCAAGGGGTTATCCGCGGCAAACCGGTCAAGACCACGATCAGCGACAAGGCCGCGCCATGCCCGCTGGATCACGTCAACCGCCAGTTCAAGGCGCCACGACCGAACGTTCTCTGGCTCTCCGACTTCACCTATGTCGCGACCTGGGCCGGCTTTGTCTACGTCGCCTTTGTGATCGACGCCTATGCCCGCAGGATCGTGGGCTGGCGAGCCTCGCGCACGGCACATGCAGGCTTCGTCCTCGATGCGCTGGAGCAAGCCCTGCATGATCGACGACCGGTCCATCGCGGCGGGCTCGTGCACCACAGCGACAGGGGCCGCCCAATACGTCTCTATCAAATACACCGAGCGCCTGGCTGAAGCCGGCGTGGAGCCCTCTGTCGGGAGCGTCGGAGATTCCTATGACAACGCTCTCGCCGAAACCATCAACGGTCTCTACAAGGCCGAGGTGATCCATCGGCGCGGACCATGGCGCAGCTTCGAGGCCGTCGAGTTCGCGACCCTAGAATGGGTGGACTGGTTCAACAACCGACGGCTCCTGGAGCCCATCGGCAACATACCGCCGGCCGAAGCCGAGCAACGTTACTACGCCATGCTGGAACAACAGGCCATGGCGGCATAACTTAAACCAAATGGCCTCCGGCAAACCCGGGGCGGTTCACACCCCTGTAGCTAGGGTTTCAAAGCTGATGAAGCGATCCGAGGGGTCTCTACGACAGAAAGCACGTACCTTGGGGATTGGCTTGGGTCACCAGCGCTGAGATATGATTCAATTTTCGGAAATTGACCGGCGTGATCGTGCCGGCCAGGCGGCTTACGACCGCCGGGCCAGCTGATCGTTCCAGGTCCATGCGTCCGAGGGTCAGCTCGCGCGATGAGCGAGCTGACCGGTCTGCCGATAGACCGGCTCACTTGGCCTAGACCTCATCGATTGTCGTGGTTTCAATCAGCGACTGATAAAGGCGCGTCTTGCCTCCGTGTTCTTGATTCGGAGGCGAGAGAATGCGCGCGGGGTTGTTTTGGTTGAATGACAGGCAATGGGCTCGTATCGAACCTCATCTGCCGACGGGACTGACGGGGCCGGTTCGGGGCGACGACCGGCGCATCATCATCGGCATTGTTCACATGCTCAATCGGGTGCGCGATGGCGTGATTGTCCGCGCCAAACGGTCCTTACACGATGATCTACAATCGCTTTAATCGCTGGGCCAAGCGCGAACGATGGTGCGCAATCTTTCAAGCACTGCTCAAACTTGGCAAAGATGCCGTCGTGCTGTCGCTCGACTCGACTTCGATCAAAGCTCATCGGTGTGCCTCCGGCGGAAAAGGGGGAGCACAATCAGGCAATCGGCCGCTCGCGGGGAGGCCGTACGACAAAACTCCATGCGCTGAGCGATTCGCTTTGCCGACCGGTCGTCCTGCATCTGACCCCAAGTCAGGATGCCGACATCGCTGCCGCGCCCGATGTTCTGGCGCTCGCGCTTCTCGCAGACAAAGGGTACGACGGGGACAACCTTCGGCCGAAATCGCTGGTCGCGGTGCCAAGCGCGTCATTCCCAATAAATCCAACCGTGTCGTCATTCATCGTTTCAACAAACGCGCCTACGGAGGCCGAAATGTCATCGAACGCTGCTTTTGCCGGCTCAAGGACTTCCGCCGCATCGCCACATGATACGACAAGCTCGCCCGGAATTTCTTGGCCGCTGTTCAGCTCGCCGCTCTCGTCGCATATTGGCTCAATTGAGTCTGTACCCTAGTTTCCTGTAAGCGCGGCGTGGACCGTGAAATCCTCTTGCAGCAGTTGGCGGTAGCCCATCGCAAGTCTCCCAGGGCGCCGCGCGCATTGCCAAAAGGGAATTGCCTTCAACCCGGATCAAGTCCGTGGGGCAGGTCCGGATGCGTCAGCTCCTCGATCCTTGTCCGCTTTCTGACAGCGGTGCACAAAGCTCTGAGATTCAAAACACCGTGCGCCGTTTGCGCATCGCGAACTGTTTCAAAGTTTCAAAGCACAATCAGGCGCTTAGTGCGCGCGAGGAGCGCTGGCACGGCCCTTGCTGTATCTCGCCGTAGGGCAATAGGCGCCAATCGGTGCGATGCTCAAATCCGAATGGAGAAAAGTGAATGCGTAAACTAATAATCGGCGTCCTCGCGCTGTTCATTTCAAACACTACCGCGTTCGCCGGCTCCGGGGCCATCGCATACTCCAAACCAGATGACGTGGTCGGTGTCTCGCACGGGTGTAGATCACAAAAGCACGCTAAACGGTGGGCCCTGCTCGACTGTCGCCGCAAGGGCGGCTCGGATTGCCAAATCGAAGCTTACGAAAGGAACGCTTGCGCCGCCGTTGCCATAGGCAATGGACGCCGGCTGGGACGTGGGTGGTGGTCCCACCCACTTGGTGAATTTGAAGAGGAGCTATCGCAACAAGGCGCGCTGGCGGGATGCAATGAGACCGGCGACGAGGACTGCAAACTGCGGGCCTGGGTTTGCCACTAAGGCCCCTCAGTAAGCCAAAGCCCTAAGGAAGGAGGTCAGGCGAACCCAAATTCGCAGCAGACATATCCAGCCGAATCCCGCGACTGAAGAGAGTTCTGTGCGTCGCGTCATCTTCAATAGCTTCGCCGGCCTTGGCCTGAAGGCCGGCGGCTCCTCCATCTCGACAGCCGATTTCCTGCGGCCCGGCCGGCTCGCGCAGGTCGGTCTCGACGCGGGGCACCCACTGCCAGATGGTGGGCTTCACCAGCTTCTTTGCGAACTTCGTCCAGGTTGCGGTCCTGATGGTGTCCTGGCGCCTGGTCCTGATCGCTTATTCATTCTGGCGGTGAAGCTATTCGTCACGTTGATCGAGTTCAAGCTGACAACGCTCGCGGGCTTCATCCTCTTTCCTTTTGCCCTCTTCAACAAGACTGCCTTTCTCGCCGAGAAGGTGCTGGGCAATGTCGTCGCCTCCGTGAAGGTGATGGTGCTCGCTGTCATCGTCGGCATCGGCACCGGACTGTCTCGCAGTTCACCACCACCTATGGCGGCTGCCAGCCGACGATCGAGCAGACGCTTTCTGTCGTGCTCGCCGCACTCGCCATGCTCGGCCCCGGCGCCGGGCATCGCTAACGGTCTGTTCTCCGGCGCGCCGCAGCTTGGCGCGGGCGCTGCTGTCGGAACTAGCCTCGCCGTCGCCGGCGCGGCGATGGCGGGCGGCGCTTCGCTCGCTCTCGCCGGAAGGGGAGCGATGGCGGCCGCCGCGCGTGGTGGTGCGGCGATGGCGGAAGGCGTGTCCTCCCCCTACAGCCTCGCCTCGGCCGTTCGGTCCAGCGCGGGCCGCGTTGCGTCCGGCTTTAGCGGCGCGGGGCGTGCGGCGGCCAGCGCTGTCGCCGCACTCGTCAGGCGCGCCGCCGAGCAAGCAACCGGGCAATGCAGGAGAGCTTCGCCTCAGGCGCCCGCGCCAGTTTCGCCAACACGGGTGGCTCCTCGACTATGGGAGTCGTTGAGGGTGGCGAGGCCGCAAGAGGGAGCCGCTTCCCAAGGAGCGAGCGAGGTTTGCCCGCCTGGGTCCAGCGCATGAAACGCAATGAGGCGGTTGTTCACGGCGCGCAGTCCGCCGCGCAAGCCCTCAGATCCGGCGATAGCCATGGCGGCGGCCACTCCGTCGACCTCTCGGGAGGAGAAATAACGAATGTCAGTCTTTCGGCGATCGTCGGTCCGCTACGGCCGCACGCCCGAACCCGCAACTCCGTACCAGCGCGCGGCGCAGGTTTGGAATGAGCGCATCGGCTCGGCCCGCGTGCAAGCTAAGAACTGGCGGCTGATGGCCTTCGGTTCGCTGATCGTGGCTTTCGGCCTCGTCGGTGGGCTCGTCTGGCAGTCCACGCACGGCACCGTCGTTCGCTGGGTGTACAGGTCGACAAGCTCGGCGAGGCGCAAGCCATGGCGCCGGCTGCGGCCGACTGGCGATGAACCGGCGGACGAACTGAAAGCAGGGATCGAATTCTAAAAGCGTGCGGGCGTAGTCGATGAGGGTGTCCTTGCCCGCCCCACTGAGACCAGCGACGAGAACCATGTGCCCGCGAGCGGAGGTCATGATCTCATACCGCCTCCTTGAGGAGGCTGCGGCTCCTCAAGGTAAATTGCGACCGGACGACAAAGTCGGCGCCCGAATGTATCTGAACAAAGAGGGAAAGAGCATCGATGCTGTAGTCTTCGGAGAGCAAGGTCCCGAAGACCGTATCCAACTCCCGCCGCACTTCAGGCTGGCTCTCGGCGGGAACGAAATCGGTCAGGGTCATGTGGAAGCGGAAGTGATCGAAAACGTACGGGTAGCCCCATCGCACAAGATGGGTCGTCTCGATCTCGTTGAGCGGGCTGCATAAACACCGTTGAAACTCGCCGTGAAACAGCGGCGCTCGAAAACGGTCGAACTCTTCGACGATACACGAGGCAAGGCCCTGCAAAGTGAGAGTCGGATTAGCAGGAACCAGCGCAAAGAAGCCGCCCAGCAGATCGATTTTCAGAGGACCGATCGGGCAAGAAGGCCAAGCTGTCACGAACGCGCGGAGTGCTCGCTCCAATTCCTCGACGGAATACCCCTCCTTCAGCCGGAACGGCGCCTTGAGCGTCGCGTGGAAGCCGGAGCGGCGGGGCACAGTGGTAAGAGCACCGCGAATTTGGTTCGTAGTAGCGGCCTCGAGTCCAGCCGACGCCACGGGCGAGCATCCCGCAAAGGCGTCGCGCCCTAGCCACGTTCTCGCCGCTACCGTCAGCGGGTGTTCCGGAGCCGGCGTGTAGTAGATCGCGTAGCGGGGCGCGGACGGTTCTGGCATTATGCGACAGGTTCCGCTGCTGTCATATTGCGCTGAGACTTACGAACTGACGACTGGCCCACTTTGAACAGGCGGTCGGCCACAGCCTCGCGCACTTCCTCATCATGGAAAATGCCGACAATGGCTGCCCCACGGGCCTTAGCCTCGTTGATCAGGTCGACCACGCTCTGGCGGTTGACGGCATCGAGCGAGGCTGTCGGCTCATCGAGAAGCAGGACCGGGTAGTTGACCATGAAGCCTCGTGCGATGTTGACGCGCTGCTGTTCGCCCCCCGAGAAGGTGGCTGGCGCCAGCGACCAGAGTCGCTTGGGGATGTTGAGGCGCGCAAGTAGCGCCTTCGCCTTGGCATGTGATTCATCTGCTGGAATAGCAATGGCGATCGCCGGCTCGGTTACGATGTCGATGGTAGCAACGCGGGGGATGACGCGTAGGAATTGGCTGACATAGCCGATGGTGCGACGCCGCACCTCGACCACTTCCCATGGCTCGGCGCTTACAAGGTCGATAGATTCGTCTCCGTGTTGCACGACGACGTGCCCAGCGTCCGGCTTGTAATTGGCATACAGCGAGCGCAGCAACGTCGACTTGCCCGCCCCGGAGGGGCCGTGTAGGCAGACGCACTCTCCCGCGCGGACCTCGAGTGAGACGTCGTCGAAGACGGCGATCTCTGCGCCGCCCTGAGTATGAAGCGTGAAGGTCTTGGAAAGGCCGCCGACACTGATGAGGATGGTCATTATTGGCCCTTCTTTAGACCTGCAGGATTGAGGAGACGAGCAGTTGCGTATATGGGTGGTGAGGATCATCGAGCACTTGGTCGGTGAGTCCCTGCTCGATCACTCGACCGCACTGCATCACCATCAACCGATCGGCGAGCAGACGCGCAACGCCGATATCGTGGGTGACGACAACGACGGCGATGCCAAGTTCGCGGACAAGGCTGCGCAGCAGGTCAAGGAGCTTTGCCTGGACGGAGACATCGAGGCCACCAGTCGGCTCGTCCATCAGCACGAGGCGAGGGTGGGTAGCGAGTCCCCGGGCGATCTGCAGCCGCTGCTGCATGCCGCCGGAGAAGACTTCGGGCAGGTCGTCGATGCGCCGACCCTCGATATCGACCTTCTCAAGCCATTCCAGTGCCGTTGCGCGTAAGGAGCCGTAGTGGCGGCCGCCGGCGGCCATCAGAGGTTCGGCGATATTGCCGCCGGCGCTGATATCAAGGCGCAATCCGTCGCGTGGGTTCTGGTGAATGAGTGAAATCGTCGTTGGCAGGAATTGCTCGCGCGAGGCTTCGTCCATCGCCCAGAGATCGACGACGTGGTCACCGGAGGCAATCACTACTTTGCCATCATCCGGCTCGATGCGGCCCGCAAGACAGCGCAGTAGCGTCGACTTGCCCGAGCCGCTCTCTCCGACAATGCCGAGAACCTCGCCCTGACGCAGCGAGAACGATACCGCGCTGCAAGCCGGAACGCGCCCAAAGGTCTTGGACAGGTGCTTCACCCGAAGAATTTCTCTCACCTTCGGTTTCATGATGCGGCCCTTTCGTCGTGCCGCGAGGCGCAATAGGATGTGTCCGAACAAATAAAGGCCCGGGTGCCGCGATCATCGAGGAGGATCTCGTCGAGATAGCTGTCCTGCGCGCCGCAAAGTGAGCAGCACGCCTCGAAGTGCTGCACTGTGAAAGGATGGTCAACGAAATCGAGACTTTTGACATCGGTGAAAGGTGGGATGGCATGGATACGCCGCTCCCGGCCCGCGCCGAACAGGGCGAGCGCGCGGCTGCGGTGAAGCTTCGGATTGTCGAATTTCGGGATCGGCGACGGCGAGGCGAGATAGCGTCCATTCACGATAACCGGATAATCAGCCGACATCGCAACGTGGCCAAGCTGAGAAATATCTTCATACAGCCGGACATACATAATGCCGTAGCGGGCGAGAGCGTGGAGTTTCCGCGCGACCGCCTCATGCGGAATGAATCGCCGCAACGCTTCGGGCTGCGGCACCTGGAAGACGATGATCTGGTCCTCAGTGAGCGGCCGCTCAGGAATGCGATGACGCGTCTGAATCACCGTTGCTTCCCCCGTACGCTCGGTCGTGGCAACATCGGCGACATGGGCGAAGAAGCGGCGAATCGAGACGGCGTTTGTGGTGTCGTCCGCGCCTTGATCAATTACCTTTAGCACATCGTCCCGGCCAAGGATGCTCGCGGTAACCTGGAGTCCGCCAGTACCCCACCCGGGGGGAAGCGGCATTTCACGGCTGCCGAACGGCACTTGGTAGCCCGGCACGGCCACCGCCTTCAGGATCGCACGCCGAATCATTCGTTTCGTCATCTCATCGAGATAAGCAAAACTGTAGACACCGCTGTCGTCGAAAGTGAAGTCAGTCTCCACTGAGAGCCTCCGTAATCATATCTGGCCCGGGAGTGGGTTTTAGGCTGGGGTTTGCATGTCGTTCCGCATAGTCCGCGCGCATCTGGCCGAGCAGCTGCATCTCGGCTTGGAAATCGACGTAGTGGGGCAGCTTTAGATGCTGCACCAACCCGGATGCCGCCACGCTATCGCAATGAGAAAGGACAAATTCGTCGTCTTGTCCCGGGTAAGTCGCCGTCTCGCCGAGTTCGGCGGACCGCAGCGACCTGTCGAGGATGGCCATCGACAGCGCTTTGCGTTCACTATGGCCAAAGACGAGGCCGTAACCGCGCGTGTAACGAGGCGGCACCGCACCGTCGCTGGTCGTCAGATGCACGGTTTGACATTCAGTAAGGCAGATCGTCCCAATGCCAACAGGCATGTTGAGCTCAGGGATAGTCAGGACAACCCCAACGTCACCGGAGCGTAGTTCGGCAACGAACGGATGGTTACGCCCATAGCCGCGCATCGTCGAATAGCAGAGGCCCATTAGGAAGCCCTCATCACCGCGGGCCAAGCTCTGCAGCCGCTGGTCCCGTGTGGAGGGAAACACCACTGGATCGCGGGTGATGTCGGCAACCTTCGACTGCCCGTCTGGCCGGACGTCCTCGACGATATCGGCCAGCGCGAGGACGCCGCAATCTTTTGTCAAAGCGTGAGCCGCTGAATCGGGTCCCGGCTCTGCAGCGTCGTCTTCGGTTTCCTTTTCATACCTACTTTCGCCGTCGCCGGCGAGATCGGTAAGATCCTCGCTACTTGCTCGCAAAAGAGCGATATCAAGGATCCGGTGGGTATAGTCATAAGTCGGCCCGAGGAGTTGGCCGCCCGGCACGTCCTTGTGAGTTGTCGCGATGCGTCGGCGTACCACCATCGCCGCGGGGTCGACCGGTTCGGCGTAGCCGAACCGGGTGAGCGTGGTTCGGAAAGCGCGCAACAGGTAGATCGCCTCGATGAGGTCGCCCTCGGACTGCTTGATCGCCAGCGCCGCCAAGTCCGGGTCGTAGAGCGAACCCTCGCTCATTACTCGCTCGACGGCGAGCGACAATTGCTCGCGGATCTGGTCGACGCCGAGGTCGGCGATCGTCGGATTGCCACGGCGGCGCTTGGCGAGGAGACGGTGCGAAGCAGCGATGGCGGCTTCGCCACCCTTGATCGAGGTGATCATGGTTCCTCGGCTTTGGTGGAGCGCGGGAGGCCGACAACTGCGAGGTCGTCGGTAAGGAAGATGTCAACGCCGAGCGGATAGCGAGCGGCATTCTCGCGCCAGGACGACCAAAACCAGTCCGGCAGGCCACGAGGCGCGAAGCTGGTCGTCGTCTCGATTCCGGGCCCGGAAAGACGGACGACAGGCCCGCCGGCGAGCGCAGGCACTTGGAGCAGAAGCGTCGTCGACCGGTCAGGATAGGCGGCCACACCCGGATGGAAGCTGCCGAATCCCGGCATCCGGCCAACATCGCCGATCAGCGCGCAGGTCGCGGTTCTCGGGTCACTGACTTGCGGCGCGTTTGTATGGAAATGGAGATAGCGCCGCACCGAATCCCTCGAGAGCGCCGGGTCGAGCCAGATCGAACAATCGGGGTCGATGAGCGTCAGCGCGATAGCGGCCAGCGGCCCGCTCATCGGTTGCGGCGGCTGGGCGGGGCCGGGAAACGAAACCGGTGTGCCGGGCCGCGACAGCGCTTTCAGGAGTCGTCGGAAAGCTGACTGCGCATCGTGAACGGGATCGCGGAATGCAGGCGGGATCAGGTCAGCCGTCATTCGCCATTGTCTCCCTGCCCGAGCATGAAGAAATCGACCTTGCTCCGTTGGGCCTCGCGTCGGATCGCCTGCTCTGCCTGGCGCACGCAGCGATCGATCGCGGCAATGATCGGGCCGATCGCGCCCGCCCCGGTCGCTTGATCGCGCTGCATCAGTCCGTCGAACACGGCAGCGAGTGCCGCGTGGCGCTTGTTGCGGCCGAGCACGTAGGCAATGCCAATCTCGCCAGTCTCGATCTGGAGCGTACAGCGCGTCACAGTCGCCTCGCCGAGATTGAACACAGTGCCGGTGCGCCCGACGGCCCCCCGCAGCATCGCTGCGCCATATTCAGGACGCCGTATCCACTGGAATTTTGGCCGTGCGATCGCCGCCCAGTGCCGGTCCAGTTCTGCAACCGGCGCTTTGGCAAGTAAGGTCATCCAGTTTTGGCGGCTATATTGATGGTGCGTCACTGAGATATTCATGTGTCTCGGATCAACTCACAGCGCCTGACGTCCAGCCGTCCAGACACCTCGGATGACAGGGCCGGCTCGGTCGGCTACGCGGATGAGGTCGGCGCGCTTGCCCACAGCGATCTCGCCGCGGTCGAGAAGGCCGAAGGTTTCTGCTGGCCGCTTGCTTCCGAGTGCAACGGCCTCGGGAAGCGTTAGCCCCCCGGATTGGCTCGCTAAGTACCAAATGCCGCGCAGAATGCTCGCAGGGATGTAATCTGAGCAAATGATGTCAATGAGGCCGTCCCGCGCGAGCTCCCGCACTGAGGCGTTCCCAATATGTGATCGCCCGGCGACGAGGTTCGGTCCCCCAACGATGATAGTCATGCCCGCGGTGCGGGCGGCTTTCGCCGCCTCCAGAGTAATTGGAAATTCGGAGATGGCGAGACCGTATCCGACCGCTTCCGTGATATGGGCAACAGTAGTGTCATCGTGGCTAGCGAAAGGTACACCGCCCGCGCGACAGTGTGCGACGAGGCGGCGCCGATTTTCTTCCGTGCAGTCCTCTGTGGTCGCGACGGCGGCAATCGCTGCCTCGATCTCCGCCGCAGGCGTATTTTTGCGACGTTCTAGATGGCGGAAGCGCTTCGGGTCCCGCCGCGGCCCGTCATCCATGATGGTGACGAATCGAAGTTCGGGCAGGTCGGCATATTCAAGGAAAAGTTCAATTAGGTTGTGCTCGCGGGCGTCGCAGCGCAGGTGAAGCAGGTGATCAGCCCTAAGCAGGCCGTGACGGCGCGCCTCCCCAAGCCCCTTGAGCATCAGAGGCAGCAGGCGCCGACGCTCCGGGTTGCCCACCGCCCCAACGATCAGGGAATCGAACACCGTCGTGGTCCCAGCCGCGCAGACCTGAACGTCATGAGCAATGGCCGCGCCCAAGGGATCCCAAGTCATGCCGGCGCGCGGGAGGATCTGCTTTTCGAGGTGGTCGGTATGGACGTCAATCAAACCGGGCAGCAGATGATCGCCTTCAAAGTCGAGGGCGCCCCGCGCCTTGGAATTGTCTGTCGAGATGTCAGCTATCGCGCCGTCAACGATCTGGACCGTTCCTTTGAAACAGGTCGACCGGGTCACGATCTTAGCGTTGGTCAGGACAACTTCGCGGGACTCAAGAATGGCTTGTGGAACTTGACTTAGCGTACCGGTCGATTGACCCATCAGAGGGCGCCTCTTTCTTGCTTTTAAACCCGCTTGAGTTCTATCAGCAGTCAAAGGGGCAGTGAGAGACAGCGCGATGACAAATCGTGTGACTTTGATGAAGTTGTACAATGTCCTCAATCGAGAGGCGCTGTCCCAATAAACGTTCGACCAAGCCGCTTTAGTTTCGTCGCCAACGTGAATGAGAAGTTAAGGTCCCGGATGGTTCTTTCCTAAGGTACAAGTGGCGATGTGATCCCAATTCTGTCAATTCAGCTTCACCCGGCCCGCTTAGTTGGAAGCATGTCGAGCACAATGCCCGTCCGGGCACCCAATTCGGCGCCGGCATGATCCGTCTCCGTTTCAAGGCAGGGTTGTCGTGATGAAAACGATGTCTTTGGTAATCTCGGCCATCGCTGGCGCGCTCATTGGAGTGACCGCAGCCCATGCCGATCCGGTCACACTGCGGGTGGGCTACGCCTTTCCGGCCCGCGACGGCCTCTTCCGCCAGCCGATTGTCGAGCGGTTCATGCAACAGAACCCCGACATACGAATCGTCACGGAAGCCAACGCCGCCGACTGTCCGGCCCTGTTGCAGCAACTGCTGAGGGCGGCGGTCACCGAGGATCTGCCAGACGTCGTCGCCTCGCTCTGCTATCCGGATATGCCGGTCCTCGCCGAGCGAGGGCTGCTCGTACCACTCGACAGCTTTCTTGCCGCTGACCCGTTATGGGCCGCGGTGGGTGTGAGGCCAGAGGCGCTCGCCGCGACGCAATGGAAAGGCAAGACGATCGCCCTTCCGGAATCGGTATCGACGAGCATTGTTTACTACAACATGGGCGTCATTCGTAAGGTGCGTCCGAATCTCTCAAACTTGGATCTTTCTTGGGACGATATCCTGTCGCTCGCCGACAACATCCACACGTCGATCCCTGCACTTGTTCCGATTTTCTTTGAATATTATCCCGACAGTTACAATTGGTCGTTCCACGCGCTGGTATATAGCCATGGTGGCGACGTGTTCACACCCGACGGAAAGATCGCCTTCGACGGCGCTGCCGGGCAGGGCGCCTTGCAGTTGATGCGCCGCTTCGGTGAGACTGGCATGGTCGACATGACCACCGAACAGGCGCGCCAAGCCTTTGCCTCGGGCAAAATCGGCATTTATGTCGCCTCCAGTTCGCGCTTGGAACAATTGACCGCCAACGTTGGATCTACGCTCGACATCCGCACCGGTCCGTTCCCGCAATCGGCTGCCGGCGGCAGGATGCCCTCGGGTGGCAGCGGACTGGCGATCATGACTCGCGATCCAGCGAAACAGCGAGCGGCGTGGGAATACCTGAAATTCGCTCTCGGCGCGGAGGCGCAGACGCTGATGGTATCGAAGACCGGATTGACGCCGGTCAACACGATTGCGGTCAATGACCCGAAATACCTTGGCGACTATTACAAATCGAAGCCGAACGCCCTCGCTGGCCTTGCTGGGCTCGCCCGGATAAAGAGCGTGAACGTCTATCCCGGCGACAACGGGCCCCGCATCACCGCCGTGATTCGAGATCACCTGCAAAGTGTCGTGACGCTGAAAAGGACACCAGACGAAGCGCTCGTCGACATGGTTCGCGGTGTCCAAAAGCTCTTGCCGAAGCGCTGATTTATCTGTTTGCTTCGGCGCCAATTGCTGGTGCGGAGGACAAGCAATCATTCCTCGCAAGCCCGTTGCTGTTTCCCAAATTCTTCCTCAGAGCGAGATCTCCTGCACGCTATCGACCGTGACGAGAGGAATTCATTCCCGCGGGCTGCCGACCAGCTATCTGACTGTCATTCAGGGGCCAGAATTTCCGGTCTGCCTCTCGATGGCAAGGTACTGTCACGGAGGTGGTGCAGAATCGTGCACCTTTGTCATCTTGGCGATCGCATTGCCTCCAAGTGATTGAATACGTTGTGGCGGCACGTTGGCTCAGCCTGGACATGCTAAGCGACCCTCCGGATGGGTATGAATGGCGCGGTCGTACCTATTCTGTCAGTGCAGTTTCATCAAGACCGGGTAGCTCAGCAAGGTGCCCGTGAGGGCCGGCCTGGAAAGAAAGTGGCCCATGAGTGACATCCACCTTCATCACATCACCAAATCCTTTGGTCCAACGCCGATCCTTCGGGGTATTTCGCTTGCGATCGACCATGGAGAGTTCCTGACGCTGTTGGGGCCCTCGGGGTGCGGTAAGTCGACGCTCCTCAGGATTTTGGCGGGGCTGGAAGTGCAGGACAGCGGCTCCGTGAGGATCGGAGAGGGCCTAGTTGATGGCTTGCGGCCGAAGCTCCGTGATGTCGCCATGGTGTTCCAGTCCTACGCCCTTTATCCGCATATGACCGTGGCCGCCAATATGGCCCTGCCGCTTCGCATGCGGCGATTGAACATCTGGCAAAGGCTGCCGATCCTGGGACGGCTCGTGCCGGGCGCCCGGCAAATTTCGGCCGAAATCGACGCAGAAGTCGCCCGCACCGCAAAGGCGCTGGGCATCGGCCATCTGCTTTCCCGAAAGCCCGGCCAGCTCTCCGGCGGACAACGCCAGCGCGTCGCCGTGGGCCGCGCGATGGTCCGCCATCCTGCCGTCTTTTTGATGGACGAGCCGCTCAGTAATCTGGATGCCAAGCTCCGGGTCCAGATGCGCGCCGAGATCAAGGACCTCCATCGTCGTCTAGGCGTCACCTTCGTCTACGTCACCCACGACCAGGCCGAGGCGATGACGCTATCTGATCGAGTCGCAGTGATGCTCGATGGCGAGTTGATCCAGGTCGCTCCACCCCAAGATATCTATGCTGACCCCGACGACCGCCGCGTGGCCGAATTCGTCGGAAGCCCCAAGATCAACCTTCTCGACGCGATTGTGCGCGAGCGGGGCTTGGCCGATGCGCTGGGTACCAGCTTCAAGATCCTCTCCGATGCGCCGCCTGGTACGGCGCTCGCCCTTGGCATCCGTTCGGAAGCCTTCCACCTTTCCGAGTGCGCAGGCGTCAATACCCTGACCGGGGCGGTCCGGCTCATTGAGCACATGGGTTCCGACCTATTCGTCCATCTCGACCTCGCCGGCCTCGATCATCCGCTTATCGCCCGGCTCGCCGCCGAGCGGGCGCCCCAGATTGCGCTCGGCCAAACGCTGCATTTGTCGGTGAATCCCGACCGCATCCTGGTCTTTGGCCAGGACGGCAAGAGGCTTCGGTCGAGCGGGTCGGCGGAGACACCCAAGGTCACCCCGATCCGGCAGTTCGCCCTGTGAATGCGCTCGGTCCAACTCAATCGCTGGACGCGCCAGCGCGCGCCGCTCAGGTGCCTTTGCGTCGGCAGCGCCTTGCCGAGGGGATGGCTGCCTACGCCCTCGCGGGGCCGGCGGTCCTGCTGCTTTTCCTGCTGTTCTTCGTACCTGTGATCGCCGTCTTCGTTATCGCGCTAACCGACTGGCAGTTCGGCGCGCACACCTTCGCCTTCGTTGGAATCGCGAACTTTCGCGAGGTATTCGCCGATGACGGATTTCGAGCCTCGCTCCTAAACACCGTCATCTATGTCCTGATTGTGGTGCCCGGCACCGTGATCCTCGGCCTTGCCATCGCAATGCTAATCGAGAGCGGACGGTCGCTGCGCGCTCTTTACCGCGCCATTCACTTTCTGCCATTCATGGCGACGCTGGCTGCGATGGCGATCGCATGGGAGGCGCTGCTCCATCCTACCATCGGCCTCGTCAACCAGACTTTCTCTGCGCTGGGGCTGCCCACAGCCAACTGGTTGCGCGACGAGGTGACCGCGTTGCCGGTGCTTGCAATCATCGGCATCTGGCAGAACCTCGGGTTCGCTATGGTTCTGTTTCTCGCCGGCCTCAAATCGATCCCCCGCGACCTCTACGATGCCGCCGAGATCGACGGTGCTGACCTCTGGCTAGATCGCTTCCGCACCGTCACCTTGCCAATGCTCGGTCCAGTATTGATGTTCGTCGTCATCGTTGTGGCGCTGCGCGCTTTCGAGGCCTTCGACACCGTCAAGGTGTTGACCAAGGGTGGGCCAGGCCACGCCTCGGATGTACTGCTCTACACGCTCTACCGCGAGAGCTTCGAATTTTTGCGCACCGGCTACGGCGCAGCCGTCGCCGTCGTATTCCTCATCATCGTCGTGGCACTAACGCTCATTCAAGCCCGCGTCATGGACAAGAGGGTGCACTACCAATGAACGCCCGCCTCTCTCCTCAGGCCGCCATATTGCGCCACGCCGTGTTGCTGATCACGGCAGCCCTCATCCTCATCCCCTTCGTCTGGATGATTAGCCTGTCCATGAAGCCGCCGGGTGAGATATTTCGTGAACACTTCGCGTTTCTCCCCGAGCAATGGTACGCGGTGCAGAACTACAGAAAAGCATTAACCTCCGCGCCGCTTCCGCGCTACATGGGCAATGGCGTACTGGTCTGTGCCGCAATCTTGACACTCCAAATCCTAATCTGCGCTCCCTGCGCCTATGCTCTCGCCAAACTGCGCTTTCCCGGCCGTGATCTGATCTTTGGTCTCGTATTGATCGGGCTCCTTCTGCCGCACCAGGTGCTCTCGCTGCCACTTTTCGTGCTCTGCTATGAACTCGGTATCCTCAACACCTATGCAGCGCTTATCTTTCCTTTCGTGGTCTCGCCGTTTGGCATCTTCCTCTTCCGCCAGGTGTTCAAGACCATTCCCGACGACGTGGTCCACGCCGCGCGCCTCGATGGGCTCTCGGAACTGGGCATCGTTTGGAAGGTGATGGTGCCGATGGCGCTCCCGGCGGTGATTGCTTTCTCGATCTTCTCCGTCGTTGGCCGTTGGAACGATCTCTTCTGGCCACTGATCGCGGTCCGTTCAGAGAGCCTGATGCCGCCACCGCTCGGGATTATTGCGTTCGCGAACGAGGAGGCAGGGAACGACTACGGGCCCCTCATGGCCGCCGCCACAATCGTCGTTCTTCCCCTTGTCATCGCCTTCCTCGCCGCTCAGAAGTGGTTCGTTGAAGGAATGACGGGGGGAGCCGTCAAATGATGAAGCCTTCTTGTGAGGCCGGGTAACGAACGGTCTGTATCGAATCGGCCCGACGCTCTGCCGACGCCCCCGAATTTGGTACGTTTCGAACAGTAGGATACAGGGAGCGCAAGAATGCGCCTCCAGAATAATATCGCGCGCTTCCGCGTCGGCGCGCTAGCGTCGGCTCCAGTAGAGCAAAGCGCCAATGCGGCACAAGGGTAGTCCCGCCGATTTCCTGCGGCGCATGGGACTTTTCCGGCGGATTTCGACTTACCATCTGCCACTTACGGTCATTGCCGTGCTGTTCGATGTGCTAAGCGCTGGACGTCGGCGCAGACTTTCCGCCAACCGCAAGCCCGATATCGATGACCGGACAGAATCAACCATCTTCCCTCTACGCCAGGCGCGGCGCGAGTTCGCTATGGCGGATCATGGTCGAGGCCATCCGCAAGGATATCATCGGCGGGACGTATAAGCCGGGCGAACGCCTACCTACAGAAACTGAGCTAGCGGCGATCTTCGGCGTTCACCGCAACACCGTGCGCCGGGCATTCGCGGTGCTCAAGGAGCGCGACTATGTGCGCATCGAGCAGGGACGGGGTACCTTCGTCAAGGAGCGCGTTGTCCACTCCCGATTGGGTGCGCGGACCCGTCTGAGCACGACCGTGCGCGACATGCACAGGATCAGCGAGCGCCGGTTCGTCGGCTCCGCGCGGGTTCGCGTCGACAGGGATCTTGCGCGCGACCTCCGTGTGCCACTGGCCCAGTTCGCACGCAGAGTCGATACGCTGACGCTGATCGATGGTATTGCCGCCTCGATCTCGTCGAGCTATTTCCCACTGCCTCGATTCGAGGGAATCGAGGCGTTGATCGAACAGACGGGCAGTCTCACGGAATCCTGGAACCACTTTGGCATCGTCGACTATCACCGATTTGAGACGCGGATTTCCGCGGGTTTATTGTCACACACCGATTCCCTTCTGCTTGCGCTGTCGCGACGGCAACCGGTCATACTCATGACCAATATCAATGTGGCCGTTGACGGCGTTCCGATCGTGGTCACAAGAGGTCGAATGGCACCGCAACACATGGAAGTTGTCATTCGATTCAGCGAGTGACCAAGTGACCCGTATTTTCGGCTGAGAGGATGTTTGCCACTTTCATACGAGCCGGCATTGGCAATGCAGATCCGTCGTTCTTTTCTAGACCAGAGAAGCGGCGGTGCTTCACGAGACTGCTTGCATCTGCGCTATCTCGCGGCTGCCGTTTCCTGTGCCAAACCATTTTTGTGGGCGAAAGCGGTGCCCAGCAGACGGCGCAATCCATCTCTCGACTCATTCAAGCGGCGTCGTGTCTAAAGGATGGCATAAAGGAATTCCTCTCCTTAGCGTGGGACGAGTGAGATTTTCCTGCCAAATCATAAGCGACTCACTCAGCTAACGTAGCAAAACTGTCCAAGCCGGAGTCAGCAGGCAGTCACGGGCAAGGAGCCGACTAGCGTTACTATTTTTATTTATTTAAGGCTGGCGCGCGACGCTGTACGAGGCTTCGTTCGGTTGCAAGAGGCTAGGTCCCTCGATGATCAGAACTACCCGATCATTGCCAAGCGTTTCTGTATTTCGGCGTCCGCGGGTCTTCTTGGTCGCATCGGGATCATCGTGCGACAGAGTCTGGCATTTCGGAGTCCTGGACGCTATCGCCGGCTCGAGATGCGCATTTCCGTAGACCAACTGTATCGCCGAACCTCGCACTGCCACGCCGGTGAGTACAGATGATCCGGATGACCAACATCAATTTCGACTCCTTCGATCGCGGCCTCAACCGCCCGAATGGTCCGACAACACGTGGAGGGATGATTCGCTTCAGCGAGTGATTAACCGAGGCCCGGAGCTTTGTTTCGGCTGAAGGTACGTTTGGCGAATTCATCCAAAAACTGTCAGCGCAGTTTCAGCGAACCGACATCGACAATTTAGATGTTGAGTTCATCTTCCCAGGCAGAACGCTAGTCGAATTTGACGTGAGACCTCGCCTACCAGTGGTCGGTCTTACGGGAGACCATCCCTGCGCTCGCCGAACGCTTTGGAGCCCTAGTCTCGCTAGGAAACCGAAAACGTACAGTCAACGATTGCGTCTTTTTGAATGGAGACTTTTGTGCCGAAGAAGGTAGCCAAGCGAAACTCGAACGCGAAAACGTGCCATCTAGCGTCAACCTTACGACCGTTATTAAATATCGGCTGTATGGGGCACTCGGACCCGGCTTCTAGATCCGCCGAGATCGAGCCGTGCTCTGCCCCGAATGGGCCGATCCATGGCGAGCGTGCGCGGTACATAAGGGCGATCAAACAGGTTGTCTTGACTTCAGCGGCAGCTGTCATCGCGTTGAGTAGCGCACAAGCAGCTGACCTTCCCGTCAAAGCAAAAGCGATCGAGTACGTGAAGGCCTGCTCGCTGCATGGTGCCGGATTTTACTACATTCCGGGGACCGACACTTGCATCAGACTCGGCGGATACCTGCGTTTTGACACAACTCTCTTGCCGAACGGCGTAACCGGCGCGCCCGGAGCTAACAACCGCCTTAGTAACTACTACAGCATGCGGTCTCGTGAGGCCCTTGACATCGATACGCGTACCGCGACCGAGTACGGCGTCGTTCGGACCTTCTTCGAAGGCCTGCTCCAGTGGACCACTGGTGGCTACGCCGGTGCTGGCGCTCCCTCTGGCGGTGCCACCACGTACTCCGGTGACACGGCCGCAGGCGGTTACCTCCAGGTGTACCTCGCCTTCATCCAGTTCGCCGGCTTCACCTTCGGTCAAACGCAGTCGCAATTCAACACACCCTGGACCGAGTATCCAGCGAACATCTTCGAGCTGCCGGGCAGCGGCGGCGGAGATGCCGTCAATCAATTCACGTATACAGCCGACTTCGGTCAGGGCATCACCGCTTCCTTCTCGGCCCAGGATCAGGTCGCCAGATACACAACCAACATCTGGAACGTGAGTGCCGCGACGCCGGTAGGTCTCGCAACCGGCGCGTACGGTGCCAGCGACATCGGGGGATCGCGAGCTCCAGATCTCGTTGCTATGCTTCGCGTTGACCAAGCTTGGGGCCTCTTTCAGGCGTCGGTCGCAGCGCATGACAACCATGCCGCATATTATGGCGCGGCCGAGCCAACTGGTCATCCAGCCGACAAGTGGGGCTGGGCTGGGCAATTGGCCTTGTCGATCAAGAACCTCCCGACCGGGCCGGGTGACACCATCAATGTGAGCGGCATGTATGCCAATGGCGCAAGCCGCTATGGGTTCAACAGCTATATGTCGACGACTTACGCGAGATACGGCAGTACCGGAGGAACAGGTGCTTACCAAAGTCTCGGGATTGGCGGTGTGTCTGACTCCGTCTTTGTCGCCGGTGCCGGTCAGGAGCTGACCACGGTCTATGGTTTCAACGGTGGGTACACCCACAACTGGGATCCACATTGGGCCACCAGCCTCTACGGAGCGTGGGCTGCTGTCCGGTATGACAGCAGAGCGAAAGGTTACGTCTGCGGCGCATTCGTAGCAGGTCTCGCGCTATCGAGCGGCGTTGCCGGTTGCAACCCCGACTTCAACTACGCAGTTGTTGGTGCACGCGCAATCTGGACCCCGGTCAAGAACCTGTCCTTCACAGCCGAGCTTGCTTACAACATGCTCGATCAAAAGTATGCAGGCGGAAGCACTGTAACGCTGCCGCCCCAGTCAGGTATTGCCAAACCGGGTGCTGCTTATGAGCTGAAGGACCAGGGCGCCGTGAACATCCTTCTGCGCGCACAGCGGAATTGGTGAAATCCGTTCAACCAATGCCTACCCCGACCCGAAGTCCAGGAGGATCACATCCGTCGTGACGACCTGCAAAATATGGTGCCCTTCAAGCAGACCGCCGAAGGGCCGATGCCGGCAACGGTTCGCGACGTGACGAGCCTTCCGAAATCCTGATATCGACGATTGGCCGTCCTCCCTTCGGTGCGAGGACGGCCAAGGACCTCCATATAGAAAGACATATATAATGGCTCATGAAAGCTATTCGCCGGCCGAAATCCTGCGGTTGATCGACAATTCAGACGAGCGTCATTTCGTTGCCGAGCTCGAAACAGGCATTGTTACGCTCAGCCGCAATCGTCAGTATTTCAAAGGCTACTGCTTCTATTCCGCGAAACGGAAGGCACGCGAACTGCATGATCTTCCGATTGAGATTCGCACGAAGCACCTTCTGGAAATGGCGATGGTCGCTGAGGCAGTTCAGTTGTCCTTTGGCGCGAAGAAAATGAACGTCGCATTCTTCGGAAATTCGTTCGCTCACGTGCATTGGAACATCGTTCCCCGTTACGGCACGGATCCGCTACCTGAAGATTCGATCTGGACGCTGGACCACAAGTTGATCGAATCGCACTTCCTACCGGAACAAGAGTTTTCGGAGGTGAAAGCCACTTTGCGCGAGGCGCTTTCCAAGCTCTGCGAGCGCGACCGGATTCCGATCTCCT
Organism: Bradyrhizobium sp. NDS-1; assembly: GCF_032918005.1. NCBI lineage: Bacteria > Pseudomonadati > Pseudomonadota > Alphaproteobacteria > Hyphomicrobiales > Nitrobacteraceae > Bradyrhizobium > Bradyrhizobium sp. NDS-1. The sequence continues at coordinate 2,159,437 of NZ_CP136628.1, forward strand.
TCTCCTGAAGGCGCACCCTCGTCGTGCTCCCCCGTCATTGCCTTCCTCTAGAGTCTCCGATTGAGGCGTCCCTGACTGCGGTCCAGGCACCTTACGATCTCAATAACTTCCTTGCTCCTGCGGATTGAGATTCGCCACCGAGGTTTCGCGAACACATGTCCTAGAGCGAACCTAGCGATATTGCCGTCGCGGAGTATCGCTTGTGGGAGAGAGCAGTCTCTGCTCCGCTTCACAGATTCGAATTGTCGTCAAACCGGGAGGTGTTTGAGCTCATGAACCAGCCGTTTAAATTGGGCATTGATCTAGATAAGGATGGCCGTCAGGACGGCTATCTCAACGTGAGGACGACCAGCGAGCTATCGCCATTCGGATGTTCTATGGTTCCTGTCACATCCATACGCAACGGCGACGGCCCCTGCGTTGTGGTCATCGGCGGCTGCCACGGAGACGAATATGAGGGGCAGCTAATCGCAAGGTCGCTGCTTGGCACCCTAGAAGTCGAGGATGTTCGCGGCCAGTTGATCGTACTTCCCGCCGCGAATGCCGAGGCCGTTCGAGCCGGACGGCGCTTTTCCCCCCTTGACGACGGGAATCTGAACGCCGTTTTCCCCGGCAGGGAAAACGGCACGGCGACCGAGCGCATCGCGCACTTCATCGAGACGGTCCTGATGTCCCGCGCAGAACTTGTCGTGGACATCCATACAGGCGGTAAATCCATCGATTATTTCCCGTCGGCAATGCTTTCTGGAACCATCGATGGCGACAGGCGACGCCGCGTCGTGGATCTCACCAAGGCACTCGGACTTCCGGTCGCGTTTTTCGTCGATGAGGAAGATTACTCCCATTCGAGCATTCTCGGAGCATGCGACCGCGCCGGGGTCCTCAACATTTCTGCCGAAATCGGCGGAGGAGGATCAGTCAACCCGTCGACGCTGGAGCCGGCGCGCACCGGCGTCATGCGTCTGCTGCATCAGGCCGGCGTCCTTTGTGATGGCCCCTCGAACTCAGCTACCGAGGTCTCGTTCATGCGTCGCCTCCCGATCAGCTCAACCGTTCTCTCGCCAGCTAGCGGGCTGCTAGAGCCGCTCGTGCAACTAGGCGACTGGGTCACCAAAGACCAGTTGGCCGGCCTCCTGCATTCTATCGAAACACCGTGGTCCAGGCCGATCCCGGTTTACTTCGCCGAAACCGGGTTCGTACTCTGCCGTCGCCTGCAGGTTGCGACACAGATCGGCGATGGCCTCTTCAAGCTCGCGGTGCCGACGGAGGCGTAAGAAGCTCCCGCGGTTTCCTCTCATGTCAGCAATCACAGCAATTAACGGCATCGGAGTTTTCGAGCGATTGCTCACGCCGAACCGGATTGCCCCTTAACGGAACACCAATATGATGATCACCCGCAGAAGCCTCCTGGTGACCGGAGCCGTGTCGACAGCCGTATACGCCATGCCGGCCGTCATCAGAGCCGCCCAGAAAACGACCGTCACGATTTCGCAGGCCAATCCGACCTACCGAGCCCTTCTCTCCGAACTGACGACGCAATTCGAAACCGATAACCCCTCGAAGTCGATCAAATTCGTAGCTGACGGGGACAACTGGGGCCCGTTATTGAACAGCACGATCCGAGGTTCTCTTGTGAATTCCTTGCCGGACGGCTCCTGGCAAGCCCTGACCTATGCGCGGTTTCTCGCCAACAGAAAGATCGCGCAGCCTTTGAACAAGCTCTTCGGCGGCGACACTGGGAGTTTCGAAGTGCTGGGACTTTCGAAGACGATGATCGATGCGGCAAGCGTGAATGGCGAAGTCTTCAGCGTCCCGTTCGGGACGACCATTCCCGTCATCTACTGCAACATGGACCTACTTCGTAAGGCGGGTTACTCGAATCCGAAACCTCCAGCATCCTGGGACGAAATTCATGAAGTCGGTCTCAAGGTCAAGGGTCTGAACGAGACGGTCAGCGGCGGTTTCATCGAATACGAGGCCAGCAACGCCTGGATGTTCCAGACCCTAATATCGTCCTACGGCGGCGAGATGATGAACCCGGTACGGAACGCAATTGCCTTCGACGGCTCGGCAGGTCTCCAGGCGCTTACCACTCTTGCGCGCTTTGGTGAAATCGTCAGGACAGATATGTCCGCGGAGCAGGCTCGCCAGGCGTTCAAGTCGGGTAGCACTGCCATGCATATTCAGTCCGCAAGCGGCATGACTTCGACGGCGAAGGCGGTGGCCGGGCATTTCGAACTGGCCATCGCCCAGATTCCTGTCGAGCCTCAGGGCCGACTGGCCGGAGCTGGTCATGGTTTCTTCATGTTCACCAAAGATCAGGCCAAGCAAGAGGTCATGTTCGATTTCATGAAGTTCGCCGCCAGCAAAAAGGGCCAGATGATACTGGCGAAGAATAGCGGGTACATGCCCATCAATCTTGTGGCTCTCAAGGACGCCGTATTCCTCGACGAGTATCTGAAGATTAACCCGCTGCATCGGGACATCGTAGAACGGCTTGCGGTGACGGGGGACCAATTCTCATTCCCGAGCGACAACACGGCCAAGATCGTAGAGATGATTTCCGATCAAATGCGCAGTGTTTTGTTCCGGGGCAGCAAACCGGAGGAAGCACTACAGAACATGGCAAGCCAAACCAAGAAGCTCCTTGGATAATTGCAAAGCTGCAAGCATAGTCGGTCGGCGACTCCGTTGATCGTGCCCCTAAAGATGGTGAAGGTGACAGCGGCGGTCCCAGTGCTTCTTCGGCATGCCCGGGAGGGAGTCAGCTTGCCGCAGCGAGCAAGTTGATGATGAGATCATCGCTATTTGAGTCTTGGTCTCGAGGGTTATATATCGCGACCGCTGAATGGTCACTCGTGGTTTGCCCCAAGAAGCAGTGCCGTAAGAGGCAGTTCGCATAGGATTTTCAAGATGCACGACTATTCGTAAAATCTCCTCCGCAGAGCGTCTATCTTGATGGTTGGACCTCCGCCGCGTTCTGCGGCCAGAACTGAAGTTCCAACGCGTTCACAGGCGGCGAAGAGACTTCCCGCATTGTAATCCTCCTTGTCCAAAACGAATGTCATTGGCGTTCCAAAGATCTGGACAAGTTCAATGAGCCTATCCTGCTGTGTTGTCTCGGCCAATCATCGCGCAACACCTATATTTAACGCTACGTCCTCCCGAGTGCGTGTCCACGACGAGTGGCGCCCGGGGTAACGAGGCCGTTTCGATAAAATGGGCGAGGACTTGAGTAGGCATTCCAATTGACAACACAGGGAAAGCGGCATTTCGAGTCCTCCATCAAATGGCGAGACGTGCGATCCGGGGTAGACCGTAGGGGCCCAGGGCCATTCAAACTAGAGGCAATGATGACATCGATTATCGCTTTGTCGCTAATGTCACTTCGGTCACGTGAGGTTGACGCAGTAGACCTTCCTGCGAGTATCGCTCAAATAATTCGGTTAGCTTTTCGGCAACGGCTTGCTTGCCAATCGCCGAGGCAGATCGCTGCATGAGGCTGGACGAGAAACTCAGTGCAAGGAAGTGTGAAAGGTCCACATCAAAATCCCAATTCCAATGCCGAACGTTCACGTCTGCGAATCGGAGGTCAGCATCGAGCTCGCTGTAAAAGTCGATCGTCGAGTACGTTCCAGCCACGGTTGTGAAGGTGCCTCTGCGATATTCTGGAATGCACTGTTCTACGAATTCGTGGTATTCGGCAAGCGCCGGGCTGTCCCAGTATCGGTGTCGATTGTGAACAAGCGCCAACATCCCATCTGGGAGCAATGTGCGCGCGACCTCGGTGTAGAACATCTGTCTATCAAACCGGTGGGCCGCTGTAGCTGCCGCGATGGCAGACACAGACTTGTCTGGAAATGGCAGCCGCTCAGCTGGTGCAATGCGGAACGTGATTTGCAGATCGTGGGGCGCTGACTTACCAGCAATCTGGATCATGTCTGCGTTCGGCTCAACTCCAATAACGGAGAGCCTTCCCTGCGCTTCCGCGGCGAGCACCCTTGTGAAAATTCCTGTGCCGCTTCCCACGTCCACAATAGGGGCGTCGAAGCGTTTGTTGGTGACGTGATCAATGATCACACTCGCAACTTCAGCGGGATAGCTGGGTCTATAAAGGTCATAGCTTTCGCCCTCGCCAGTGAACTCGGACCAGGGGGTCTCAAAATTGGGAAATTTGGTAGTCATCGTAACCTTTCAAAAATCTCCGAAAGCTATGCTCTGATAAGTTTGCCGATAATCGACAGGCCGTTGCGAAGTTGGTCGTGATCGGCGGCGACCCCAAGTCCGATCCGGACTCTTGTGCTGCCTAGAGACGAACCAACGGCGAAGGAATCTCCAGCCCCGACGACAACACCTCGTTGCTTCGAAGCTTCGACAAAATCATTGAGGCTTAGGTGGTCGGGCAGTTTGATCCAGAGGTGGTAACTTGCCGGATCGATATCGAATGGCATGCCGAACGCCTCTTCCGCGATATTCCGTCGGCTTTTCGTTTCGAGGCGCACTGAATTTATAATTTCAGATGCCACGCCAGTCGTTAGCCAATGGGTCGCGATCTCCGCGATGAGAGGCGCAACCATCCAATTTGTCGTTCTAACCCCAGGCCAAAATACCCTCTGCGTCATCGCTAAACTTGGACCCGCAACGTAGGCGACCCGAAGCTGACAAGCCAAGGATTTGCTGAGACCCGAGATGTACCAGCTGCGTTCGGGCGCATACGCAGAAAGGGGGGGAGGAGCGTTCTGCGCAAGGACGCCATAGATGTCGTCCTCAAAGATCGAAAGATTATGACGGCGCGCGATCTTCGCGATTTCTTGTCGCCTCGTCTCGGTCATAATCGCTGACGTGGGATTGTGAAGAGTAGGCATGCAGTATAAGGCGCGCGCCTTCCCCTTGAACTTGTTGCACGCACGATCAAGGCTTTCAGGCTCAATCCCCTCCGCATCAATTGAGATGCCATACAAAATTACTCGAAATAGATGCGACAGTGGTTTGATCGCAGGATAGGTAAGTGCCTCCGTAAGGAGCACGCCACCTGGTTTAACATAGTACGCAAGCAACATAGCGAGGATGCTCTGCGTGCCGTTAGCGAGCACTATTCCCTCCGGATCCGGCGTTCCTTCAAGTCGCCGTGCGAGCCAGTTGGCACCGGCTTCACGATCCTTCGCTGTGCCGTTGAAACGAGGAAATCGAATAGCCTCTGCAATATTCGTCTTCGCAAGATAGGAAAAGGACTCCTGGATTGCAGTCCCGACAAGCGGACTCGGAGGCGGAAAATTGCGTCCGAAGTCGATGAGCCGTGCGGAAGCCTGTGCAACTTCGCTAACGTTTGAAAGATCGTCCATTTTTCCCTCCCTGGCTTGAAAGCCACAACGATGTTCGATCGGCTTAACGGGCAATACCTGCGACAGTTGCCAGCGCGATCGAGCCGGCGATTGCAAAGCCCGTCGCGATCGGCACCGCAATTCCACGAATGGCTGGGACGCGGATTGCTGTGTTCACGTGTAACAGCGCGAGTATGATGAATGCTGCCGCAACAATCGTCGGAAAAACATCGTCCGATAACAACGGGCGAGCGAGCAGCAGGATAGTAAGGATTGGCGTATCGTACGAAACTGGAATGCCAATAAATCGCGCGTCAGATGTGAGTCCTACATTTTCGAAATAGCTGAGCCTGATCGCGCCCGCCAATACCAGCGCCAAGCTCGCGACGAGCGAAAGCATCGTGCCTTGACCAAGAAGGATAACGATCGTGGCCGGGAACACAACGCCATGAATGAGATCGGCAAATCCATCGAAGCTTTTCCCGAACTCCGCCACACCTGGACGGCGAAGATGCCGCATCTTCCGGGCAACATGCCCATCCCAATGATCCAGAAACCAGGTCCAGAGCATTGCCGCAACGCCGAGCTCTATCTTGCCGTTTAAGGCCAGGAACAGCCCGATGACGGCAAACAGATAGGCGAGGGCGGTGATGGCATTTGCATAGTCACGCAGATACCCGATCATCGCCTTGCTCCCGTCAGCGGGATGGAACTCGCCACGGAAACTGCCCGGCCCATCGACGGCGCGAAAATCTTCTCCGCTAGGCGCAGATCATCTTTGCTATCGATTTCGAACCAGCGGGTATCGCTGCAATCCGCCGCTGAAAGCTGCAGCTCTCGCTGCTCGACAAGCCGTGCGAGGACCTGCTCAACATAGGCCGTACGATGCCCGCTTTCCACAGCCTGGTGCAATGCTGGCACCACCTGTTCGCGCGAGGCGTCCGCGGAAAAGCGCGTCAGGTTGATGGTCTTGAAGAGACCCCTGGCCTGGGCCTCGACGGGCGTCTGGTTCATGACGAACGCGACGACAGAACCATCGTCAGCCAGCTCGACGGCGGAACCACTCATTGCTGCGTTGAACGCCGCCACAGCCGCCACGCTCTGCTTGGTAGATGAGACCGTTCGAAGTGTTCTTTCGAGGACTTCGCGCTCAAAGAACACATCGCCTTCGAGAAAGACGGCGTCGCCGGCAAGCATTGTATTTCGCGCTAGCCATAAGGAATAGGCGCTGCCGGTCCGATCGAAGATGGGATTGTGGACATACTCGATGTCGACCTCCTCGAACCGATGGCCGCAGGACTGTTCGATGGCTTCTTCGCGATAACCCACGACGATGGTTGCTTCGCGAGCCCCGAGCTCAGACAACTGATGCAGCGCGTTGTGCAGCATCGGGGTTCCGTTCACCTCCACCAAAGGTTTCGGAACAAATTCCGTGTAGGGGCGCAGCCTGGAGCCCATTCCTGCGGCAAGGATCACCGCCCGTGTACCATTGAGCATTTTGAAACGTCCTTCCGGCAAGCTTCAAGCCGTTGCTTGCCTGGTCTTCAGGCTGTTCAGGGTCTCGACGACGCGTTTCAGTCCCGTCTCCAGCAGGTCTGGTGGAGCACCGAAACAGAGACGCAGGCCATTCACGTCGCCAAAGGTACCGCCGGCAACGGATCCCACATCGGCTTCCTCCAGGAGCAATCGTGCAATGTCGTCGGTGGATCGAAGGTGGCCGCTGGCCGGCAAAGCTGAGACAAGCCTACTGAGATCGAGATAGAAGAAGAACGAGCCGTCGGCGCCCGGCAAGCTTACGTCCTGCAGACCAGAGAGGATGCGAAGGCCATTGTTGCGAGCGTCGGACAGACGCTCATGCATCTTTCGTTCAAAACTGCCGTCGCCAACTTGAAGGTGATGCAGGATGGCGTGCTGTGCGATTACATTGGCATTCGAGGTCGTATGGCTTTGCAGCTTCTTGGCCGCGGAAACGATCTCCGGCGGAGCTGCGAAGTAACCCAGGCGCCAACCGGTGATCGCCAGCTCTTTTGAGAAGGCGTTGACCAGGATAGTCCTTGAACGGACGCCGGGATGCGCCATGACGATCGACTCATGGCGCGAACCGGTGAATACGAAGCTGGAGTAGCTTTCGTCGGAAACGATCCAGAGCTGATAGTTGATCGCGAGATCGCCGATAGCTTGTAGAGTCGTTCGATCATAGACTGCGCCGGTCGGATTGTTCGGCGAGTTAATGATAACGGCTTTCGTGCGCGGGCTGACAGCGGCGCGAATTGCGACAATATCAGGAGTATATGTCGGGGGGCGAACGTCGACGAACACGGGCTTTGCGCCAGCGAGAAGAACCTGGGACGGGAATGTCGGCCAGCAGGGGCGAATGATGATGACCTCATCTCCAGGATTGAACACCGCCAAGGCAGCGTCGAGCAGGCCCTGCTTTGCACCCGCAGTGATAGCGATGTTATCCGTATTCCAGTCGATGCCTGTTTCCGCAGACAGCTTTGCGGCAACGGCGCCGCGAAGCGGCGTCAGGCCGATGGAATCGGTATACCGGTTCGCCCCGGCATTGATGGCGGCAATCGCTCCTTCGCGCACGGATGATGGTGGCTCGATGATGACTTCGCCGTCGGCCAGATCGATGATCTGACGGCCGGTCGCGGCAGCTATCTTAGCCGCCTCACGGGCGGCGGCAGTGCCCGAAACTGGCAGCAAAGACATCCGTTGCGCCAACATCTGCGCTCCTCCTGCATCGATGGTCGAATTTGTTACGGTGATCGCAACCGCTTCGCCGCCGGTACGCGATCTGCCTCGGCGGATATCACTCTTCCGATCGACAACCGCGTCGTAGCCAAATGGGGCTTTAGAGTTCATTGAGACCGGCGACCTCTTCATCGCGCCAAGATGCCCTTCATGCACTTACAAGGAGGGGCGCGGTTGGAGCAGACCTGAGCACACAGTATTTTGGAACCGAGGAGCCAACGCATCGATCGCGGCCGTCGGCCAGAACAGATTGTGAGTGAGTCTGCATGCTGAACTCCTTGCAGCTGATGTTTGCGTAGCCCGATGCTCATCCGACAAATAGTTTGCTCCCATCAGTAGATCAGATACTAACGTTGGTAGTTGACCCGAGCGCAAACATAAGTCGTTAGAATTGAGACGAGAGTTGCGGCTCTACGGTGCTCGGAGTCGAGCAGCTCTAGACTTGCCCTTGGCGATGGCTTCTATCATTTGCAAACATGTCGATGCACGAGGCGCTTGAAACATGCCGCAGTCTGATCGTGAGAGTGCCGCCCGCTCTACCGACGATGCTTATTGAGCTCAGAGTGGTGCGGATAAGCGATGCATCGACGTGAACGACCTCAGCGGTGGCGATCTTCGCCTTGAGACGCGCCCCGACCGTCCGCTTGAAGATCATGCGGTGGCGCTCTGCACCCCACCGCTCGCGGATGCGTATCAAGCTGGAGTGGTCGGGAAGAGCGTCATGCGGTCCGTAGCCGACGAACCATCGGATGGCGACATTGACTTGAGCCTCCGATCGTCGAGGATGCCCAGTGACAGCCCAGCGAGCATCAACCGTACAGCGACTTCCGGATAATCGCCCGGCCATCGCCGAAGAAATAGCAGTGAGACTTCGTGGTGTAGCCCAGAAGAATAGAGTACGCGATCAACCCGAACCGCCACTGGTCGTCGGGCATTTGCTGGCGAAGCGCGGAGGTGACGAACAGCTCTAGCTGATTCTGTTCCTTCCCAGCATATGGCGCCCCTCCGACCGCGACTCACAAGGAAAACGGAATCAGTTCGCGCGAACTCTTTCAACAACCTCCACTCGGCAGCGCTGTCACGTGGCGTTCAGCACCTTGGCGGCGGCCTTATGCCCTCGTGGGCGTCCGAGATTCACTAGCTTGAGGGCCGCGCAGACCCCGCCTCGCGAGCCTGCGCAGGACGCCATCCGGGGATGGGCCGACATCCACGTCCCCGGACTTCGCGCCGGCCATCACTGTACGCCGATCGCGACGATCCCCGCGACCGAGACAATGCGCCCCTGCTGGCGCACCTTCACGTAGGTGGCGTCGATCCACAGAGAGAGCCCTCGCCCTCGACCGGACGGGCGCGGAACGCCCCGTCAACTATCAAGCCTGCTAATTGATCTAGATGTCAGAAAAGCCGAGTGATGCCGATTGAAGGTTGGGCTGCTCTGTCGGGTTGCTCAACCGTCGCTCCTGGGGTGTTCGGCATGAAACGTCAACCACAATCTGTACTCGCCAACGGTCCTGATCGATGCACCGCATCCTCGCCCGCAGAAATGCTGCGTGCACAGGTTTGCTCCAATCTTGAACTCTCCTTCCTCATGGAAGCGCATGACGGCCTCTCCGCTGCGATCGCCGAGCGGGCAGGGTTCAAAGGTCTCTGGGCGTCCGGTCTTTCAATTGCCTCCTCTCTTGGGTATCGTGATGTCAACGAAGCGTCATGGTGCCAACTTGTCGATGCAGTCGAGCGGATCGTGGACTCGAGCAAACTGCCTGTTCTGGTTGACGGCGATGGCGGCTTCGGGAATTTCAACAATGCACGCCTCCTTGCCCGCAAGCTCCGTCAACGAGGCGCTGCCGGCGTTGCGCTGGAGGACAGCTGCTTTCCGAAGATGAACTCGCTCATTGGCGATCGTCACCCCCTCGCCGATATCCACGAATTCTCCGGCCGCCTGCGGGCAGTTAAGGATACAGTCGCGGAAGACTTGGTCCTCGTGGCCCGGATCGAGGCGTTGATCGCGGGGCATGGAATGGACGAAGCCATATTACGCGCTCACGCTTACGCAGACGCGGGTGCGGACGCGATCCTGATTCACTCGCGAAAGAGCACCGCGGACGAGGTTCTTTCCTTCACGCGCACCTGGCAAAGCCGATTGCCCGTCGTGATCGTGCCAACGACATACTATCGAACACCAGTCTCTGCGTATCGTAATGCCCGCATCTCAACAGTGATCTGGGCCAACCACTCAGTGCGAGCTGCAATAGCGGCAATGCAGCAGATCTGCCGTCGTATCATTGCCGAAGAAGGCGTTGCCGGTATCGAGCCCAATATTGCGACGCTCGATGAGGTCTTCGAACTGTTGAGGTATGACGAACTTGCCCGCGCGGAAGCGCGCTATCTTCACCCTCTTGACTGAGGGCGATGACCTCTCATTTAAACGCAAACAAACTCATTCTCGAAGGACCACCGCCATGCAATCGGCCGCCTTACTGGTACGCTCCACCGTAGTTTTCAGTGAAGCACAGGCGTTCCCTCCCAAAATCAGATACGCTATAAACGGGCGCGACAGCTCTTGCGCGGCTGATCCGAACATGCTGCAGATCTACGGGCTCATTTCCTCTCTTGAAGAGGCGCCAACGGGGACGGTGATCCGTCTTCCTCTTCAAGAAAGCTCGTAGACTCCACACCGCAACTTCAACCACAAGTAACATTTGAGACCGACGGATGTTAAGGCAAGGGACAGTTCTGCTCAACTCTTCGGGCACCGTCGCCAACGTGACAGATCTGCGTGGCGACGCCGTTCGCAACGTGTTCTCTTGCAGTATGCGCCGCTGGCGCAAGCAACTGACCCGGCTAGGGTTGATTGGGACCATAGTTGTCGCCTCAGCTGCGGCTGGCAGTGTCACCGATGCGAACGCGGGAGACGAGGCGAAGGCTGCCATGCAAACCCAAATCGGCTGGGTGCAGCCGCGGGTTCCCGCATGTGGCGAGACAACCCAAAAATTTGGCTCCAATGATCCGGACGATCCCGTCGATGACACCGTCAACAAGATGATCACCAAGTGGCTGGCGGCCGGCAACAAGGCCGCTTGGAAATCCAGCTTCGGTCTGGATAGGCGCTCTCTTGCCGACGCAGAGTCCGAAATCGACACCTCCGGTTACGGGAAGGATCTCTTCCTGACCGGCCCCGAAGCCAAGACCCGCGGCATCGATCCGCATCGGAAGCAAATACTGCCGCACCGCGGTCTGTTCGATAATTCCAAGGGCATTCTCGAAAACACCATTTCAGCCGCCGACAACGCGCTTAAGCACGGCTTCCACCGTGTCGAACTCGATCTTCGCGCGGATAAGAGCGGCCATGCCTGGATGATTCATGACAGTACACTCGGGCGGGTTACCGGCGATCCGAACAATTGCCTGATTTCGGATGTCCCTACCGAGGAAATCAAGAACATGAACCTCTCGATATGGAATCCCATCAATAATGAACGACTTCCGGCGCTTGACCGCCACGGCAATCCGCAACAGATGGAAGACCTGCAGAAGATCATCGATTACGTTCGCGAGAAGAATAGAAGCGGCGATGAGTTCAACGTTATCATCGACCCCAAGGACGAGGTATCGACGATCGCAGCAATCAAGGCGCTGTCGGCGCTTGAGAATGCTGACGTGCGGAGGCACCTCGGCATCAAGATCTATTCGACCTATGTGCCGATTACCGACCGCGACGTTGCGCGCTGGGAAAATAAGACAACCAAAGTACTCGATGCGTTGGTGCAGGCCAATGTCCCGGTCCAGCTGAACAACAGACTCAATCTGATCCCGGTCCTCATCAAAGCGGAAAACGTCCAGTCGCCTCACATCGATAAAGACCAGGTCACCCAGGCCGGCGATTGGCTGACCTCCTTCGATAGGCTGGGCAATCTCACCATGGTGGAAATCTCCCGTTTCAAGGGAACCGACAACTTCGACAAGATGAATCAGGTGACCGCGAAATTCCAGGCAGCGGGCAAGAAGTTCGCCAGTACGCCTGTCACGGCGTCCTATATCTCGGAAGCGTTCTCCGTTAACGGGCAGAAGTTTTACTATAGTGCTCAGGGCGTGCCGATCACCCTGCCCGGCCGTCCCGACATGGAGTTCCGCGCCACTTTCGGCGCGCTTGAGCCCTATGCCGACGTGCTGCTGTCCGACAATGTTTATTTGGAGACGCTCTATGCCACCGGCTATATCACTGAGGGCAGCCATGCGGATTATGCCTTTCCGATAGATGCCCACTACAACCCGGCATCCATTATCGCCGCACCGAAGGTTATCAGTGACAAGCCGAGCTGGATGAGCGATCCACGTCATCGGTGAGCCGATGGCCGATGGTGATCTGCACCACGATTGTTGCACGCCCCCTGCAGAAAGCTGCGAAGGGATATGATGAGCTGGCCAGTCGAAGAAATCCAAACATGAAGCCCTGCAAGAGTAGGACCGCGTCAGTTGGCGGCCCGCCATCGTGAATCGGCGGACGAGACAGCGCTTGACCTCCGCCTGCCGCATTCACGCAGAAGCACGTAGTGCTAAGCTCGTGCATGAGAGCAAAAAGCAGCAACCAGTGTTACCTAACCATCACATCGTTCCGTCGGCTGCCGAACGATCGCCTGCTTCTTGGCATAAAGGGCATCCGCGCCGTGTGCAGCGGTGCCGTTCAGTACATGGCGACGTCGGGGAATACTCGCCGCGTCTGGCCGGCTCTCCTGTTCGCGCAGATGCGTGAGGAGCGACACGACATGAACGTGATCACATCAGAACGCAATTCCCTGATCTCGGAAACTTGGGCTCCGAGGTGCGTCAGCCGATACCGGCCAGGCCCGGACAGCGCGAGCGCTACGATTATGAGTACCGCCGCAACGGCACCGTCAATCTCTTCGTTAACTTCGATCCGCATCGCGGCTGGCGCAACGTCAAGATAGCAGGCCGCCGCGCCGCCGTGGACTACGCTCACTGCATGCGTGAACTCGTCGACGTCCATTATCCCGATGCCGCCAGTATCCGTGTCGTGCAGGACAATCTGTCGATCAGTCCGCCGGCGCGCTGTATCAAGCATTTGCGCCCGCCGAGGCCCGTCGCATCCTGCGTCGCCTCGAATTCTACTACACACCGAAACACGTCAGTTGGCTCAACATGGTCGAGTGCGAGATCAGCGTGCTGCAGCGCCAGTGTCTCGGCCGCCGCATCGACGACGCCAAACGGCTCCGAAAAGAGATCGCAGCATGGCAACAGAAGCACGAGACCGCATCAAATGGATGTTCACAACCGACAAAGCCGGCGCCAAACTCGGCCGCGCATATCCAACCATCGCCAAAGAGTCAAAATTACTGTGATGAACCACTAGCTAGGTCCAGCGGGCTTTCATAGCGATCCTTCAAGAACCTGGCGGCGCGCTCATGGATTCCTAGTTTTGAGCCAACAACGCCGCATGGATTGTAGCTATCGACGCCTCAAGCCAAGCTGAATACGCCGGAGAAGACTGGCAGCTCATATCGGGCGACAATATTGTTGAAGCGAACATGGGTATCTATCAGCTCTTCGAGATCGAACGAGAATGGAATGCCCATTTGCTTTACGACGAACGGTGTCAACACCGTCGGAGCAGGTGCTACGCCGATCTTCGCCAATTCTTCCAATCCATTAATCGTGTTCTCTGCAGCCTCAATTCCGGCCAGAAGGCAGCTTCCGGCTCCGAACCGACCAAACACGTCGACTGCGTCGGCAAAGATCGCCATGTACTCTTCAAAAGTGTATTCGCCCTTCAGGCCACGGATATACTTTCTTCGCATTCCGGCATCGACGATATCGACCCCCGTGTTGAATCGCGAAACGCCAGCATCTCTCAGAACTGAAAGGTAATTTCTTCGCTTATCCCTGTCGTTTCGGATGCTCGGCGGAACCACCTGGGATACGTAAATATTCTTTGTATACCCCGCCTCTCTGAGCCGACGAGAGATTGTCGAATGTCGATCCAATTCGGTCTTCTCATCCTTGATGCTTCCAGTGCATAGCCAAACGATATCGTATTTGTCATCAAACGTGTGGCCATTCCTGTCCGCATAATTCAAACACTCCTGAAAATTGGCCTTGTAATTAGTATCACCTCCCTGAATGGCCAGCGCCTCCCACTCATTTTCTTTAAAACAGAACTCGCACGAATAACAGCAGTAAACATGATAATCGAACACGAAACTCCGGGCGCCATTCGCGCGCATCATACCGAAATTGTACATACCCGTAGGCGAGCGTTCGGGGTCAATATGTTGTCGACAACGGACTTGTTCAATTTCGTCGTTTATTGATGCAAAGAGGACCTCTCCGTCAAACATAAATGGCGAGTTCGAATTGATCCGTACGGTGATCTTTTTGACGAACTGCGGGCCAAATATCTCGATTTCGAGTCTCGGTATGATTTGCCCAAGAATTGGAAATGATATATCGGTCGTGAGAAGTTGAATTCCGTCTCTCAGTGCGCCAAGTCTGAAGACTTCCTCGATACGAACACCGTGCCTATTTTTGAGTGCAAGATCGAATTTTGCGATCCTCTTTTTCTGAATGCTCATGGCCGCACTCCACCTGCCGCAACGGATTCCTTAGATCGACCGAGCGCCATGCCTGCGACTTAAAATCCGTCACACGCCACGGCGGCCCCGATGAGATCGCTTGCTTTTGATGTCTGGGGCTTGGAGTGCTGCGGCTGCTTTCATGAAACGGCGACTTCCTTTGTCGAACTGCTTCAGCCCTGCATCCTTCCTCACTAATGATCAGAAAGCGATCATGCGCGCCAGGCGCGGATCGAGATTTGGTTGTGGATGCGCCATCAAGGCCGAGCAGGTGGATCAGCCGAAGCGCTGCGGCGAGATCAATCCGAGTATTCTGCAGTCCATCCTTGCTGGCCGATGCGCGCGCACGAGTTGTCATCACTTCCCAATCTCTCAGTTGTGACGTTAAACGTGCGCCACGGTGGTCACAATTTACTCCATGCGATTTCACGACGGCGGTGATCGCAACAGATTGTTTGCCACTTATAGGCAATCGGCGTGCCACAAGAGATGCTGTGCGAGCCGTTGACGAAACGATGCGCTTTGCACTGCGCCAACGTAGCACCGAGTCTCGGTGTCGGGTCTCTGCCATAAACGTATCAAACCGAACAGTGCTGAACGCGACAACACGGAGCGTTCATCGATATCGAAGCCTGGAGCATCGTTTCTTTTTAAGAACTTCAACAACTCGATGGCTCGATGACGCTTGAGGCGTTTGCCGATGACGGAAGCCCGAGGTGACATCGAGCGCTGCAGACAGCAGGCATCGACGGCGCACGTATCTGGGCCGCCGCGGTACCCCAGGCATCACCGCCAAGGCCGGTAGCTCGCGTTCGAGTGCCTGGATCTGGCTTTTCTCATCGATGCCGAAGGACAAGGACCCCGTTCGTCGCTGGATAGGTAGCTAGAGTCGAACCGGCGAAGCCGGATGCGCCCTGCACAACGGAAATGCATCGTTCTCTCCACTTGCAAACAAGATTTGAAACAACCATGCCGCGTGTCATGATGAGGAATGACTGTACGATACGATATTCGATCCGAGACGAACGGCTGGACGGTTTACGACATCCGCACTGGTTTTGCTGCTGATCAATGACGTCGCCCAAAATGGCCTTCCCCTGGAAGACGCCGACGACCTGGCCGATCTGTTGAATCACCTACAATCAGAGCAAGCCTACGTCAGCAGTCACTATGGGTTTCGCGGGCGCCGCGATTTTCGCTCTGGTCGCCGCCCTTTGGTGTGGCGGAGGATAAACGTGTATCGACGGGAGCTTCCACGGGTCTTCGAACTTCGCGACTTGGTCCAGTATTCATCATCGCGAGACGCGTATTTCCAGAATTTTGAGAAATCGCTGTCGGAGATCCCTGAAAAACTGAAGCAGTTCCCGCGACATCGAGCGGGACTTCCGATGTCGACGAAGGCCTTGGCCATGCCGTGAAGGCCGAGCGCGTTGAGCTGATCAGCGGTCAAGCCGCCAATCGGGGCGATTGGCGATGGTGGGGGCATATGATCTGCACCCGCCGACGGTGACAACTGCTGACTCTAGTAGGTTTGTTGTTCCCACGCATGAGCTAATGACTAGGTCGTTTTCACCGACAC
Source organism: Bradyrhizobium sp. NDS-1 (assembly GCF_032918005.1). Classification (NCBI taxonomy): domain Bacteria; kingdom Pseudomonadati; phylum Pseudomonadota; class Alphaproteobacteria; order Hyphomicrobiales; family Nitrobacteraceae; genus Bradyrhizobium; species Bradyrhizobium sp. NDS-1. The sequence continues at coordinate 2,175,681 of NZ_CP136628.1, forward strand.
GCCTCGCGCATCAACAGTGCAAGCCCTGCACAGGAGAACCTCTATGTCGTCGACCGCACTGTGCACCACCTCTCTTGCGTTGATCCTTTTTGCCAGCGGGATCATGGGGAGCGCGCAGGCAGACAATCCGCCGCCGCGCGCCAATGCCACGACGCCAGCCGGCCAGAACGGCGGCCCCGGCGAACGCGCCGGCCAAGCGCCGAGTACGCCGTCGGTCGCCGAGCAGCATCGCCTGCCCCCGGACTCCAGCACCAGGCAAACGCTTGATCTCCCTGGGCGGACGCTCTCTTTCATCGCGACGGCCGGCTCCATCCGCCTGTTCGAGGAGAAGGGCGAGCCGGAGGCCGACATCGTCTATACCTCCTATCAGCTTGACGGCACCGATCGCGGCACGCGCCCGGTAACGTTCTTCTTCAACGGAGGACCGGGCTCATCATCGGCCTGGCTGCAGCTCGGCAATGCCGGACCGTGGCGGCTGCCGATCAATGCAGACGAGGTCACGCCATCCACTTTTCCGGAGGTGAGGCCAAACGCGGAGACTTGGCTCGACTTCACCGATTTGGTGTTTATCGACCCCGTAGGCACAGGCTATAGCCGTTTCGTGGGAACCGGCGATGATGTGCGCAAGCGGCTCTTTTCAGTTGACGGCGACGTCAACGCGCTCGCGCTGGTGGTCCGTCGCTGGCTCGAAGAGCATGACCGGCTGTTGTCGCCGAAATACATCGTGGGTGAAAGCTATGGGGGCATTCGCGGGCCAAAGGTTGTGCACCAGTTGCAGATGCGGCAGGGCATAGGAGTCAAGGGTCTGATAATGGTATCGCCACTCTTCGACTATGGCCAATTTGCCCGCACTGGCCTGCTGCAATACATCGCAACACTGCCGAGCTATGTCGCGACCCTGCGTGAAGCCGAGGGTCCGGTAAAGCGAGCCGATCTCGCCGACGTGGAAGCTTATGCACGCGGAGAGTTTCTGATCGACCTCATCAAAGGTCAGGCGGACAGGGAAGCGACCATGCGTCTGGCCGACAAGGTCGCGGCGCTGACCGGCATCGATCAGGCGGTGAGTCGCAGGCTCGCGGGCCGCTTCGACCTCGCCGAGTTTCGCCGTGAGTTCGATCGTAAGAACGGCATGTTAATCGGCAGATATGACGCCTCAGTGCGTGGCCTCGATCCGTTTCCGGACTCGGATTTCCATCTTTCCCGCGATCCGTCGAGCGACACGCTGCTCGCACCTTTGACCAGCGCCACTGTCGATCTCCTTACGCGCAAGCTAAACTGGCGTCCGGACGGCTCCTATGAGCTAGTCAACCGCGCGGTCGGGCAGGCTTGGGATTACGGCCGCGGCCTTCCGGAGTCGCTGTCGGAGCTGCGCCAGATTCTCGCAACCGACCCGAAGATGAAATTGCTGGTCGGGCACGGCCTGTTTGACCTCGCCACGCCTTATCTCGGATCACAGATCGTGCTCGACCAATTGCCGCCATTTGCTTCAGCACCGCGCGTCAAACTCGTAGTCTACCCAGGCGGCCACATGTTCTATTCACGAGATGGCTCGCGCCAGGCTTTTCGTGCAGAGGCCGAAGCGATTATGAAGTAACCCGCGCCGCGAACTAGGTCACAAGCATGCTCGTGTTCGCACGAGCATAGTTATAGATGAAGCTGCTCATGGCGCCGGCTTCGACGTGTAAGTTCATGCTTCCCCCGGTTTTGGTTGTGGATCAGGGGAGCCTACTTCTTGTCGCTTGTGCCGCATCATTGTTACCGACTCGGGTGAGGTTTTCCTTGCCCGACTCTGCGGGTGCTTGAAAACGGCTTCTTGAGTGTTCCTATCTGCCCTTGCATTGCGTCAATCTTGTTGACGTACAACCTAAATCTCCTCAGAGAGCAGTTCTGCACAACTGGTATCATAGGAGCGTCAATGGGAAGCACCTCTGGAGTGTCGTTCACAGCTAGTCGTAACTGTACACGGAATACCGAGAGGTTCGCGTTGCGCGAGGCAGCCTTACCCTTACGCGGTATTCCGCCGATAGTTCTGGCTACGCCAGCGCCGATCACGCACCGTACCGCCGAGGAAAATTTGGGGCTCGGTTACCTGGCGAGTATTCTCAGAAGCAAGGGGGCGAATGTCCAAATCATCGACGGTTGGCTGGGCGGTCTGACGAGTGACGAGATCGTAGATTCGATAGCCCGGCTGCCGGTTCCGCTGTGGATCGGATTTTCCTGCTACCGATCCAATATGGCTCGGGCAATCGAAGTCATGCAGCTGCTTCATCAGCGCGGTCTACAAACCCCGACGATCGCCGGCGGCTACGGGCCGACCTTTCACCCGGATGAGTTCCTGAACGCTGGGTTCGACGTCGTGGTCCTCGGCGAGGCCGAAGAAACTGTCTGCGAGTTGAGCGAGCACTTTGCATTCGGTAAACTGGACCTCTCCGACATTTCAGGTATCCGCTACAAACACGACGGCAAGATCGTTCGTAGCGGGCGCAGGCCAGCGGTCGCGAACCTTGACGCCATACCTTTTCCTAGCCGCGACACGATCCGCGCCTCACTTGAGCGGCGGAGCGCTGTGCCCGTGCTTTCGTCACGCGGCTGCGCGGCCCACTGCACGTTCTGCTCGATCGTTGCCTTTGCGAAAGTATCGGATGGTTCGCATTGGAGGCAGCGTTCGATCGAAAACTTCGTCGACGAGCTGGAGCAGGTTAGCCGCCTCGGGGCGACGTGTTTCAAAGTCATCGACGACAGCCTTATTGAGCCGCCTCGAGACGAGCTCTGGTGCCGTGAACTTGCCGACGATATTCAATCGCGAGGCCTGCGCGTGCGCTTGCGAGGTTCGATCAGAGCGGATCGCGTGACCGACGAGGCAATTAGGCAGCTCAAGCGAGCCGGCTTCTTCGCGTTTTCGTGCGGTATTGAGAATTATTCGGAATCCGCATTGAAGAGGATGGCGAAGAGTGCAAGCGTTGATCAAAACCTGCAAGCCCTTGATGTCTTCAAGAAACACGCCATCTACGTGCAAGCCGGGCACATTCTCTTTGATCACGGCACGACGATGGAAGAGTTGCGGGAAAATCACCGTCGCATGTCGGACTACGTTTGGACGATCAGCAAGGGAATTTTCTCCGAGATGTATGCGGCCGAAGGAACGCCGTTCGCGAGGCTGCTGCGAAAACGAAACCTGATCGACGCCAACGTCGATGGGACTGGCAACCGAAACTATCGTCTGGCCGACGAAGACGTGGTTCACGCCTATACGGGCCTAAAGCGCTGGCACAAGAGCCATCTTCGCCTTTACGACAAAGCGATCGACGCCATCAGCGCGCCAAAGGCACTCGAGGACGAGGAACTGGTCGAATTCCACGCGCTTGCGACCGAACTGCGGCGGCACGACCTCGCCTACCACTTGCCTGAGCTCGGCCGGATGGGCTTTGGTAGCTCCGCGCTGGACGCGACCGAAGGACTTCCGCGCTCGCGGCTTCGAGCGAAGTCCTCTTTTTTTTGCGCATCGTCGAGTACGACTGGAACGCTGCACGCCCTCCGTCAAGAACTACTCGACCCGAACTGATCCTTGCGGCGTGGCACCGCTTAATGTCGAGAGCGAAGCGGTGTGTCGACTCATTCACCGCTCGGCTCTAGCACCCTCCGCCGGACTAGCGCGTTCATGCTTTCCAGTCTCCATGCAACGAACGTGACACGGAAACATGGCTCGAAGCGCGCCGCCTAGGGCATTCGCTGAATTAGTTGACTTCATGTTCACGGCTCCAATCACGGAGTCGCGCAGAAGTTCGCATTGCCGTCCAGCGCAAGAGGCTGCGGCCGGGCGAACGCGCCTAGTCTACGACAAATATTGTGGCATCACATGAGTATCGATGTGCCAATCGTCTTAGTCAACATGCCTATGTCGGCAGTCGAAAGACCGTCGTTGGCGCTTGGTCTGCTGAAGTCAGCGCTGACCCAGGCTGGGCTGCAAGCCACGATAGCATATCCCAACATCTGGTTTTTGGAATACATGGGCATTGCCGACTATGGGCCTCTTGAGAGTTGCCCGCCAGAGGAGGCGCTGGTTGATTGGCTGTTCGCGGGCGTTGCTTTTCCCGACTTCGAGCCTGAAGAAAGCGCCTTCCTGGACCTTTATTTCGAACGCAACCCGATACACGCAGGCAAATCTTTGGCCGAGCGTCGCGCGAATTTCCTCAGGCTGCGCTCGCTCATCGGCGGGTTTATTGATTGGACGGCTGACAAGATATTGGAGCAGCGGCCGGCCATGGTCGGGTGCAGCTCGACCTTCACCCAGCATGTTCCCTCGCTCGCGTTGCTGCGCCGACTGAGCGAGCGCTCACCGGATCTTGTCACTCTCATGGGGGGCGCAAACTGCGAGTCGGTAATGGGGCGGAGCACTCACATGCGCTTCCCATGGGTCGACTATGTCGTGTCGGGCGAGGCCGACTTACTGATCGGCCCGCTGTGTTGGGACATCCTTAATCGCGGCAGAGACATTCCGCCTGCTGACCTGCCATTTGGCGTTTTCGGTCCGGCGCATCGCGAGGCCGGTTATCCCGCTGCGTCGACGCGCGACTTAGTGCCCCGCGCAGTGATCGAGAACATGGGTGACCTGCCGCTGCCCGATTTCTCGGACTATTTTGCCGAGCTCAACGCGTCGCTCTACGCCGACCGCATCCATGCCGGGCTGCCGATGGAGTTCTCTCGAGGCTGCTGGTGGGGCGAGCGGAGCCACTGCACGTTTTGTGGGCTGAACGGCGGATCGATGACCTATCGCCAGAAACCCGCGAGGCAGGCCGCAGAGGAGATGATTGAGATGTCGGCGCGCTACGGTTCTTCGCGCATCGAAGCGGTGGACAATATTCTGGCCACTGACTACCTTAAAAAGGCGCTGCCTCGCCTCACCGCGCTACCCGAGAAGCTCGCGATCTTCTTTGAGGTCAAAGCCAACCTGAAGCGCCACGAAGTGGAGAAGCTGGCTGCCGCCGGCGTCCGCTGGATCCAACCGGGTATTGAGAGCCTGGATACCCGTGTTTTGAAGCTGATGCGCAAAGGAACGAGCTCAGCGCATAATGTCCAACTCTTGAAGTGGTGCCGTCAGCACGGTGTGCGGGTCAGTTGGAGTTTGCTGTGGGGCTTCCCGGGCGAGAGCGACGCATGGTATGCGGAAATGGCTCCTTTGCTACCGCTGCTGCATCATCTACAGCCGGGACCTGCGGTGCGTTTGCGGTACCAGCGCTACAGCCCCTATCACTACGCAGCCGAGAAACATGGATTGAAGCTGCGCCCGGCCGTCTCCTATCGCTACGTCTATCCGTTGTCGGAGCGCGATCTGGTGGATCAGGTTTACTACTTCGAAGACAGTGAAGACGACGATGTCGGCGGTCATTTCGCGGCGCGCAGCGCTAATCGCCGCCCGGGGCTAAGCGCTGTCGCCAAGGGTATCGATGCCTGGCTGAAAGCCTGGTGCGAGCCGAGGTTGTCTATGCTGTCGATGCGGGACAGCGGCGACGAGATCATAGTCGAGGACACGCGAGCCATTGCAGTCGAGCGCGAACACCGGGTCAGGGGCCTCGCGCGGAAAATTCTTCTGGCTGCGGACGAAGGCTTGCCTGAAACCCGCCTGCGCGAACAGCTGAGCGGGACAAATGTAATGCAGGCCGAGATTGAGGCTGCGATAGCTGACATGATCGCTCGCAAATTGATTGTGCGGCTGGATGCGCGGCTGGTTGGGCTCGCGCTCTGGCAGCCCTATACGCCAATCCCTCCGATGACTGCGTTCCCTGGAGGCTATTTCGACCGACGTGCCGCGCCATTGGGTACATCGCGTGAATGAGGAAAACTGCGGGGGGCATCTCGGAGGGAGACGCTTCTTCTGGGGCGCACGACGAGATGCCAAGTATGGCGGAGCGGAGATTTCGAGCTTTTGGAAGTTTTGTCTCTGTATGTTCCTCCGGACTGGCAGCACGGCGAACAGTGGGCGCCGGAAGAGCTCAAGGAGGGAATGCGCTTGCACAACGTGTTTGCCAAGCGTGTCCGAGCCAAATTTGAACACGATGACGTAATTGCGGTCGGCGCTCGTGGCAGACAACCTCCGTTATCGTTGAGCCCTCGCAATCAAATGATTCGAAGGAGCTCCCATGAAGCAGTATGTCGGGCTGGACGTCTCACAGAGAGAAACCGCTGTGTGCGTTGTCAACGAGACCGGTCAAGTAATATTCGAAGGGAAAGCCAGGTCTAATCCTGGTGCCTTGACTGACCTGCTTAACAAACATGCGCCTCATGCCGAGCGTATCGGCTTCGAGACCGGTGCGATGGCAAGTTGGCTATGGCATGAACTCCGCAGGGTTGAACTTCCGGTGGTCTGCATCGACGCTCGGCATGCGCACGCAGCTTTGTCGGTCCGAATGAACAAGAGCGATCAGAATGATGCGCGAGGGCTTGCCGAACTGGTGCGGGTTGGATGGTATCGAGAGGTAAAAGTCAAAAGTGAGGAAAGCCAGAAGATCCGAGCGATCCTTGTCGCCAGATCTCGGCTAGTGTCCATGCGCCGAGACATCGAGAACCAAGTTCGCAGCTTGATCAAGGAATGTGGATTGCTGTTCCCTCGCGCGATCGGCCAACAATTCCGCAACCAGGTCAGCGAACTCTTGGGCGTCGATCATTTGCTTCTCAGCGTGATATCGCCGCTGCTCTCGATCCATGAGAACGTTTGTCAACAACAAGGTAAGTTCGACAACGAGGTCCGCCGGTTGGCAAAGCTGGACGACACGACGCGTCGCCTGATGACGGTCCCGGGGGTCGGTGTCGTGACGGCCCTAACGTTCCGCCACACGATCGATGACCCCTCGCGCTTCCGATCGGCTTCGACGGTCGGCGCCTACCTAGGCCTTACGCCGAGGCGCAGCCAATCCGGCGAAACCGACACCAACGGAAAGATATCTCGATGGGGCGACCGGCTTCTCCGAACTTACTTGTTCGAGGCCGCCACTGTCCTTCTTTATCGAACCAAAAAGTGGTCTTCCCTAAAGGCCTGGGGCATGAAGCTCGCCAAGCGGATCGGCATGAAGAAGGCAAAGGTCGCCATCGCCCGAAAGATCGCCGTGATTCTCCACTGCATCTGGGTCGATGGCACGTCGTTCGACTGGGGCCAGCCGAAGCCAATCTGATATTTGCTCGCAAGTTCCTGGTCCGGTCCGCCGGACTGGCGATGTCCCGCTGGGACGGTGGTCGTGGTGACCTCGGTCAATCGGCTGGTGGCGGTTCGCCCGCACTCCGCTGCAAACGTTGAGGCGCCCGATCCGGACATCATCATGAGGCGCTCGCGACCTCGGAAAGGACCATGACCCCAGCTACGACATCAACCCAACCCGACGAAGCCGCCAACGACGTCGATTGCCAAGCCCGCTAGGCAATCGTCTCGCCATCCGCGATCGCTCCGTCTCCGCAACCTGACCAGCTCCGACGGAGCAATCGCTACCGGCGTGTCACTGGAGAGAGGAAGAATGGTAGCTTGACAACAAACCGCAATTAAAGGGCCGATTGACAGTTTTTGGAGTGCCCAGTTTTGTAACGATGTGGCGCACCAAACACGATGCGAACGTGTGACTTCCACCTTTGGGAAGGCAATGGTCTAGGCAGCCAATCGCGGAATGACTGTTTCCACCAATCGCAAAAACCGGGTAATACGAGCCCACACGACCATCATTTCTTGCGAGATCCCGATTTCGAGAACACCCGTTCCATTTCGCCGGAATCGGGTGTTGCGTGTCCCCGCAACCAACGATTCTTGCGAAAGCAAGGCAACCAAAACCCCGGCCTCCGAAAAGACGTCGGGGTTTTTCTTGTTTGCGGCGAACCGCAGGAACGAGGCCAGGTCGCCCCGCAGGACGATCGCCAGTTCAGCCTTGTCGGGCACAAGTGTCACCTGATCGACCAACGTGCGGAAGACTTCCGCCGCCTCGGTCTTCCCATCCTCGGTCTTCCCATCCTCGTTCTGCAGGCTCTCATAGAGCGCCGCGATCCGCTGACAGTAGATCTCCGCCATGTTCGGAATGTAGGAGGGGGGGGCGGCTCTTCCGCATTCGCAAGCTGGTCCTTCAGTACCGCCTTTCGGGCCTCGAGCCGCTTCATGTCCTCGACGATGGCTTCGATATCGGACCGCCAGCCTTAATAGCAGCCAGCAGCTTTCCCAGTTCGCGTTCGATGCGCGGGAGCTCGTCTCGCATGGCAGCGAGGCCCGCTCCACGCTCAATCCGCAACCGATTAACCTCGCGGGTGAACTCGTCGCAGAATTCCTTGAATAGATCGGGCTTCATCAAGTGCGTCCGGAGGCCACTGAGCACCGAGGCTTCGAGAGCGTCTCGCCTGATATTCAGGCGGTTGTCGCATGTGCCTTTGTTCCGCGACGTCGCGCAGCCGAGCAGATCCTTAGAGATCATCGTATAGCCGCCACAGCCGCGGATCAGGGCTCAGCAAGTCCTCGCGCGTCCACACGCCCGGGCTCGTTCCGCGCATTCGCAGCAGAGCTTCGTCGCGCAATCGCGCGCGGCATTCGGTTCGTCGGCTCTGGGGCACCCGCAGTAGGAAGCCGAGGATGTCGTTAATCTCCAAGTCCAAGAGACGCTCGGTGAGAACGCCCCAGATGCCGATCCGCCCCTCCGGTCCATGGGGTAGGGTCCCTGACAGGCTGGCCGGGAAAATCCGCTCTTCCGGCCATTCCTCCAAGCCGCGGACCAGCAGGTCGCTGGCCACGCCGGTGGCGTCGGCATTGGTAATCAGCAGATAGCCGTGCCGGGATCGTCGAGGTGGTGTTTGGCCGGCCGACGGGTGGTACCGTGTTTGAGCAACGCGTCGAAGTCGGTGATTGACCACGGACCGCTGTTGCGCAGCTTCACCTGCACGACGAGTTTGTAGCCGTCTGCGACGTTCGCGCTAGGTTGGGCACGGCCAGGCGTCGTTGGTTCGAGCTCCGACTCCAGATCTTCCTCGTTGGCGGGTTCGAGCGTGATGCTCGTCGCCGATTTGGTGATCAACATCAACCGCAGAGCCGCCAACACCGAGACGGCGAGTTGGTACTCGTAGCCATCGAGTGCAGCCTTGCCCCCGCCTGCAGCAGATGGTAGAGGGAGCGCTGTCAAGCGTCGGCACTCATCAAACGTCATTATCCAAGTAGTGGAGCTGCTGGAGATGATTCATCATCGTTTCTTTCTTACAGGTGCTTATTGGCATCGGACATGCCAGAGGCATCGAGTGTCTTCAGCAACGCCGAGACGTTCCGTTGTCGTTTTTGAGCCCGCCTAGGCGGGGCTCTATGAGACCTCGTCAGGTTGTCTTCAGTTTTAGGGTGCTTGTCGGATAACCGAAGGCGAGAAAAAAGTGTGAAACTCGAATGGTGCCGTGCGTGGGAGCCAGCGACGGATCTCGTTCGTGCTCAGTGTCGAAATCTGCCGCCCTGAACATATTGGACGGCCTCGCTATCGGGTCGCCGCCGGAGGTAGGCTTAAGGCGCAATGCGGTTGCGAGGGCGGCGTCCTCCAGTGCTTCCCTGATCGGCGGGACCACATCAGCGTCCGGATCAAGAAGGACGCCCACCATGGCGGCGACCGCTTGTCGGCGGCTGTAGATGCCTGTGACGAAGCGACCGAGGCCTTGTTCGAGCAGATAATGGTTACGGTGCTTCTTTTGCCGTCCCATGCGATTGAACTCGAAGACGAGACGCATGCCTTGAGTGGTGTCGTTCCAGCCATAGACAATGTCGGTCCGCCGCTCCTGAATGAGCGTTCCAGTGCTCAGATCGATTTCCCCGATCACGTCCTCGGCTGATCGAGACCGCGCGCATCGCGCTTGCCATGGAGCAGTGGACGCGCGCGCTGCGGCTGTCGGAGCCGTTCCGCGACAAATCGCGCGAGCTCCCCGACGGAAGCTATGTCGAGTTGGTCGAGGCCGCCCGCGGCAGTCTCGGGCACTGGATGGCAGTGCGCGACGGCAAGATAGAGCGCTTCCAGATCATCGCGCCGACCACCTGGAATTTCTCGCCGCGCGATTCCTTCGACGTCGGCGGCCCGCCGGAGCGGGCGCTGGTCGGCACTGATGTCGGCGACGCCGGCCCGCGTGCGGTTGCGATCCAGCACATCGTGCGCTCGTTCGAGCCCTGCATGGTGTGCACCGCGCATTGACCGGAAACTTCGTTGCCGGCTGCAAATCGAATTGTTTCCTCTTCTCGTGTTGGCAGCGTCCTCGCGTACCGTTCATGAAAGTGGTTCAAATTCGCAACGTTATGGAATCTCTCTACTTTTGAATCTCTCCAGGCTGTTGGCCTGCTTCTTGCTACCCTTTGCGTCATCGAAAAGTCAAAGCCGAAGGCGGGAGGATTCATGGGCGCGGCGACGGAAACGTTTTACAGCGTGATCAGGCGGCAAGGCATCACGCGTCGGAGCTTTCATAAATTCTGCAGCCTGACGGCGACGAGCCTCGGCCTCGGACCGCTGGGGGCGAGCCGCATCGCGAACGCGCTCGAACTTAAGCCGCGCGTGCCCGTGATCTGGATGCACGGCCTCGAATGCACCTGCTGTTCGGAGAGCTTCATCCGCTCCGCGCACCCGCTGGTCAAGGATGCGGTGCTGTCGATGATCTCGCTCGACTACGACGACACCATCATGGCGGCTGCGGGCCACCAGGCCGAAGCCATCCTCGAGGAGACCCGCGCCAAGCACAAAGGCCAGTATATCCTCGCGGTGGAAGGCAATCCGCCGCTGAACGAAGGCGGGATGTTCCGCATCGATGGCGGCAAGCCGTTCGTCGAGAAGCTGAAGATGATGGCCGAGGACGCGATGGCAATCATCGCCTGGGGCGCCTGCGCCTCCTGGGGCTGCGTGCAGGCGGCAAAGCCCAATCCGACACAGGCAACTCCGATCGACAAGGTGATCACCAACAAGCCCATCATCAAGGTGCCGGGATGCCCCCCCATCGCCGAGGTGATGACCGGCGTCGTCACCTTCATCACCACCTTCGGCAAGCTGCCCGAGCTCGATCGCCAGGGCCGACCGAAGATGTTCTACTCGCAGCGCATTCATGACAAGTGCTACCGGCGCCCGCATTTCGACGCGGGGCAGTTCGTCGAGGAGTGGGACGACGAGGCCGCGCGCAAGGGCTATTGCCTCTACAAGATGGGCTGCAAGGGGCCGACCACCTACAACGCCTGCTCGACCGTGCGCTGGAACGGCGGCGTGTCCTTCCCGATCCAGTCGGGTCATGGCTGCATCGGATGCTCAGAGGACGGCTTCTGGGACAAGGGCTCGTTCTACGACCGTCTCACCAACATCAAGCAGTTCGGCATCGAGAAGAATGCCGATCAGATCGGCATGGCGGCAGCCGGCGCCGTCGGCGCGGCGGTCGCGGCGCATGCCGCGGTGACGGCGGCGAAGCGCCTCGCCAACAAGCGCGACGATGCGAACCAAGATCACTAATCGAGTTCAGGGGAGATAGCGATGGGCATCCAGACACCCAATGGGTTCAAGCTCGACAATTCCGGCAAGCGCATCGTCGTCGATCCGGTCACCCGCATCGAAGGTCACATGCGGGTCGAGGTCAACGTCGATTCCGACAACATCATCCGTAACGCCGTGTCGAGCGGCACGATGTGGCGCGGCATCGAGGTGATCCTGAAGAACCGCGATCCGCGCGACGCCTGGGCGTTCACCGAACGGATCTGCGGCGTCTGCACCGGCACGCACGCGCTGACTTCGGTGCGCGCGGTCGAGAACGCGCTCGGGATCGCCATCCCGGAGAACGCCAATTCGATCCGCAACCTGATGCAGCTTGCCCTGCAGGTGCACGACCACGTCGTCCATTTCTATCACCTTCACGCGCTGGACTGGGTCGACGTCGTTTCCGCGCTCTCGGCCGATCCGCGGGCGACCTCGACGCTAGCGCAGTCGATCTCGAGCTGGCCGCTGTCGTCGCCCGGCTACTTCAAGGATCTGCAGACCCGGCTGAAGAAGTTCGTCGAGTCCGGACAGCTCGGTCCGTTCAAGAATGGCTATTGGGGCAGCAAGGCCTACAGGCTGCCGCCCGAAGCCAATCTGCTGGCGGTGGCGCATTATCTGGAGGCGCTCGATTTCCAGAAGGAGATCGTCAAGATTCACACCATCTTCGGCGGCAAGAACCCGCATCCTAACTGGCTCGTCGGCGGCGTGCCCTGTCCGATCAATGTCGACGGCACCGGCGCTGTCGGCGCCATCAACATGGAACGGCTGAACCTGATCTCCTCGATCATCGACCGTCTGATCGAGTTCAACGAAATGGTCTATCTGCCCGACGTGGCGGCGATCGGCTCATTCTACAAGGATTGGCTCTATGGTGGTGGCCTTTCGAGCCAGAGCGTGCTCTCGTATGGCGATGTGCCAGAACATGCCAACGACTATTCCGCCAAGAGCCTGAAGCTGCCGCGCGGCGCCATTATCAACGGCAACCTGTCCGAGGTGCTTCCGGTCGACCACGCCAATCCCGACGAGATCCAGGAGTTCGTGGTGCACTCCTGGTACAAATATCCCGACGAGACCAAGGGACTTCATCCCTGGGACGGCGTCACCGAGCCGAATTACGTGCTGGGACCCAACGCGAAGGGCACCAAGACGGCGATCGAGCAGCTCGACGAAGGCGGCAAGTACTCCTGGATCAAGGCGCCGCGCTGGCGCGGTCACGCCATGGAGGTCGGCCCGCTGGCGCGCTGGGTCGTCGGCTACGCGCAGACCAAGGCGGAGTTCAAGGATCCCGTCGACAAGTTCCTTCGGGATCTGAACCTGCCGATCTCGGCGCTGTTCTCGACCTCGGCCGCACGGCGGCGCGTGCGCTCGAATCCGTCTGGGCCGGACGCCAGATGCGCTACTTCCAGGACAAGCTCGTCGCCAACATCAAGGCCGGCGACAGCTCGACCGCCAATGTCGACAAGTGGAAGCCGGAGAGCTGGCCGAAGGAGGCCAAGGGAGTCGGCTTCACCGAGGCGCCGCGCGGCGCGCTCGCGCACTGGGTCAAGATCAAGGACACCAAGATCGACAACTACCAGTGCGTGGTGCCGACGACCTGGAACGGCTCGCCGCGCGACCCCAAGGGAAATATTGGCGCCTTCGAGGCGTCGCTGATGAACACGCCGATGGTCAATCCCGAGCAGCCGCTGGAGATCCTGCGCACCATCCATTCCTTCGATCCGTGCTTGGCCTGTTCGACGCACGTCATGAGCCCGGACGGCCAGCAGCTCGCCAAGGTCAAGGTCAGGTAGGAGAGGATCATGATGGATGCAGCTGCCTCGGACGCCGGGCCCGACCTCTCGGCGATCGCAGCCGATGCTTCCGGAGAACGTGCGGTGGGTCGTCCCAGCGTCTATGTCTACGAAGCGCCGGTACGGATCTGTCACTGGGTGAACGCGTTCTCGATTATCGTGCTTATGGTGACCGGCTATCTGATCGGAACGCCGTTGCCGACGGTCGCGGGCGAGGCGTCCGACAATTTCGTGATGGGCTACATCCGCTTCGCCCATTTCGCCGCGGGGCAGGTGCTCGCGGTATTCTTCCTCACGCGCATCCTGTGGGCTTTCGTCGGGAACCACCAGTCTCGGCAGATCTTCTACATCCCGGTTCACCGCAAGCAGTTCTGGGAGGAAGTGCTGCACGAAATCCGCTGGTACGCGTTCCTGGAGCGCGAGCCCAAGATGTATGTCGGCCATAATCCTCTGGCGCAGATTGCGATGTTCACGGGATTCACGCTGTTCGTGGCCTTCATGATCATCACCGGGTTTGCGCTCTATTCGGAAGGCACCGGCATCGATAGCTGGCAGCATAAGCTGTTCGGCTGGGTGTTTGCGATCTGGCCGAACAGCCAGGACGTGCACACCTGGCATCATCTCGGCATGTGGGCGCTGGTCGTGTTCGTGATGGTGCACATCTTCACCGCGATCCGCGAAGACATCATGTCGCGCCAGAGCATCATCTCCTCGATGATCTCGGGCGAACGGCAATTCCGCGACTGAGACGGGAACGCCAAGTGAAGCCGACTTTCTCGCAAGACGATCGCATCCTGGTGCTCGGCATCGGCAATATCCTGTGGGCCGACGAAGGGTTCGGCGTGCGCGCGGTGGAGGAGTTTCACCGCCGCTACGCCGTGCCCGACAATGTCACCATTCTCGATGGCGGCACGCAGGGGCTCTATCTCGTCAACTATCTGGAAGAGGCGGACCGCCTGATCGTGTTCGACGCGATCG